>DURK01000150.1 GCA_012837325.1 Clostridiales bacterium
TATAATAGGTTGGAGCACTAAGGCCGACTTTGGTGACCAGCCCCAGGTTAATCCCCTTATATGAAAAATAAGGGACATCCAGGCACCGGTCGGGCAGCAAGGTTGCTTCCAGGCCTCGCCCGTTCTTGAGCTGTATGGCGCGCAATCCCTTTGCCCTCCCCTCATTGTAGGTAAAATCCTGCATCCCGTAAATGCCTGACAGATCACCTGCGTACTTTCTTAAGTTTTGCAGTTCACTTTTTTTCATAACCGTAACCTCCTATTATTTAACGTTAGTGTAAACAAGACTGCCCCTTTATATTTGAAGCAAGCTATTTATAAGGGTTAAGCTTGCTGCCGGATCTTGGTTTTTCGTCACAAAGCCCGTTGTGGTCCGGTACCCGTTCTCTCACCATTTTCCAAAGACAACGGGGCAAGTGGTCTTTGTGTGCTCTATGGAGTAGTATGCAATCCACACAGTTACCCGCTCTTTCACAGATACCTAAGCATGGGCACAAGTTTTGACCGGACTCCTTTATCTCGGTGAGCACTTCCAATTCCAGCGCTCTGGATTCCTCAACTTTATTTTCATGATACAGAGGCATAATTGCAGCTGCTTTTTCATTTCCATCAATTTTTACTTTTCTTATTTTGCTCATGTGACCCTTCCTTAAAGAAAATATGTAATTTATCGCAATCAGCTATTTCTGAGCATTGCTTTGTCATGCTATCGAGGTATCTGTATGTCGTTTTTTATATTATATCAAAAAGCAATGGATATTTCATACATCTATAAATATTTCTATGGTAAACAGGCATGAATGTATATATAATCTAAAGCATAATCATTTATTATTATCAAAGTCGCAATCAATATTCGTTATTGAGAAGGGATCTGGGAATGAGTAAGATTATTACGGTATCGGGGCTGAAAAAGTCCTACGGATTAGTTGAGGCAGTAAAGGGGATCGACTTTTATGTAGACAGGGGTTCTTTGTTTGCTTTTCTGGGACCCAACGGAGCTGGGAAGTCAACCACCATTAATATGCTTGGCACCTTGCTGAAGCCGGATGATGGAGAAGTTGTTGTAAATGGGTACACTCTGGGCAAAGAGGATGACAAGATACGTGCTTCAATAGGCATGGTATTTCAGGATCATGTACTGGATGATATGCTTACGGTAAGGGAAAATATGATGATTCGGGGGAGCTTTTATCATTCCAGTAAAAAGGAAATTAAGGCTGCGGTAGATTATGCTGTACAAAGCACAGGGGTTGAATCCTACCTGGATCGGCCTTATGGCAAATTGTCGGGTGGGCAGAAAAGACGATCCGATATTGCACGCGCACTGGTTAACATACCGAAGATACTGATACTGGATGAGCCCACTACAGGGCTGGATCCGCAGACTCGTCAGAATGTCTGGGATGCGATTGAGAATCTGCGAAAAGAAAAGAACATGACCATATTTCTTACCACTCACTATATGGAGGAAGCAGCACAGGCCGACTACGTTATTATTATTGATGACGGGCTCATCGCAGCGAAAGGCACTCCTGCTCAACTAATGGAGCAATACAGCATGGATCATCTCATTTTACATACAGACAATATTGAGGAAGTCGAACAAATCATAACAGCCATGAACATGTCCGGTAAAATACAAGGTGATACCATAATTGTTCAATTGAATTCCACCATGGAGGCTCTGCCTCTGCTGGAGCAATGCAGGAGTAAGATACGAGGATTTCAGGTGATAGAAGGCAATATGGATGATGCCTTTATCCAAATAACCGGAAAGGAGATTCGAGAATGAGATACTTGTTAAAGCGTAATCTGCTTATATTTTTCCGCGATAAGAGCAGTGTATTCTTCTCGCTTCTATCGGTGTTTATCATCATCGGTCTGTATGTATTGTTTTTAGGTGATATGATTGTACAAGGTATGAGTGATATGCCCGGTGCACGATTTCTCATGGACAGCTGGATTATGTCAGGCCTGCTGGCTGTTACCCCTATAACAACATCACTTGGTGCAATGGGTACGATTATTGTTGATAAAAAATATGGTCTGTATAAAGACTTTGCTGTATCTCCTCTGAAAAGAAGCACCATCACAGGAGGATACGTTGTCAGTGCTTTTTTTATCAGCCTGATTTTGACGTTGCTGACGTTTGTGCTTGCCGAAGTGTACATTGTATTATATGGGGGAGAGCTTCTGGCTGTAAAAGCAGTGTTAAAGGTAATGGGGCTCATTTTATTCACCACTGCTTCTTCCAGTATTATGATGTTTTATCTGGTGTCCTGGTTCAACAGCGTCAATGCTTTTTCAGCTGCCAGCACCATAATTGGAACCCTGATCGGGTTTTTAACCGGCATCTACATTCCCATTGGGAATCTGCCATCTGCTGTGCAAACGGCAATTAAGATTTTCCCTCCATCTCATGCAGCTGTTTTGTTTCGGAAGATTATGATGGAACAAGCAGAGAAAGTAACCTTTGCAGGAGCACCTGCTGAAGCGTTGGAGGGATTCCGCCTGGAATTGGGAATTGCCTTCAAGGTGGGAGATACCACATTGAGTTCCTCTGCCAGCTTTATCTATGTTCTGTTTTTTATGGTTCTTATGTCTGTTTTGTCTCTTTACAAGTTTTCAAAAAAAGAAAAATAGTAGTGAGCTCAAAGCTGTAATAAACTCAAAGTGAGATAGGATTCATAATTATTAAACTACAAAAATGGAATAGGTACAAAACTGTACTTATTCCAATTATATCTTCAAGAACACAACAGAAATTCTTAAGCCATTTGGTTGACAAGAAGCCTGCAATCGTGTAGAATTATATCTGTTGCAAAAAAGAATATCATGGAATGAAACATGGAGAAGTCGCCTAGTCTGGCCGAGGGCGCACGATTGGAAATCGTGTAAACCGGAAACGGTTTCGAGAGTTCGAATCTCTCCTTCTCCGCCATCCAAGCGGGTTTCAGGTTTTTACTTGAAATCCGTTTTGCTTTTTGGCGTATAATTGTGACTTTATTGTGACAAATTTTTCTTTTTTCATGTTTTTGCGGTTAAACCAATCAGTTATTGACCGAGAGCAGGAAGGAATTTCCAGCCAAGTGTAGAATACGGTAAAAAAACACAATACTACATAAAATGACAAAATTAATTGAAATTCTATTTCTCAGCAAATATAATAGTATATAGTGAAATAGGGGCGGGATCAATTCAAGGTAGATAACAAAATAGGTCGATTTGCCTTCACAATATCTTCGTTTATCCTGGTGTAAAGCGTCACATGGTGACTTGGGAGAGATTAAATGAACAGTCATAAATTATTGAATGCTCGCAGGATTTCCATAGCGGCGTTTTCATTTTCTTTTGCGTACGTGCTTTCCTTCCTGTTTGAGGGACAGGTGCTTTACAGCCTGTTAAATTTGTATGGAATAGACACATCCCATTATATCCTGGCTGCGATGATCACACATTTCATAGGGCTTTTTACATGCGGCATGATGGTGAGATCGCAAAAGCATGCCAAGAGTGTAATGCTGGGCGCTATGGGTTTATGCCTGGCTGCCGCTATCCCCTTCTTTTTTGCCCCCTCTGCATTTTGGATGGTTGGACTGGCTGTCAGCGGATACTTTAGCGGCTGTGCGGTGGCAGCATGGGGTTATTTTCTAGGAGCCTTTACCTCCAAGAACGAGCGCATTAAATCCTGTGCCGCTGTTCTGATTTATTCCAATCTGTTGATGATTGCGGTCAACGTGGTTGCAATGAACCAGTCGCCATTTATCGGGCTTGGCCTTTCTATGCTGTGCCTTCTAATCGGTATGGCTTTTATTTGGATACTTCCGACGGCGATAGAAGACGAGCGAAGCAAGATATTGAAAAACAAGGCTCATGCAGGTATTAAAAATTCATTAATGCTACTATGCCTATTTGTTTTCATTATCACAATTAATTCCGGTCTGATGTATCAGGTCATCAATCCCGCTTTTGAGCATCTGACAGGGTTGGTAAGCTGGTATTGGGCCGTGCCTTATATTGCAGCGCTCGCCATTATGCGTAACCTGCCTATGAAAGCGAAGCGTTCCAGGATTCTGTATGTTGGCATGGCAATGATTATTGGTGCATTCATAAGCTTTATGCTGCTTGGACGAAACGCTGTTGATTATCTCATTGTGGATACCTTGATGCTTGGAGCTTGCGGTGTTTTTGATCTGTTTTGGTGGAGCATACTTGGAGAGATGCTGGATTACTCCGATAATCCGGCACAGCTGTTTGGCATCGGACTTTCTGCAAATGTGCTTGGCATACTTTGCGGAGACGTCCTTGGAATAGCAGTGACATCCATGGAGCTTCCAGGTGCAGAGGTGGCGGTTATCGCTCTTACAGTGGTATGCGTAACACTGGTCATGCTGCCACCTCTCAACAATAGGCTTGTTCTGCTGTTGAAAAACCACACCTACCTGACCACCTATGACCAGATGAGTCAATTACAGCAAACGGATATTATTCAGCATATCAAAACGCTTGATCCGCTGACCGTCCGGGAGCAGGAGGTATTGCAGTGGATCCTTTCCGGCAAATCCAACCGCGAAATTGCCGGAGCTTTGTTTATCAGTGAGAACACTGTAAAAACGCATACAAGGAATATTTTTTCAAAATACGATGTAGGCAGTCGAGCAGAGCTGATCAGCGCCCTGCTGAAGAACCAAATTGGTGAATAATACGAAAAACCGCAACAATTTATTTTATTCTACTTTTGTATGATAAAATGGTTGGTGCAGAGATACGAGTTTATTGAGAAAAGCGTATGCAGAATACAGAGGATGAGATAAAAATGGTAGAAGTGGTCGCAGCTCTGATATGGGATAAGGATAAGTTTTTGATTTGCCAGCGGCCTGCACATAAGGCGCGCGGTCTTTTGTGGGAGTTTGTTGGTGGTAAGATGGAAAAAGGTGAAACGAAGGAACAAACTCTTGTCCGCGAATGTAAAGAGGAACTTGCTGTCACTTTGGAAGTTGGCGATGTATTTATGGAAGTTGTGCACGAATATCCTGATATGATCGTGAACCTTACCTTGTTCAACGCAACAATAGCTGATGGAATGCCACAGTTAATAGAGCATAACGATTTGAAATGGATTACATGCGAGGAAATACCGGAATATCATTTCTGCCCGGCAGATACAGAGATATTAAAGGAGCTGGCCAAAGGGAAACGTGCTTAATGTTTAAACAAATATTATTGCTCTGAAGATACTCCGGAGTCTTGCTGCCTGTTTTGCCCCTTGCGCTGAGTGCGTTGTTAGGTGACATAACTGCCTCAAAGTTCACCAGCACCTTTCGACTCCCATTCTTTTAGCGCATTAACAAATGAGAGTGATAAAGAATCATCATATTCTTTTTGAATAATTTCAGCAACGTCAATAAAATTTATAATATTTGTCCCAGATCCTGATGGTTGAATATACAGTATTTCTGGTTTTGTACTTGTCAATCTATTATCGCATATTTCTATGTTTCTAATAGCTTCACCAGTTCCCTGCTGACTTTTCCTCACCAAGGATACCAATATACCATCAAAGTTTACAAGTCCTAAATCTCTTAATTCTAAAAACAAATGCAAATATTTCTTCTTGCTTGAAGATGCATTAAAAACATCCTTTAGGCCAACTAATAAATTAAACAATCCTTTATTCTTCGCTTCTTCAAGGTATAAGTCTTGATTGTCCCTTCTCGAAGAGTTGTCTGTCTTAAGTTCAATGAAGATAACTCTGTTTGATTTGCGTCCTATAACTAGATAATCAATTTTGAAAGAATTATTGTATTGATTGGTAGGCCTAATTACTTTAATCGGTACTGGGAACTCCGGTATAACAACCCAATCATCATGAATTCCTATCTTATTTGATACAATGTCATTAATGTATAGTGAGAAAAAAATATCTGCTCGTCTTTCAAGTTGATAACTCGGTAGGTTTCTCCATTTGGATAGATTTGAAAAAATCTTTTCAATCATAAAAATCTCTCCTAGATCAAGCTGGTGCCTGTATTTCTATGTCACCAAATACTAACTATGAGTTAACCCTTGTCTTTCAGTTCTTAACATTTTGCTGTTACGTTTTGGTATTTCATATTATGCATATTTATATTTGACCATATATATCTGTGTCGTTACCGATTAGAATACTTACAAAAATTACAAATGTTTACATATACTATATCATATTTACTTATTCTTGTATATCTGCATAAAAAATCAGATTTTATTTTAAATTCACATCTTGTATTGGAACTTCTTTGATGAGAAACAATATGCTCAAAAGGAGGTTCGCAGCTATGAAAAATATTGCAGTACAAAAAGGCCTGACTCAGGTAGTCGATCATCTGACCGATGCAGGATTCAAGGTGTTTGAATTTGATACGAGGCAAAAGGCTTCCAAGGATTTTTTAAGCGGTTTTGATGCCGTGGTCATGACTGGCATGAATGACAACATCATGGGCATAGAGAATACCAATACAAAGACTCCTATTGTTGAAGCAAGGGGCTTGACTCCGCAGGAGATACAGAAAACAATTGAACGGCGTCTGCAGCAATGATTGGTGAAGATTTCATAATGGTAAGGCAGGGTAAATGATTTACAAAACAAGCCAATTATGATAATATACCGCTAAGGATGAAAAGCAGCAAGATAGGTTAAATGCGGTGAAGAGAAGAGTAGATCAGGTCCTTCATTCACAGAGAGCCCCTGCTGGTGGGAGGGGGCATTGGAGTCTGGTTGAACCAAGGCTTGGAGCGGCATACGGATTTTCATATCTGGTACCTGTTCAGTTATGAAATGATGCTATGACGGTGTTCCCGTTAAAGAACGAAGGTACAGCTCAGGCTGTACCCGATAAGGCCAATTCTGGCAACAGATTGGCAAAGCGGGGTGGCAACACGAGGTTCAGCTCTCGTCCTCAAGGAATGTGAGGAAGAGAGCTTTTTTGTTAAGCAAATTCAAGCTGTTCATC
Source organism: Clostridiales bacterium (assembly GCA_012837325.1). Classification (GTDB taxonomy): domain Bacteria; phylum Bacillota; class Clostridia; order Caldicoprobacterales; family DTU083; genus DURK01. The sequence continues at coordinate 6,996 of DURK01000150.1, forward strand.
TGTAAGCTTTCAATAATTGTAATGATTCCGTTAATGTGTTTATTAACATGATGTATTTGCTTCATATAAGGAGAGATTTTTATGACCCAAGTAAACGAGAACAAGAGACCACTGTTTCCAAAACGAGCGGTTGTCACAGGAGGGATGCCCTATGGCAATAAAGAGCTGCACTTCGGGCACATAGGCGGCGTTTTCATCCATGCTGATGCCTTTGCCAGATTCCTGCGGGACCGGATCGGGGAAGAAAATGTGATTTTTGTATCCGGCACCGACTGCTACGGTTCTCCGATTTCAGAGAACTATCGTCAGCTTGTGGAAGATGGTGAAATCGATTGCACTGTTGAAGAGTTTGTGGAACATAATCACAGGCTTCAGAAGGAAGCGTTGGATCACTATGATATCAGCCTCAATTTGTTTTCCGCATCCGGACTGGGCAGGGCTAAGGAAATCCACGCACAGGTTTCAGAAGAGGTATTCAACTTATTGTATGACAACGGCTATCTTATAAAAAGCACCACTTCCCAATTTTATGATCCGGAACTGGATGTTTACCTGAATGGACGACAGGTTGAAGGGTACTGCCCGATTGAAGGCTGCAAGTCTGACAAGGGTTATGCCGATGAATGCTCCCTTGGTCATCAGTATATGCCCTCTGAACTGATCAATCCCCGCAGCAGGCTGACCGGGAAAAAGCCTGCCCTGAAGGACGTGACCAACTGGTATTTCAAGCTGGAGGATTTCCAGATGCTGCTGCAGGAATGGGTGGATTACCTGAAACAGCTTCCCAACACCCGGCCAATGCTGACCAATATATTGCAGGAATTCCTTAAGCCTCCGGTGATTTATGTAAAGAAGGAATTTCAGGAGGAAGTGGATGCTCTTCGGGGTCAACTCCCCAATTTTAAGATCGAGGAGGAAGAGAAGAAAACCTCCTTCGAAATGGTATTCGACAATCTGGAGGACCGCGAGAAAGCCTGCGGCCTGCTTGCAGAGAACAATATCCGGTACAGAACCGGCAAAACCCTGGTTCCTTTTCGGTTGACAGGCAATGTGGAATGGGGAGTGCCTGCACCGGAAAAGGAAGGCATAGGAGGTCTCACCTTCTGGGTATGGCCGGAATCCTTGTGGGCTCCGATCTCCTTTACCAAAACCTATTTGGAGCAACAGGAAATGGGAGAGCAGGACTGGAAAAAGTGGTGGTGTTCCCCTGATGCCCAGGTCTATCAGTTCATCGGTGAGGATAACATCTATTTTTATGGTCTGGCTGAGATGGCCATGTTCTTGGCCTTTCAAGGCAGCAATCCCACTATTCATCCCGGAGAGGGCCAGATGCAGCTGCCCAATCTAATTGCCAACAGTCATGTTCTGTTTCTGGATAAGAAGGCCAGCAGCAGCGGTAAGGTAAAACCGCCTATGGCTTCGGAGCTTTTGAACTACTATACAGCAGAGCAGCTGCGAGCACACTTTTTGGGTTTGGGTTTGGGTATCAGAAGTGTAAGCTTCCAGCCCAAGCCCCTGAATCCCAAGGCGAATGAAAGGGATGGAGACCCGGCCCTGAAGGAAGGGAACCTGTTGACCAATGTGCTGAACCGTTTGGCTCGTTCCTGCTTCTACACCTCTCAGCAATACTATGACGGGAAGGTGCCCGTAGGGCAGGTCAGCGAATCGGTGCTGCAGGAAGCCAGGGATACCATACTGGAATATGAAAAATTAATGTACAAGTATGAATTCCACAATGTGATGAATCTGATGGATACCTATATTCGAAATGCCAACAAATACTGGGTCAGCGGCATGAAAGAAGTAAAAGACACGAATAACATGGATCTTCAGGCACAAATCGTTATAAATGCCTTCCATATGCTGCGCACTTCCATTGTACTGATGCATCCCATAGCGCCAAAGGGTACGGAAATGGTATGTGATTATCTGGGCTTTGGAAAGGATTTCTGGGATTGGAATCGGATTTTTGACACGGTATACGACTTTATGGACAATCCCAAAGTGCATACTCTGAAAACCCTGCCTCCCAGAGCAGACTTCTTCGAAAAGCACCCCAGCCAGTTTAAGTAATGGGAAGGCGCACGGTGAGAAGCGCTTCTGCAAACTAGCAGGATAAGAGGCTTAAAACTGGAAAATTTTTAATATCAAAACGGGACAAGATGCACCGAGGTGCAGCGCTTGATCCCGTTTTTTTCTCATAGAAAAAAGAATATATGGCAAGGATAACAAGGAATAAACTACATTGAAATGGGGATTGTCATGCAAAAAAGCAAATCGGAAAAGAAAGAGTTCCAGCCATATATTTCAGCAGATCAAATACTTCCCGAATTTACCGGAACTTCTTTGACCATCGGACTTATCCTTGCAGTGGTTTTCGGAGCGGCAAATGCATACCTGGGTCTAAAGGTGGGCATGACCATAAGCGCTTCCATACCAGCTGCTGTCATATCCATGGGCATCATCCGGGGCATTCTGAAAAGGGACTCCATTTTAGAGAACAATATCGTTCAGACCATTGGCTCTTCAGGGGAGTCTTTGGCTGCGGGTGCCATATTTACCCTGCCTGCCCTCTTTATCTGGTCAGCTGAATGGAATCTGGGTACCCCCAACCTGCTTACCATTACCATCCTGTCGCTTCTTGGCGGTATTTTGGGAACGCTGTTTATGATTCCATTGAGAAGGGCATTAATTGTGAATGAACATGAGACATTGCCTTACCCGGAGGGGACTGCCTGTGCTGAAGTGCTGCTGGCAGGGGAAGAAGGGGGCGAGAAGGCCAGAACCACATTTTTGGGCGTGGCAATTGGTGCAGTATACAAATTTCTGACGGATGGATTTGGCTTGTTTCCCAGTGAAATAGAAACCATCATCCCCGGTTACAGGGGGGCGGCCTTTGGTGCTGACATTCTGCCAGCGCTTCTGGGGGTGGGCTATATTATCGGCCCCAAGATTTCCGCATATATGCTGTCAGGAGCTGCCTTGGGCTGGTTTGCCATCATCCCCCTTATTCTCTATATCGGCAGTGGAGGCCAAGTGACACTATACCCGGCACAGGTGCCAATCGGCCAGCTGGATCATTGGGGTATATGGGACAACTACATTCGCTATATTGGAGCAGGAGCGGTAGCTTTCGGAGGCATCTTCAGCTTAATCAAAGCCATTCCATTGATCATTCGCACTTTCCGTGATGCCATCGGCGGCTATACAAAAAGCGGCACCGGCGGGGACGATGATGTTCGAACTGACAGGGATATGTCCATAACGGTTTTGATTATCGGATGCCTTGCAGTTATTTTGGCCTTAGCCATGCTGCCTGTGGTACCGGTAGGATTTCCAGGTGCATTGCTGATTGCTGTATTCGGGTTCTTCTTTGCAACAGTGTCTTCCAGAATCGTCGGCTTGATAGGCAGCTCTTCCAATCCGGTTTCCGGTATGACCATCGCAACATTGATTATTACGGCAATGCTTTTCAAGGCGACTGGCAATGACGGTCAGGCAGGAATGATAGCAACCCTGAGTGTTGGAGCGGTTATTTGTATTGTTGCTGCCATGGCAGGTGATACCTCTCAGGATCTGAAAACCGGCTTTCTTGTGGGAGCAACGCCCAAGCTGCAGCAAATTGGTGAGCTTGCTGGTGCAGTCGTATCCGCTCTGGCCATCGGCGGCGTCATGACCCTTCTCAACAATGCCTGGGGATTTGGTTCCAGTGAACTGCCGGCTCCTCAGGCTACATTGATGCGGCTGGTGGTAGAAGGTGTAATGGGTGGGAATCTGCCCTGGACACTGGTATTGACTGGGGTGGGAATTGGAATTGCCGTAGAGCTGCTGGGTCTTCCCGTGCTCCCCATCGCAATCGGTCTATACCTGCCGCTTCATTTGAGTGTTGCAGTGATGGCAGGCGGTCTGGTTCGAGGCTGGCTGGACCTGAAATATAAAAAGTCCAATCAAGATGAGATCATTGCATATAAAATAGAATCCGGCGTTCTTTATTCTTCCGGATTGATTGCCGGGGAAGGTCTGATTGGAATATTGCTGGCTGTACTTGCTGTATCAGGCATCAATACGGATCTAGGCTTGAATCTTGGACAATTGGGTGGTCTGTTTGCATTTATCATACTGACTCTTACCCTTTTGCGGCAGTCATTTTATAAGAGAAAAGAAGGACGGACAGGGAATGAATAGGGTGCATAACAGGGTTTTACCACTGATTCCTGTGAAGAACCAAGGCAGGATAATAGAAAGTCATCATAGCGGATTGGTGGAAATCATCCAGCCCCGGAATGGCTTTATTGACCGGCTGGTTCGGCTGGTCAGAAGCACTCCGGAGGTGATGCGCATCCAATTGGATGATCGGGGAAGCTTTGTCTGGCAGGCCATTGATGGAAACCGCAATGTTGAGGAAATCGGCCGGCTGCTTGATGCGGAATTTGGAAAAGAAGCCGCACCTTTGTATGAAAGGCTGATCTTGTTCCTGCTGATATTAAAAAACAATGGCTTTATAGAAATTTATCACTCTTCCAATGAAGTCATCAAGCACCAGGCAGCTCACAAGCATTAAGTGAATCATGATACGGTTTACCGGGCTTATATGATAAAAACCAAAATGTGTAGACGCCATGCCAGCTTATCGTATATAATGAATGAGGATAAAAGTGTTGAATAAAATCGATTCAAATCGAATGAGGTGACTGAATGAGTCTGGCATTTTTCTTCAGTATCTTGCTGGTTTTGGGCGTGGTATTTGTTAATGGATGGACCGATGCACCCAATGCCATTGGAAGTGCGGTGGCAACTAAGGTGCTGCGTCCCCGTTCGGCTATCATAGTAGCCGTCATTTTCAATTTTCTTGGTGTATTGTTGATGACCTACATATCGTCACAGGTAGCAGATACCATTACAAATATGGTGGATTTTGGCCCTTCTGGCAGCCAGCAGTCTCTCGTTGTTTTGGCGGCGGCTATGTTTGCCATTGTGGTTTGGGCAGTCGCAGCATGGTACTTTGGTATTCCCACCAGTGAAAGCCATGCATTGATTGCCGGCATTACAGGTGCAGCCTTGGCTCTTGGCGGCTTATCGGCCGTTAACATGAAGGAGTGGTCCAAGGTACTGATTGGATTGGTGGTGTCTTCGGTTTTGGGCTTTGGTGCCGGTTTTGGAACAGCACGATTCATCGAACGGGCCTTCCGGTTGGTCAGCAGGAAGAGAGCCGAATCCTTTTTTTCAAAGGGACAAGCCGGTGCTGCTGCGGGAATGGCCTTTCTTCATGGCGCTCAGGATGGACAAAAGTTCATGGGTGTCTTTATGCTGGCACTGTTCCTGAATGGAATGGCTGACAAAACAGCCAACGGCACATTCGTTATCCCTCTTTGGGTCATGTTATTATGTTCTCTTACCATGGGGTTAGGCACAGCAGTAGGCGGATGGCGTATTATCAAAACAGTGGGTATGGATATGGTAAAAATGCGTACATACCAAGGCTTTGCTTCCGATGTTGCTGCAGGCGCCTGCTTGTTGTTCGCTTCTCTTACCGGGCTTCCGGTATCTACAACCCATACCAAAACTACTGCTATCATGGGGGTGGGCACCTCCAGACGGGTTTCTTCCGTCAACTGGGGCATCGCGCTGGAGATGATATACGCATGGGTGCTAACCTTTCCCGGCTGCGGCCTGATTGGATACCTGATGGCCAAGCTCTTTATGGCAATCTTTTAAGTGGATGACAGTTAACAACTTGAATGAGGTGAAAATATGAAACTTGGAAAGCGTAAGGAAACCAATTACTTCGAAATTCTGCACAAAATGGCAGAATGTTCTCATCGGGCAGCGGTTCAACTGGACGAAATGCTGCACAATTTTACCGATGTAACGACAAAGGCAGATATGATACATAATACGGAACATGAAGCAGACAGCCTCCTGCATGACCTGGTGCGCGCACTAAACACCGCCTTTATTACTCCCATCGACCGGGAAGATCTGATTGAGATCGGAAACGGCATTGACAGCATTACCGACTCCATTGAAGATGTGGCCAATTTGTTTGACATGTTTTCGATTGAGGAGGTGGAATCCCCAGCCCTGGATATGTCAGAGCTGGCCAAGTCCATCACCAAAGCATTGGTGGATGCTGTTGAGGAGTTTGAACACTTTCGGAGCTCCAAACAGCTGAACAGCCTGATTATTGAAGTAAACCAGATGGAGGAAAAAGGGGATGTGCTTCATCGGTCTACCATGAAGGCATTGTTCAACAGCGAAGACAAATCGGGTTTGGACATCGTAAAATGGAAGGATATCTATGATAACATGGAACGCATCTATGATATGTGTGAAGATGTAGCAGATGCACTGGAGGGCATTGCCGTTAAAAACCGTTAATTCTATGCAGCTGACAAGTAAAGTTAATAAAGAGGAGGAAGTGCAATGTGGGAAGAGTTTAAAAAGTTTGCGCTGAAGGGCAATGTAATTGATTTGGCAATCGGTGTCATTATCGGCGGTGCATTCGGAAAAATTGTCGCATCACTGGTAAATGATATTATCATGCCCTTACTGGGATTGATAACCGGAGGCATCAATTTTACCGAGGCAAAATGGGTGATTCGGGAGGCAGTCGGTGAAGTTACACCAGAGCTGTCTTTGAACTATGGACAATTCCTGCAGAATATTATAGACTTTTTTATTATCGCCTTATCCATATTTATGGTAATCAGACTGTTCAATCGGTTTAAGAAAAAAGAGGAGAAGCAGGAGGAAGCACCAGTGGAACCGGAACCCACAAAGGAACAGCTGCTTCTTACCGAAATCAGGGATGTTCTCAAGGAGCAGGGCAGCCACAGAAACAATGCTTAAATCTTCCAATAAATCTATTGTAATACTACAGGTTGTGTAGTATAATAATAAGGCACACTATATAGTGTGCCTTGATCATTTTTTATAGTATGGGTTGCGAATGCCTTTGCAGCTGACTTCAGTGAACCCTACACATCATTGCATTCAATTAGCTGCATATTATTAAATGATTGATTACGGAGGAGAACATGAAAACGATAAGCGATCTGATTGTGAGAAGGTTTACCAGTGAACTGGAAAACAACCCCGATAAAACCGTGTATGATCTCTTTGAATGGAAGATCGTAGATGTACTGATCAAAGACCATGCAAGAAACAAAGTGGTCTGCGACATGAAAGGATTGGAGTTTCCCGTTCATTATTCTCAAAACGCATGTGATATTATCGCTGCTCATTATTTCAGGAAGGCCGGTGTTCCCAATGAAGTCGGCCACGAACGCAGCATGCGGGAAGTTGCCCATCGCATGGTGGAATTCTGGACAAGCTCCCTGCTGGATGAAGGTCTGCTGGATGACGAGGAACAAAAGCAAATCTTATACGACGAACTGGTTTATCTGCTCTTATCCCAGGCCTGGGCTCCTAACTCACCTCAATGGTTTAATACCGGGCTGAACCTGGCCTATGGCATTGCTGGCAGTCCCGATGGCCACTATTATTATGATCTGAATAAAAAAGAAGTGGTGGAAAGCAGCGATCGTTACACTCGCACGCAGGCTTCTGCTTGCTTTATCCTGTCCATTCAGGACAAGCTGATGGGCGATCAGTCTATTTCAGAGCAATACATAACGGAAACCAAGCTTTTCAAAGGCGGTTCCGGTACCGGCACCAACTTCTCCACCCTGCGGGCAGAAGGGGAGCGACTGTCAGGCGGCGGATACTCCTCCGGACTGCTGAGTTTTTTAAAGGGCTTTGACAAAAATGCGGGGGCAATCAAATCAGGCGGCACCACCCGCCGGGCTGCCAAGATGGTGATTGTAGACGACGATCATCCCGATATCATGCAGTTTGTTACCTGGAAGGCCAAAGAAGAAGACAAGGTGCGGGCTCTTGGTAAAATGGGCTATGATATGGATTTCAACGGGGAAGCCTACAGCACCGTTTCCGGTCAAAACAGCAACAATTCCATTCGTCTCTCCGATGACACCATGAGTAAGGTGCTGAATCTGGACGAGAAACCCGATGCGGCCATTGCCCTGAAGGGAAGGGTGGATTCTGCCGTAGATAAGGAATTGCCTGTGAAGGAGCTGTGGGAGGCAATCAACCAATCAGCATACAGCTGTGCCGATCCGGGGCTGCAATTTCATGGCAGATTCAACGAATGGCATACTTGTCCTGCCGGGGAAGACGGTCAGGTCTGGGCCAAGCATAACCAGATCAATGCCACCAATCCCTGCAGCGAATATGCCTTCCTTAACGATACCGCATGCAATCTGGCATCCATCAACCTGTATCAGTTTTATCAACCCGAAAGCAGAGAATTCCTGGTTGAAGACTTTATCCATACCATCGGCCTGATCCAAATGGTACTGGAGGCCTCCATTCATTGGGGTCAGTTTCCAACAAAGCAGATCGCTCTTCGCTCCCATCTGTTTCGTACCACCGGCCTGGGGCCGGCCAACCTGTCATCCGTGCTGATGGCGGCAGGCCTGCCCTATGATTCCGATGAGGCCAGAACTCTTGCAGCCGCCATTCAGGGCATCATGACCGGTTATTCCTATTATGTATCTTCCCTGATGGCGCAAAAGCTCAGTCCCTTTGAGAAATACAGCCTGAACGCTGAGCATATGCTGCGGGTCATTCGAAATCACAGCCGGGTTGCCGGAGCAAGAGAGGACGAGTATGAAGGTCTCAGCTATCAGCCTATCAAAGTAAACCATGAGAGGCTTCGGGAAATGGGCTTTGCCGCCATCAGCGATTCCCTCAGACAGGCCTGGAATCTGGCTTATGAAAGCGGTTCGCATTTTGGGTACCGCAATGCTCAGGTAACCGTTGTGGCTCCTACCGGTACCATTTCCTTTGCTATGGATTGCGGTGCCACATCGATTGAGCCCTTTTATGCTCATGTTATATACAAAAAGCTGGTCAGCGGCAGTGCTATGACTATGGTTAACCCGGTAATCGAAACGGCGCTGAAGAATCTGAATTATTCAGAAGAGGAAGTCGACGCCATTGTCAGCTATATCCTGCGCAGGGATGACAAGGGCCACATCATAGATGGGAAAATAGAAGGCGCTCCCTATCTGAAACCGGAGCACTACCCCATATTTGATACCGCCAGCAAGTGTGGAACCGGAACGCGATTTATCTCTCCCGAAGGCCATGTGCTGATGGTTTCCGCTATTACCCCCATGATCTCAGGCTCGATCTCCAAAACCGTCAACCTGCCCAATTCAGCAACCGTGAAGGATATTGAAAACATTCACCTGCTGGCTTATACGACCGGCACCAAGGCCATTGCCATTTACCGGGACGGTTCCAAAGCCAGCCAGCCCCTTACCTCAGGGATTGCTTCCGATTCCGAACGAAAGCTGGAAGACATGAGTTATCAGGAGCTGCTGGAGATTGCAAGAAGCAGCCGCAGCAAGGTTCCGGTACGGGTCAAAGCCAGAGGGCGCAGAGCCGGGTTTACCCACAGCGCCAAAATCGGAGACATTGAACTCTATGTAACCGTTAATTTTTATCCCAACGGCAAAATAGCCGAGCTGTTTATCTCGACCGATAAGGAAGGTACGGTGGTGAAGGGATTGCTGGCTTCTCTTTCCAAGGCCATATCCAATATGCTGCAATACAATATTCCTCCTCAGGAAATATCCCGTACCCTGCGAGGTCAGCAATATGAGCCGTCAGGCTTTGTCAGCAGGCATCCCTACATCAAGCAGGCGACCTCCATATCAGACCTGGTAAGCAAGATTATTGATATTGAGTTGGGTGACTTCTCCAGGTGCCAGGTGAAACCAAACGGAGAAGCGGAGCCGGTATTGTCAGCGAAAGATTTGGTTACCGCTGCCTATTATGAACCGGTCGAATCCGTAAAGGCTGCCAAATCCGCACTGGAGCCAACCCCAGGCAGTCAACCGGAGGAGGAAGAAGGGGAGCGGATTTATGGTGAAACTTGTTCCAATTGTGGCAGTACACGACTGAGAAAGAATGGTACCTGTAAGGTATGTGAAGAGTGTGGTGCTACCACCGGCTGCTCGTGATCATCATTAAAGCAGCATTCAAATAGTCTAAGACATGCAGGCTGGACTGGAGAGGAAGGGAATTCTTCTCCAGACAGCCTGTTTTTTTATCAATTTGTTAATTTATATTCTTCTTAAGAAAATCTTAAGGAGTTTCCCCATTGGTTTTTAAAATAAAAACATGCATAATAGGATTGGACAGTAAAGAAATCATGCAGGGATGGGGGGTATTCAAGTGTATAATATTTTAATCTGCGATGACGAAAAGGATATTGTATCCGCATTAAAAATATACCTGTCATCGGAAAACTATAATACATATGAAGCTTATACCGGCAAGCAGGCATTACAGGTAATCAAAAACAATGATATACATCTGATATTGTTGGATATTATGATGCCGGAAATGGATGGCATTGCTGCCATGGTAAAAATACGGGAAAGCAACAATATCCCAATTATTTTACTCACTGCCAAGAGTGAGGATACGGACAAGGTATTGGGCCTTAATATCGGAGCAGATGATTATATTACAAAGCCCTTCAACCCCATGGAGGTCATTGCAAGGGTGAAGTCGCAGCTCAGGCGATATATGCAGCTTGGAGGAGGTGCCGTTAAATCCGGTATCTTATCCATTGGCGGAATCGAGCTGGATGACAAATCCAAAACCGTTACGCTGGATGGAGAGGCTGTCTGCTTGACCCCTACTGAATATGAAATATTGAAGCTGTTGATGGAACACCCCGGTCAGGTGTTTTCTCCCAGAGAGATTTATAAGCGGGTATGGCAGGAGTCCTCCTATGGTTCTGAAAGTACGGTTGCTGTGCATATCAGGCATTTGCGGGAGAAGCTGGAGATCAATCCCGCTGAGCCCCGATACTTAAAAGTGGTATGGGGTCAGGGATATAAAATAGAACGGGGTGAAGCAGAGTGAATCGGCTGACACATAATTTCCCAGCTAAGGTAATCGCCATATTTCTTTTTGTGATATCAACAATCGTATTGATTGGCGGAGTAATCGGAATCGTATATCTGGCAGAATATCATTTTTATGGATCATCAGTTGAAAGCGCAAGAGAAGAAATATTTGAGGACATAACCAGAAGATATGCTAATATAGTGTTCCATGAATATTTTAATTTCTACCAAAATGATGATCCAAACAGTGCAGAACTTTTACAGAAATATGAGAGAGACTTTTCCAAAGATAACACTAATTTTCTCTTTAACATAAAAAATGAAAAAGGCGAAGTTGTATTAAGTAATTATTCCAATCAGGAAGTTCAATTCAGCCGAACTTATTACTTTGAGTACTATATTGAGGAAGAATACCGGGAGAAAGATAAAACCGGAGACAGTACTGAAACATATACAATAGATTGTTATGTTAATAAGACTTTAAACGCGGATGACCGCTACTCCAGGGCTGAATACTGGATTAATTTAGGTTATTCCATGCGGTATGTCATAATCGCAGTCACAATTTTCTCCTTTATTGCATCCATCCTGCTCTTTGTTTTTCTTATGTGCTCTGCAGGCCGCAGAAGAGGAAAGGAAGAAATCACCCCAAATGGGCTGGATAAAATTCCATTTGATATTCTGTCAGCAGCTATTTTAATCCTTGCACTTATTGTGTTTGTTTTTCTTAATGCTGTTCATTTTAGCAGTACAATTGTGACCATGACATTAGTAACAGTTCTGCTGGTTGTATGGGTTCTCCTTTTCCTGATGTTATCTATGAGCTTCGCTACCAGATACAAACTGGGCGGATGGTGGAAGAACACGATCGTCTATCGTTTTCTAAAGTTTATTTATAAAGTCGTTTATAAAATGATTTCTGGCATTCGATATCTACTGGAACATCTTTCCCTTTTGTGGAAGGCTGTTCTCGCATTATTTGTCCTAGCCATTGTGGAGTTTTTCATTATCATGGTAACCTCATATCATTTTGAAATGCAGCTTGTAATGTGGTTGTTTGGAAAAGCAATTTTCGTTCCAGTTATCTTATTCGCTATCATTCAAATGGATAAATTGCAAACCGGCAGTCAAAAGATTGCATCCGGTGATTTGGATTACCGGATTGATACAAGACACTTGTTCTGGGATTTTAAACGACATGGAGAAAACCTGAATAATATCAGTGTAGGGATGTCAAAAGCTGTGGATGAGCGCATGAAAAGCGAAAGATTTAAAACTGAATTGATTACCAATGTATCGCATGATA
>DURK01000151.1 GCA_012837325.1 Clostridiales bacterium
ATCCGATAAGGTTTAGAATAAGAGCATAAGTTTGATAGCCGCGAAGCTTTTCCTAGAAAAAAATCACAGCCATTATAGCTGTCCAGACTGGAGCCAGATACATAAGAATTGTAGAAGCTGCTATTCCTACTAAAACCATGCTTGTGTCCAGAGACAATTTGAAAATCCCTTTTGTTAAAACGCCTAATAAAATACTGACCAACAAACCCTTTTTTGAAATTTTTAGTCCATTTATACCTTTCTTTGCTAATAAATAGAGTAATAAAGGTGGAAGCGCTAAGAAGTGGTCGGCAAATGCTGTCATCAGTGAAGATGCACCTGATTCACTCATTTTCGTAACAAAAAACCCGCCAATCCCCCATAGTGATCCGGCAATAGCAACATAAAGGTACCCTTGCAGGTATCTCTTTTTCTCCATACCTCTTGCCTCCACAAAAGATTATTAAGTTATTCTATTATTATATCAACACAGTCGAAAATTATGAAACACATGGAAAACACAAAATAATAAGGCTGCTCCAATAGGAGCAGCCAAATTTGTTTCTTCGAAGTATCATGTAACATAATGGGGATTGTCCGATTTAAACCAGATATCAACTGACATCCCAGGCATATATATGAGTTGTTTTCGAACCCCATGTCTGTTCCGGAATAAAACGAACTGCTGATGCAATGATATCCAGTTTGATCCTTACCAGCCTTTGATAATTGTTATCTACACAAAGAACGGTTTCCCATTGCCCATTGTCTTTCATTGCTTCAATCCGAAACTTTCGAATAATCGTTTCCGGCACTTTCCTTAGGTTGTCATGTAATGGATAGTTGCAAGGCATGTTCTTTTCCGTTCGATTTAAATCACTATCAAAAACAAATCGCATTTTGTTGATTTTTTCCATTTCGGCAAATTTGTACTCAATCCAGGAGTCACCAAGCGTTCCCGTCCAACCATTGTCCTGCTTGCCTAATGGACGATCCACTCCGTTTCGTATGGCTTCCGGGTCTCCGGTTGAAGCTGTTAATACAGCCCTCTTGGTCAGCTCTGGTATCTCTCTTCTGTGCCAAGGCAGGTAGCAGTCATCCTCCATTAATGTTTGTTGAAGCTCTGGAATGCATTTTTCGTAGATCTTTCTTGGGGATAAGCCCTTTCTTACAGCTATAGCTGCTGCCACCCCCACTGCCTGACCGACCAGGGCACAGGTTGCCATAACTCTGGTAGCACTTAAGGCTGCATGAGTTACGCTGATATTTCTTCCTGCGAAATACAAATTCTCTATATTCTTGGAATACAAGCAACGATATGGAATGCCAAAAGGCGATGGTGCAGGATGGAAAACATTCGGGAATCCCGGATAGTGAAAGCCTGCTGGATGATGGTCATCCATGGTCCATCCACCATATGCCACCAAATCATGAAACTTCCCCTCTGCACGTACATCATTCTGATTTAAGATATAATCCCCCACATATCTGCGGCTTTCCCGTTTTCCAGGCAAAAACCCTACCCAATCCAGTATCCAGTTATCCGCATTGTGATCGCCGCGGTTTTTTATGTGATCCCAAACACCAAAGGCTATTTTCAGCAGTTCATCCCGTATTTCTTCCGTGTCATGGATGGAGTCTTTGTCTCCACCTAACTCTATCCACCAGAAATTGTTCAGCTTTTCTAGGTTATGGTCTCGATAAGGTAAATCCTTATCTGTTAAGTATGTATTTGCCCAGACAGGAGGTATGAATTTCTGAGGCTTGTCCGTTTCCCGAACTTGAATCAGGCAGCTCATGCCCATTGTCTTTGTATCCGCATGCTCCGGTTCAATATCCTCATTCAGTTCCCTGGCTGCTTCTCTCCCGATACGGTACTCCGCACCGGAAAGTGGTGCCAGTATGCTGTCACCTGAGCAATCTGCAAACAAGAATGCTTCTACAGTATGCCAGGTCTCCGTTGTCAACTGCCAGCCTCGTACCGACTTGATCCGATTCCCATCCATGGTCAACTCGTTGCAGGTACAGTTCAGAAGCAGCGTAATATTCTCTTGAAACCTCACCTTTTCATACAGAACACTGTCCCAGATGGAGTAAGAAGCATTTGGGTTACGGTATAGGTTCTCCAATTCTATTTCTTCTACTATGCCTGTTTCCCGATTATTTTCCCCATGTGCACCACTTATCCACATGCGCACCTCTGAAGATGCGTTCCCTCCCAAAACCGGACGATCCTGCATCAGTATCACCTTTGCACCATGCCTGGCTGCAGCGATCGCAGTACACATTCCTGCCAGGCCTCCTCCTACAACACAAAGATCCGCTTTATGTAAAATCTCTCTCAAGTATATAACCGCCCTTCCCTCTTGTATAAGACAAATATTATTATAGCATAATTCTATTTGATAAGATGTGAAGCCACTTCATTATATTTGTTCTAACCATTGAGGATATCCACTCTTAACACTTTCAAGAAATTCATCAAATTCTCCCTGCTCTGCACCCTTATAGGGCGGCAGCAAGCGTAAAGGATAATCAGAATGAAGCATTTTACAAAATACCTTATCATAAGCGCCATCTATTCGACCTGAACCAACTGCATTGATCAGTGCTTTGGTCAATCCGTGAATCTCTTCCTGGTGTTGTAAGATGGCTTGCCAATCTTTACGCGAAGCTGCATGAAAGTATTCCCATGCTTTTCTCATATTAATACTGGAAATTGACAGTAAAAGCCCGGTTTCCCCAATCAAACTGCCATATCCAAATCCTGGTTCTGTGATAAAATATTGCAGGGGACTAGATGTTTCCATCATATCTCGTATTATCGTTAGATCAGTGGTGCTGTATTTGACTGCAGCCAAATTTGGAAATTTCTCAGCCAAAACCGCATATTCAGGTATTTCTATCATCCTCTTTGATCGGGGATTGTTGTAATGAATAAAGCTGCAGTCCGGGTATGGAGTACAAAGCTCATCAAAAAAACGGATCAACTCCGGCCAGGAAACACGACCCCAGGATGGCAGAGCAACCATAAAATCTCGAATGCCATACTGATATGCAATATCCAGTCTTTCCTTCATGACAGGTAAAGAAAGGCTGATCAGGCCTACAATGGGATGGAGAGCCGGTTCTTTCATCTCTTCTGCGAACACCTGCACAATTTTCTGAAACTGGCTGTCGGAAACAGCGTATCCTTCTCCTGCAGTACCAAACAAATAAATATAGGTTAAGTCACTTTCCTTTAATTTTTGCATAAACTCCTTGAAGGTTGTTTCATCAAAAGAGTAATCCTCTTTCCATGGGATACAAGCTGTAGCCATTATTGTTCGGGGATATCTCTTTTGTCTCTTGTCTTGAACCACTGGAAGACCTCCTCTGTTTTGTGCTTAATCCAGCTAAAAAAAACTGATTAATATACTCGCGCTATTCATAGCACCTCTCAAAAATCGAAGTCCCCGTCATCTCACAATGACAATGGACTTCGATCATAACATAGTTTTCTGCTATCCAGCTGGTACTCAATACACGATTTCTATATCTTTGTATAACCGCCGTGCATGATTATCGCATCTAACTTCCGCCCGGATTCGCACATTTCACACTTGCCCGGGCTGAACATCTTATACCCGGGAACATCTTCGCTGGTAAACAAATAATGAAATTTCTGCTCCAGTTCCTTGTCGTAAGATTTATAAAGAGCTGATATACCGACTAAATTGCCCCCATAGTAAGCAAGACAATCCAAGGCGCTTTTGACTGTAATGCCGCTGGAAATGGATGTAACCAGCAAAAGAACATTATGATCAACGATTAATTCCTGTGTATTGCTTTGAAACATCAACTGTTTATGTACATTATTCAAAGGAGTTAATACATAAATTTCTCTGTCTGCATTCACCACAGATAATCCATCATTTTTTAGTTCTTCTGCCAAATAAGCACCAATTAATTCTGTTCCTTCCAGGCACACTATGGTATCGATGGGTGTGGTTGACAAATAGGGTCGGGCAAATTCTTTCGCAACAGCTCTGGCCAGGGAAGAATTATTCTTTAAATTGTCCAAATCGAGATAATGGGTTAGATGAAAATGGCTGGTTGTAAAATGACCTGGTATCACCTTCACGGCTATGGCTGGATTATGTTTCAACGATACGGTAAAGCTTTTACTGTTCATTTTCATTCTCCTTTCAAAAAGCAATTGAAATCCCACCTGGTTTTTCTTTACAATTAATCTTTCATGTAATTAGGAGATGTTTTAAAGGATCAGAAGCTGTCTCATAACACTATTATTCACCAGTTACTAAAAAAATCCTCCTTTCATTTGATCTGTAATCTTATCATGGGCTATCGCTCGTTAATCTGAATTACTTCTTGCCTTAATATAGCTGAAAGGTTCTTACAACAATTATACCCATATCTTTACATATGAAAGCAAGTAATCTGACTTTTTAATCAAAAATGGCAAATTCCTTAAACATATGCATTGGAAAAAATATGAATGTTCATGTGCAAATCTACATTTTTAGAGCATGCATGAGCATGCTATAGTTAAATGAGAAAAGAAAGCTGTTGTGTGATGTTGTTTGAGAAAATGCGACCGGAACAGTTCATAGCCTTTGGGTTTGCAGCAGTCATCCTGCTGGGTGCTGGTATATTAATGCTGCCTGTCGTTCATAACCATGGAGTTGGTGTTGCATTTATCGATGCCCTCTTTACTTCTACCAGCGCTGTCTGCGTGACAGGGCTGATTGCAATCGATACTGCTGACACCTTTAATTTCTTTGGTCAGGCTGTGGTTGCTGCGTTGATTCAGGCAGGCGGTCTTGGTGTAACTTCCATAGGTGTCAGCCTGATCATACTGACGGGTGGAAGGGTTAGCTTCAAAGAACGTATTGTGGTTAAAGAAGCCATGAATCTAAACTCTATGGGAGGAGTTGTAAAGCTGGTAAAATCCGTCTTGGTTTTGACTTTGTGCTTCGAAGGAGTTGGTACGCTTCTTAGCTTTATCGTATTCCATCAAGATTATGAGCCTTTGAATGCTCTTTGGATCAGCATTTTTCATTCCATAGCTGCCTTCAATAATTCAGGCTTTGATATTCTCGGCGGGCTGGAAAATCTCATTCCTTATCAGCACAATATGCTGTTGAACCTTACTACAGCATGCTTGATTATTTTTGGCGGTCTGGGATTCCTCGTTATTCGTGAAGTCATGCTTAAACGAAGCTTTAAAAAGTTCAGTTTACACACGAAAGTAGTCATCACAATGACTGTCAGTCTGCTGGCGGTTGGAACGATGCTGTTGAAAGCGACGGAAAGCATTAGCCTGCTGGGAGCTTTTTTCTTCAGTGCCTCAGCGAGAACAGCCGGATTCAGCACCTATCCTGTAAGAGAGTTCACAAATGCAGGCTTGTTTTTGTTAATCATATTGATGTTTATTGGAGCTTCGCCCGGATCCACTGGCGGTGGAATTAAAACAACCACTACATTTACACTTTTATGCAATGCCTTTAGCGTAGCAACGAACAAACAATGCAGCGCATTTAAAAGACGAATTCCCATTTCAGTAATCCGGAAAGCCTTTGTTGTGGCCATCCTGGCTTTAGTAATCATTTTTGTGAACTCCTACCTATTAATTATTTTGGAACCGCGGCACCGCTTTATAGATCTGTTTTTTGAAGTGGTTTCAGCTTTTGGCACAGTAGGTCTGTCAACCGGCATTACACCTGATCTTTGCTTCGTAAGCAAAATGATCATCATTTTAACAATGTACATCGGACGTCTGGGACCTCTCACTGTGGCAATGCTTTGGTACTTTAAGCCATCGTCAAACGCAAGCTATTCTGAAGAATCCATTACAATCGGCTAGAAAGGAAAGAACAAATGCATCAACACAAAGCTATTATAGAGTTCGGAGTCATTGGCCTGGGAAGATTCGG
The DNA here is from genome assembly GCA_012837325.1 of Clostridiales bacterium. Classification (GTDB taxonomy): domain Bacteria; phylum Bacillota; class Clostridia; order Caldicoprobacterales; family DTU083; genus DURK01. The sequence goes on from DURK01000151.1 coordinate 5,916, forward strand.
TCAGGCACTGGTAAAGTCTCTGACTGAAGCAGGCAAAGAAGTTCTAGCGCTCGACGGCAATGAAAGTAAAATAAAGCAGATCCGGGGCTATACTGAGAATGCTTTCGTCGTGACAGCACTGGATAAAGACACTCTGCTGGATACCGGTATACAGAATTGCGGGACGGTTATTGTCTGTATCGGTGAAAAAGTGGATGTCAGCATTCTAACTACATTGAATGTAATCAGCATGGGGGTACCCAGGGTAATCTCCAAGGCGTTCAGTTTTGAGCAAGGCCTGATTTTGGAAAAGATAGGAGCTGAAGTGGTGTATCCCGAGAACGATATGGCTGTTCAGCTTGCAAATAAACTGGTTTCCTCCGGTATACTGGTTTCCATTGAGATGCATGGCAATATCAATATTTCTGAGTTGAAGCTGACCGGTAAAATTGACGGGAAAACCGTACAGCAGGCAAATCTGCGCCAAAAGTACAAGCTGAATATTATTGCCCTGGAACATAACGGTAAGACCACTACCGACATTACACCTGATTTGATTCTTAAGGAAAATGATAAACTGGTTGTTGTGGGGAACCGGGAAAACATCATAAGATTTGAACAGTATTTGTCCTGTCCGCGATAAAAACCACCTGCTTGACCACAGGTGGTAAATTCAGCTTTTCAATTATGAATATGCCATTTCCATCAGCTTGGGTACGACTTGCTTTTTTCGGGAAAACAACCCCTTTATAAAGATGGCATCCTTCCCTTTTTCCAGATTAAATGCAGCCTGAGCCAACCACTTTTCATCACCTGCCACTATGAGCTCTGTGCCACCCATTACCAGGCTGGTGAGCATGAGAACGGAAAGATCCAGATTGTTGTCTTCGCACACGGATTCCAGTTCGGCTCTAACTTGCTCGAAAATCTCCTGATATGCTTCGATATCTCCTACATTAACCTGAGATACGGAAACCTTATAATTCCCCATGATAAATCTTTTCATATCTCTGGTAATAATCGTTTTGGGTGGAATGCCTACAAGGTTTTCGCCCTTGGACAGCATTCTAAATCCATATTCCTGAATGTTCACGCCAGCTATTTCTGCCAGATACTCTGCCAGCTTCTTATCCTCAGGGGTGCAGGTTGGAGATTTGAAAATCAGGGTGTCGGACAGGATGCCGCTTAACATCAGCCCGGCCATGGTCCTGGGTATCTCAATATTATTTTCCAAATACGTTTTACAAATGATGGTATTGGTGCTGCCCACCGGTTCTGCACGATAGAAAAGCGGACCCATCGTCTGAAAATCCGATATTCTGTGATGATCGATAACCTCCAGAATTTTGTTGGTTTCAATGCCATCAATAGATTGACTCTTCTCATTGTGGTCTACCAGAATTACCTCTTTTGGGCGGATGTCCATTAAATTGCTGCGCGAAAACATTCCAGCAATTTCTCCTTGCTCATTGACAACTGGAAAGCTTCTGTATTTGGAGGTAATCAGATTCTTTCTGACATCTTCGATATCCTCAGAAAGGGCAAAATACTCCAGGTTTTCCTTCTTAATCAAGTCCGATACAGGCAGCGCAAGGTTTACAGCCTGTACCAAATCATAGATGTTTTTTGGTGATGTAAAGATGACACCTTCATAATTAGGTATGGGCTTTAAACCGGAGTTGTCTTCTATATCGGCCACAATGATATATTCGGGTTCCAGAGAAAAAATAAATCCGGTGCCCAATTCATGTTGATTGCAGATGATGAGACCATTTTTGGCAATACGGTGGTAGTAGGTCAAATCGCTAAAGATGTAAACACTGCCCCGGAATAATTCATCCTCCAACTTCCCTTGCAGCATGGACAGTTCCAATACAGAAAGAAGGTTGGAAAAGGGGATTTCCAATTCCTTTAAATGGTTTTGGCGTGAGGATGTTAAAGCAGGAACCAGGTCGGTAATGGATATAATGCCCATCAGTCGTTCTCTTTCATCTGCTACAGGCAGGGTTTTTCCACTGGTGGCAACGATTTTCTGTACGACCTCCAAAATGGATTCTTGTTCATGAACAGGCTGGATTTTCTCCAGCCGCATATCGGCTACCCGTGGCTTCAAGTTTTCCAGCCTAACCGGTTTCTCAACTCCAAAATACTCCAAGCAGAAGGAAGTCTCCATGTTAAGGCTGCCTAAAACCGCAGGTAAATATTTCTTATCCGGATTCATTTGATTTTTCAGCCAGGCATAGGTCAACGCAGCACAAGTGGAATCGGTATCCGGGTTTTTGTGTCCGAAAATATAAACGGTATCCTTATCAGGCAAGTTTCTCATTCCTCCTACTATTTCAAGCGAGAAAATTACGCAGGATCATATTCAGAATTCCATTATGCTTGTAATATTCCAGTTCTACATCGCTATCCAGTCTGGCTGCAGCTTGAAACAGAATCGTACTGCCGTCCTTTCGGACAGCGGTGACATCCAGCAGCTTGTTGGGACTGAGCTCTTCCATACCGGTTATCTCGAAGCTTTCCTCCCCAACGATTCCCAAAGAGGCTGCATTGTCTCCTTCCTTAAATTGCAAGGGGAGTACCCCCATTCCAATTAAATTGCTGCGGTGGATTCTCTCATAGCTCTCTGCTATGACTGCTTTGACTCCCAACAGAGCAGTTCCTTTGGCTGCCCAGTCTCTAGAGCTTCCCGTTCCGTATTCCTTTCCTGCAATCACAATCAGAGGTGTATTTTGCTCCTTGTATTTCATGGCAGCTTTATAAATCGACATGATTTCGCCGCTGGGTAGATGTCTGGTATAGCCTCCCTCAACTTCAGGAACCATCCGGTTTCGAATACGGATATTGGCAAAGGTTCCCCGCATCATTACCTCATGAGAGCCTCTTCTGGAGCCATAGGAATTAAAATACTGCGGTTTTACATCTTGAGACACAAGATGAATTCCTGCATCTGAAGACTCCGGAATGCTGCCTGCAGGTGAAATATGATCAGTTGTTACCGAATCGCCAAAAATAGCCAGAACGTTTGCTCCTACGATATTTTTGGTGTCCTGAGGCTGCAGTTCCATATTCCCAAAGAAAGGAGGCTGCTTGATATAGGTGGAGGATTCCTGCCATTGATAGATTTTTTCATTCGTAGCAGGCAGGCTGTTCCATAGTTGGTTTTCTTCCATAATATTGCTATATTTGCTATGATACATTTCCGGCGTAATTACGTTATGAATGGTATCATAAATCTCCTGTGTATCCGGCCAGATTTCCTTCAGATAAACAGGCTTCCCATCAGGTGCATAGCCCATTGGCTCAGTCTCAAAGTCAATGTGTATTGTCCCTGCTAGACCATATGCAACAACCAGTATAGGCGAAGCCAGAAAGTTCATTTTGGTAAGAGGATGAATCCGGCCTTCAAAGTTGCGATTGCCGCTGAGTACAGAAGCTACCGTTAAGTCGTGCTTTTCTATGGCTTCCGTTACCTCAGGAACAAGTGAACCACTGTTGCCGATGCAGGTTGCACATCCATATCCCACAAGGTTATAGCCCAGTTGATCCAGATAGGAACGCAGACCCGCCTTCTCCAGATAATCAGTGACCACTAAAGAACCAGGAGCCAGGCTGCTTTTCACATATCTCGGTTTTGTCAAGCCTCGCTCTATCGCTTTCTTAGCCAGGAGTCCGGCTCCAATGATTACAGCGGGGTTTGAAGTATTGGTGCAGCTGGTAATGGAGGATATGACAACAGCACCGGTTTTTAATTGTTCCGTCGTTCCATCCTTGTACCGGATTTCAACCGTTTGGTCTGCCTTTTGATCATCCAGTCCGTACCCTCCCTCTTGAATCGGTGCTCTTTCCAAAAGGTTTACCTTTTGCTTCATTTCCTTTAGGGAAATTCGATCTTGAGGCCGTTTGGGACCGGCCACGCTGGGTACGATCGTTCCCATATCCAAGTGCAGTTCTTCTGTGAAAACAGGTTTTTCAGATTGCTCCGTCCGATACATGCCTTGTGCTCTATAGTATTGCTCCACAAGCGCGATCTGATCTTTACTGCGACCGGTTGCTTCCATGTATTCCAATGTTTTATCATCTACTGGGAAATATGCCGCAGTTGCTCCATATTCCGGGCACATGTTTGCAATGGTGGCTCTGTCCTCTACGCTGATATTACTGACCCCTTCTCCGTAGAACTCAACGAACTTCCCAACAACACCTGTTTCCCGCAGGATGTTGGTGATGGTGAGAACCAAGTCCGTCGCAGTGGTGCCTGCAGGAAGCCTTCCTGTCAGCTGAAATCCGATCACATCAGGAAGCAGGAAGTAATAAGGCTGACCCAGCATACAGGCTTCTGCTTCTATGCCTCCCACGCCCCATCCCAACACACCGATTCCATTGATCATAGTCGTGTGGGAATCCGTACCTACCAGTGTGTCTGGAAGAAGCACATTTTCTCCCTTTACCTGTCTGGCAGAGGCAATCGTTGCAAGATACTCCAAATTGACCTGATGGATGATGCCCACTGAAGGAGGAAAGACACGGAAATTGGTGAAACTGTTCTGTGCCCATTTTAGCAGCTTATAACGTTCCCCATTTCTTTCAAATTCATTTTCAACATTTTGCTTAAAGGAGTCCTTTGAGCCGAACGAATCGATGATAAGGGAGTGATCTATAACAAGATCCACAGGCACCAGTGGATTGATTTTCCCAGGATCTCCACCCATTTCGCTCATCTTACTGCGCATGGCAGCCAAATCCACGACAACCGGTACACCAGTAAAATCCTGAAGCACGATTCGAGAGGGAATGAATGGAATGTCTTTGTTTGAACCTATTCCATCCCAGGCAGCAATCCTCTTAATATGCTGTTCTGTAACCAATTTACCATCACAATTTCGTAATGCACCTTCCAGAAGTATCTTCAATGAATAGGGAAGACGGGTTACATCCCATCCTAACGCATCTAATGAAGTAATGTCATAATAAATATAGTCTTTTCCGCCTACCGACAGGATCCTTTTACTCTTCTCTGAAATATAAGCCATATTTTCATACCTTTCTGAAGTCTCATGATATCAAAATTATTATAACCTGAATGCAATGATGCAAACAAGCCCTTCACTCCTTCGAAGGGTCAGGTATTCAGTTGCAGCATCTCATAGGTGAGGTCCCTAATTCGAGGATGGATGGTCTGATAGGCATATTCACAAGCCCGAACATGCTGTACATAAAAAATTGCCAGATGATTTACAGGATCAATCAAGGCACTTGCGCCTGCTGCACCATCCCATCCAAACTCACCCAAAGGGCTTTTTGCACCGGAGACTTCCTTGTCTACCAAGACGCGTACCCCCAGACCATAACTATAGCCCTTTCTATCAAAAGCTGAAAAGTCCTGCCTGGATTGGGCAGCGAGCTGGTCTGAACGCATCAATTCGATGGACTCCTTGTTGAGAATGCGACAGCCGTTAGCACCGATCCCTCCATTGCACATAGCATCCAAGAACAGAATAAAGTCATCTGCTTTGGAAATCAAGCCTGCACCTCCGCTTAAGTAATTTGGTGATAACACATATTCATTCTTTTCCGAAATCGGTTTGGCTGTTCTTGATAGTGCATTGTAGCGAAATTGATCAGACATCAATGCCTGTCTTTCAGGAGTCAGTTCAAACCCGGTGTTGCTCATGCCCAAAGGCTCCAGGATGTTTTCCTCCATGTAACGGTCAAAGGAATAACCAGACACCACCTCTATGACAGCAGCAAGAACATCATGGCTGAAACTGTACTGAAAACGAGTCCCCGGTTCAAAATCCAAAGGTTCTCGTGCGAAAGCTTGAACCAGTTCCCGGGTGGTGGCTTGTCCTTTGGTATCTTTCAACGTCTGTATGATGGATGGTGCGCTTATATTGTAATTTAAACCACTTTGCATGGACATGAGATGTCGAATGGTCATGGTATTCTGAGCGGGTTTCACACCCAAACCGCTTCTTACCTTTAGATATTTATATTCTGGCAGGTATGCATATACTGGATCGTCCAGAGTAAGACAACCTTTTTCCACCAATTGCATTACTGATGTGCAAGTCAGCAGCTTCGTTGTTGAATACATCCAGTATGTGGTATTCCTTGTAATGGGCTTTGTTCTTTCCTTATCGGCATACCCTGTCATATGACGAAAAACAGGCTTATGATTGCGATGTACCACACAATCACACCCTGGAATACCAAAGCTTTCAAGAGCGTTCAAGAAATCTCTTAGTTCCGTCCGATTCAAAATAACTCCTCCTCGCTGTAATCACATGAACTACTCCTAATTCTACAATATCCTGTTGCTGATTTGTAGCAATGTTTTGTGCTATAATAAAATCCATAAGACTAGCGAAGGAAGGTGCTTGCGCCAGCAATGGAACATTATTACACAAAAAATCCAAAGATACCTCATGATTTCAAATCCATCCGCTTTTCCATAAAGGGAATACAGCTGGAGTTTGATACCGACAGCGGTGTATTTTCCAAAGACAGAGTGGATTACGGCAGTAAAATCATGATTCAATCCCTGCCTGCTTTAACTGGAAAGATCCTGGATCTGGGCTGTGGATATGGTGCAATTGGCATCAGTATTGCAAAGTTGAATCCAAAAGCACTGGTTACCATGGTTGACATCAATCAGCGAGCAGTAGAATTGGCTCTTCGGAATTTGGAAAAAAATCAGATTAAAAATGCTGTCGCTCATTTCAGCGACGGCTATCAACAGATAAATGAACGCTTCCACGCTATTGTCAGCAACCCGCCTATCCGAACAGGAAAGAATGTCATCTATCCTCTGTTTGAGCAAAGCATAGACCATCTGCTGCCAGGCGGTTGTTTATACCTGGTTATTCAGAAAAAACAGGGAGCGAAATCTGCTGTTGAAAAGCTGATATCCATCTTTGGCAATTGTGAAGCTATCAACAAGCAGGGCGGATACTGGATATTGAAAAGCACAAGGATGTCAGGCAATTAACACCCAACTTCAGGCAAATCACAAGCAAATTGGTAAAAATCTTTGTAGCTGCCCTGATGTGTACATTCAACCGGAAGCTGACAGCGGTTCAGTACATAATCGGTAATGAGATAGGTCTGGATGCCGAGCTTGGAGGCAACGAGATCGTCCTTTACGTCATTCCCCACCATCATGCATTGTTCCGGTTGCTTTTGCAAGCTCTCCAATACCTCAATATAAAACTCAAGATGGGGTTTGCAGTAGTGGTTGTATTCATAGCTGGAGATATACACAAAGTCATCCGGGTCTAATCCAGCCCAATGAATCCGATGCAAAATCGCTTTTCTGGGAAACAAAGGGTTGGTTGCAACTGCCAAAGTGTATTTCTTCTTTTTCAAAACTGCTATCGCTTCCTTTACCAATGAGCATGGCCGGGTGCAGTTTTGCACCTTCAGAAACCCTTCATCATAAAACCGGTCAAATCTTTCCTGATAGACATCCAGATTTCCATCAATGAGATTTTTGAAGGTATTCATAAATACCTGTTGATTTGTCTTTTCTTCGCGATTGGTTACCATGGCTTTTGTACCAGTCCATACATGGTTAATCATTTTTTGAGCATCAATCATATCCTCAAAGTAACGTCCTATTTCCGTAAAGTAACACTTTATAAAATCGTCCATATCCAGAGGAAGCAGGGTGCCATCCAGATCAAATAAAAATGTATCAAGCAATCAATCTACCTCCTGTGTCAATTTAACAAAAGCTATTCACTGAACTCAACATCTTCCCTGGTTATGCCATACTTCAACTTCGTGCTGTACTCCAGTATCCGATTGATTACCCTTTTCCGATCTTCCCCCTTCAGCAAAGTGGGTTGATAATCGTTAACATTGCTTTGAGAGGACACACTTGCGGCATACACCTTACCGTCATTTCCAATCAACTCCCCGTTTTGGAAAGTAAAGATGCCTTGAAAAATAAATGTGTCCTTATCGGAAGGATTGCGATTTCCTCCAAAGCAGAAATTTGCCAGGCTGTACACGATATATTTCCCTTTATACTTGTCTATCCCTTGAATCACATGGGGATGATGGCCAATGACAATATCTGCTCCTTCATCAATGCATAATCGGCCCAGTTGAGTTTGAATCGAATTGGGATAATGGGATCTCTCTTCGCCCCAATGAAAAGATACGATGACCAGATCAGCTTTTGCGCGCGCTTCTGCGATATCTTTCACTAGGGACTCCTTAATATTCGTACTCTGGGCATAATAACCAATGCTCCCTATGGTGATCCCTTTTGTTTCATAGTATGCTGTATACCCTTCCCCCGAATAACAGATGCCCGCTTTTTCCAAGGTTGTCAAAGTATCCTGAAATCCTTGTTCAAGATAGTCGTAGATATGATTGTTGGAAATGTTAACCATCTCTACGCTGCCTTCCTTTAGGATGTTTACATAGGAGGGATCACCTTTGAAGCGAAATCTCTTATCCGCCTTTTCTTTTGCCGTCGTAAAAGTAGTTTCCAGATTCACCAAAGTAAGATCATCCTGATGGAAAATAGACTCCACTCCCTTGAAGAAATAAGAATCATCCCCGCCTACTTTTTCATAGCGGTCGGGGAAGGAATTGACATATGTGAAGGTTTCATCCGTTCCTATGGTACAATCACCTGCAAAGGATATCCGTATTTCCACCAGTTCTTCATCTATCGAATCCCCCTGTAATTTTTCTGATGGTGCTTCTGGCAATTGTTCTTCATTGGGTTGAGGAGTACCGGCATAGTCTGCAGGAGATAGCCCATCAGGAGAATTATTCGCGTTGTCATCAGCGTTTTCTTCCGATGAAACATCCGACAGCCGGGGACTGGCTGAGCGCTCGGCAAACAATTGCTGCAGGCTCGGTGTCCCGTATTCAATCAATGCCAGCATCAGTATTAAAGCAAAAATGACAACAATGGTGAGGACTCGCTTCACTCTTCAACACATCCTTAGTTGATTCTAACGCCATACATATATAAAAATTCAAAATAATATCCACATTATAGCATATTTCATAGCATACTTCGAATACCTTCACTACACACCTGGCGAAGAGGATATTTCAAATGGATACACATCCGGCAGACCTTGCTTCAGGTGCCCGATAAACAAGGTATCATAGGCAATTACAATTTCTTCATCTGTAGGAATCACGAGTACGGATACTGGCTTTTCCCCCGGTCTGCTGGTTACAGCAACCTCCATTTCCTGCTTGCGCATCCAGTTTTCCTCTTTGATTTTAAAGGACAGATTTTCCAAATGGGACAGGATCCTGGCTCTTACATGTCCTTCATTTTCCCCTATTCCTGCGGTGAAAACAATAGCATGAACTTCCTGCAGCCCAGCCCAATATTCACCAATATATTTAGCTGCCCGGTAAGTAAAGATAGCCAGAGCCATATCTGCTTCAGCGTCCCCATCCATTGCTTTCCGGCGGATATCCTGCATCATTGACACTCCAGTCAAAGCCTTCAAGCCGCTTTCCTTGTTCAATGCCTGCATTACACTTTGATATGCTTCTGCCATCGACAACCCTTTGTCTTCCACAAGTCTATCGGCTACATGGGAAATCAAGGCAGGATCGATATCTCCGCTGCGGGTGCCCATCACCAGTCCTTCCAGCGGTGTAAAACCCATACTGGTATCTACAGATTTGCCTTCGCGAATCTTGGTAATGCTGCATCCATTGCCAAGATGAACAGTGACCCCATTAAATTGATGATAAGGTATTCCCAGAAGCTTGGCTGCTCTTTTTGCTACATAAAGATGAGATGTTCCATGAAAACCGTATCTTCGCACGCCATAATCCCGGTACCAGCATCCTGGTATGGCATAGCGGTAAGCATATTCGGGAATGGTGCCATGGAATGCAGTGTCAAACACGGCTACATGGGGTATTCCCGGCAAAAGCTTTATTGCTTCTTCCACTCCGGTCAAGTTGGGGGCATTGTGCAACGGTGCCAGAGGAATCAAATCATGTATGGTTTGAATGACCCTGTCATCTATTAATACACTGTTGGTATATTTTTCGCCTCCGTGCACCACCCTGTGTCCCACTCCACAAATGGAATTCATAGAGATATTATTCCGCTCCAGCTCACGAAACAGCAAAAGCAGCGCTTCATGATGAGAACCCACCGGAATATTCTTTTTTTGTTTGCTGCCTTCTACATCATACTTTAATAAGCTTTTTTCCTTGTTCCCTACTTCTTCTACGATTCCACTCAGATGAGATGATAAGAAGTTGTGTTCCAGCCGTTCAAACAAATTAAATTTCAGAGATGAACTGCCGCAGTTCAAAGAAAGGATATATTGCTTCATGTGATACCCCCCGATTGTTCATTATGCTTATTTTATGATCATATGAGATAGTATGTTTTGTTTACTATTTCATGGTAAGTTGGTTTTCAGAATCTGGTTCACTTCCTTTATCAATTCTTCAACCAAATCCTCTTCATTGACCTTGCGAATGATCTCTCCCTTGCGGAAAATCAAACCCTCTCCGTTACCGCCAGCTATACCGATATCAGCCCTTCTCGCCTCTCCAGGACCATTCACAGCACAACCCATTACAGCAATTTTAATGTGTTTCTTTACTTTGGAAAAACGCTCCTCCACCTCTTCCGCAATCCGGATTAAGTCCAGCTGAGTCCGGCCGCAGGTTGGGCAGGAGATCAATTCGATCCCCTCTTTTATTATCCCAAGGGTCTTGAGTATTTCCTTTGCCACAAGAACCTCTTCTACTGGATCACCGGTCAGTGATACGCGAATGGTGTCTCCAATCCCCTCAGACAAGAGTGCACCGATGCCTACACAGGATTTTATCGTGCCCCGCTTGATAGTGCCAGATTCCGTTACACCTACATGGAGTGGATAATCGACTTTTTTTGATAACAAGCGGTAAGATTGAATCATCTCCCTTACATCAGAAGATTTAACCGACAAAGCAATGTCATAAAAATTCAATTCCTCCAGAATCTCTACATGCCGAAGTGCGCTCTCTACCAATGCCTCAGAACATACTCCACCATACCGCTGCAAAATATCGCGTTGTAAGGATCCGGAATTCACTCCGATACGAATTGGAATTCCCTTGTCCTTCGCTGCCTGAACCACTGCCTTTACCTTTTCCCTGCTTCCAATGTTGCCTGGATTAATGCGAAGCTTGGCTACCCCGTTTTCTATTGCCTTTAGGGCCAATGTGTAGTCAAAATGAATGTCAGCAACCATGGGAATGTGTATCCGAGAGATGATTTTGGATAATGCATCCGCAGCCTGTTGATCTGGAACAGTACTGCGAATGATATCACAGCCGGCTTCTTCAAGTCTGTGTATCTGAGCTACGGTGGCATCTACATCTCTGGTATCGGTATTGGTCATGGACTGAACGGTAATGGGAGCACCTCCGCCAATTGCTTTGTTCCCTGCCAGGATTTTTCTTGTTTTTTTCCTGTTCATTTTGAAGTTCTCTCCTTCAGCTTATCGATCACTTCTGCGATAATCCAATCTGGTGTAGAAGCACCTGCTGTTACACCGATGGTTTTCCATTTCGGATCCCCTGCAACCCAGTCCGGCAGCTCCCTGACGTTTTCTATCAGCCATGTATTGCTGCAGTTTGCCCTGCATATTTCATATAGTTTTTTGGTATTGGAGCTTTGCTTTCCCCCAATTACAACCATCAAGTCTACTTCTTTTGAAACCTGATCTGCACTGTTCTGTCTTTCACCGGTTGCACTGCAAATGGTGTTAAATGCGAGAACATCCTTTGCCAAACGTGAAACCGCTTTTCGCGTTCTTTCATAATTGGATAGCTTTTCCGTAGTTTGAGACAGGACACATACTTTGTTTGGCAGCTTATCCAGTTCACTTCCATCTTTAACCACCAAAGCGGAATTGTTGCACCATCCGTTGATACCAATTACCTCCGGATGGCTGCGATCACCCACGATCACAATTTGATAACCCTCCTGGTAGTACTTCCTTGCTTTTCTCTGAATGCTGGTTACATAAGGACAGGTGGCATCCACTATGCTTGCGCCGGTCTGCCTAATTCGGTCAATAATTGCTGGTGTTGTTCCGTGTGAGCGGATGATTACTGTGTCTTCCGGTTTCAGCTCTGCAATATCATTACTGTTTATCCGGAATATACCCTGCTCTTCCAAGCTCTTCACCACATCATCATTGTGTATCAGCGGACCCAGGGTATATACCTTGGATTTTTTCTTTTTGTTATATTCAACGGTCATTTCCACTGCCCGTTTTACACCAAAGCAATAACCTGCATTTTCTGCTACAATTATTTGTCGGGTCAAGAATATCCTCCTTCCTGAACAGCCTGTACATCGGCTTTGATCGGAGTAACCATATCCAGTTCGAATCAAGTTGTCTGCATCAGTAATAGTATACCGTAATATTGGGTGAAATCAAATAAAAAAGACAGTCGTTCCTCTGCTAGAGAAATGACTGTCCCGTTTAAATGCGATTTTGCTTACTTGAGCTTTACTTTACTAATACTGCCTTAATTCTGCGAACTCCAGCAGAAGAGCTTTCTTCTTTTTTGATCTTAAACCGTCCCAGTTCTCCGGTTCTGGCGGCATGGGGGCCGCCGCAAAGCTCTTTGGAGAAATCTCCCACTGAATAGACCTTTACCATATTGCCGTACTTGGATTCAAACAAACCGATGGCACCACTTTTTTGTGCCTCTTCCAAGGGCATTTCTTCACAGAGAACCTCCATATCCTGTGCAATCACTTCGTTAACCAGGCGTTCAACCTCGTTCAGCTCATCGCGGCTGACCTTTCTCGAAAAAGAAAAGTCAAAACGAAGCCTCTCTGCTGTGATATTGCTTCCCCTTTGAGCAACTTCCTCTCCCAAAACCTTCCTCAAAGCTGCGTGAAGGAGATGGGTTGCGGTATGAAGGTTTGTGGTTTCTTCCGTATGATCAGCCAACCCGCCCTTGAACCGCTGAGCAGCACCTGCCTGGGAAATTTCCTGGTGATGGCGGAAACTCTTTTCAAAGCCTTCTACATCCACAGTGTATCCATTTTCCTGTGCCAGTTCCTGGGTAAACTCAAGAGGGAATCCGAAGGTATCATACAGACGAAATGCGTTGGGACCGTCAATAACCTTCACATCTTTACCCAGCCTCGCGATAACCTTGTCAAATTCCCTGAGACCCTGTTTGATGGTTCTCTGGAACCTTTCCTCTTCCAGATCCAATTCCTGCTTGATGAATGCTTCATTTTTTACCAGCTCCGGATATACACCTCGGTATTGATCAATTACCGCCTGGGCAATCTTTGGCGTACTGCCCTCAGGAATTCCGATCTGCAATCCAAAGCGTACAGCACGTCGGATTAACCTTCTTAATACATAACCCTGGTCTACATTGGATGGGGTGACCCCTTTTTGGTCTCCTAAAATAAAGACTGCGGTACGGATATGATCTGCAACAATTCGATAAGCCCGGACGGTTTCCTCATCCTGTTGATATTCCTTATTTGCCAATTGTCCGATTCGATTCATGATATCCTGATACAGATCAGTTTCATATACCGAATCTACACCCTGCAATACGGCAATGGTACGATCCAAGCCCATACCGGTATCCACATTTTTCTGGCTTAACGGCTCATATCTTCCGTCTGCCGTCTTGTTGTATTCCATGAATACATCATTCCAGATCTCCACATATTTACCGCAGCTGCAGGCCGGGCTGCATTCGGAGCTGCACTTTTCTCTGCCGGTATCAATAAACATTTCTGTGTCTGGTCCACAGGGGCCGGTGGTTCCTGCCGGACCCCACCAGTTATGCTCTTTGGGCAGAAAGAAAATATGATCCGGGTTTACTCCGTGGGAAATCCATTGGTGATAGGATTCCATATCCCGTGGTGCATCCTCATCTCCAGCAAACACACTGAAGTAAAGCTTTTCTTTCGGTATATTCAGCCATTTTTCAGAAGTCAGGAACTCCCAGCTCCATGCAATGGCTTCCTTTTTAAAGTAATCTCCCAAAGACCAATTCCCCAGCATTTCAAAAAATGTACAGTGGGTAGCATCCCCTACTTCTTCAATGTCACCGGTGCGAATACATTTTTGCACATTGGTAAGACGGGTGCCATCCGGGTGCTTGGCTCCCAGCAGGTAAGGCACAAGCGGATGCATGCCTGCAGTGGTGAACAGCACGGTAGGGTCATTCTCCGGTATGATCGAAGCACTGGGTATGACGGTATGTCCCTTTTCTCTGAAAAAAGAAAGGAACTTCTCCCTAAGTTCATTGGCCTTCAAATTAAAAACACTCCTTTGTAAACGGTTTTATAAAAAGCAGATCCTGGTAATCTGCTTTTGATTTTCGTGTCAGTCATTAAGTAGTATTATACAAATTTGATGAAACGATGTCAATTGCCGGCCTTGCACGGTATCAGGACAAGGCCGAAAAACGAATCGCTCCTTTGCAGCGCTTCTTCCAATGCCGCTCCATTTTACTGATAAGGAAATTACTTTTGGGTGACATATGAGCAAATTCCTTTTCATTGATCATCACACCGGTATGGGTGATGATATCTCTTGATATGGCAAAGTAGACCAGATCCAATGGCTGAAGATCATCAATCGATATTTGAATGCCATCCAACTTACGTATGCTGCGGATATATCTTAAAGGATCGGTTTTATACCAGTTCCTGTCAATTTCCTTTCCATCGCTGCTTGGCAAGTAAATACCAAAATTTCTATAGAAGTGAACGACAAAACCCAGGCAGTCCAACCCATCCAATGTCCTTCCATTGTGTACAAATGGAACCTTTCTGTATCGTTCAAGCAATTCTTCCATATCCAATGCCCGTCGATTTCCCTGCATATCCGATGCTCCTTTCCCGCCTCAGAGTATCAGCATATGCAGCAAAGATGAGAATGTTGAAAGGACAAAATCGAATTCACTTTTTACAATACGTTTACATATCTATATAACAGGAAGTTCATACAATCCAATTTCAAGAAGCGAGGTGATTCCATGGGCTTTGGGTTTGACAGCAAAGGAGGCAAATTTGGCAACGATTCCTTGCTGTTCTTTTTCCTGCTTCTGGTAATCCTATTTGGAAGCGGCGGCTTTGGCAATAACCAAGACGAGCTTCTGTTCTTCTTCCTGCTGCTTGTCATCTTGTTCCCCAGTTTTGGAGGAAGATTGTTTGGTGCAGATG
>DURK01000152.1 GCA_012837325.1 Clostridiales bacterium
ACTTGCTGATGTTCCAACCACAGTTTTATTGTACAGGTTGGGTCTTCTTTTTTCAAAGTTCGTTAAAGATCATTACAGGAATGCTCCTTTAAATGATATTGTGAGTGAAGTTATAAGAAAATATACAATTTCAGTAATTATACTTACCCTGCACAGGGCAAATCAAACACCCTGCCTGTGTTTTCCATTTCCTGCTGCTGCTTTTGGAGCAATTTTGAAAATTAATGGTAAGGGGTATGAATACAGGGTATCTATTTGGTAAAACCTAGATAAGCTGACGAATAAGAGGAGGAGAGGTATGAGTATTCAATTAAATGCAAGTGTGACCTGGGTAGGGAAAAAGGACTGGGAGCTTCGTGAATTCCACGGAGTGGAGTATTCCACTCATCGAGGTTCTTCTTATAACTCCTATCTGGTACGGGATGAGAAGGTGGCACTGATTGACACCGTCTGGCAGCCCTTTGCCAAAGAATTTGTAGCCAACCTCAAGAAGGAAATCGACTTGAATGAAATTGACTACATCATTGCAAATCACTCGGAGATCGACCACAGCGGCGCTCTGCCGGAGCTGATGCGGGAGATCCCGAACACCCCCATTTATTGTACCAGGAACGGCGCCAGGGCATTGAAGGGGCATTATCATCAGAACTGGAACTTTGTAGAGGTGAAAACCGGAGACCGGTTAAGTCTGGGAAAGAAGGAGCTCCTGTTTATTGAGGCCAGAATGCTGCATTGGCCGGACTCCATGTTCTGTTACCTGACAGAGGACAATATCCTGTTCAGCAACGATGCCTTTGGACAGCATTATGCAACGGAGTTTCTGTTTAATGATGAGGTGGATCAGGCTGAGCTGTACCAGGAAGCTGTCAAGTATTATGCCAATATCCTCACTCCATTCAGCTCTTTGGTTGAAAAGAAAATCAATGAGTTTATCGGTTTGAATCTGCCCTTATCCATGATCTGCACCAGTCATGGTATTTTATGGCGGGACAATCCGGTTCAGATTGTTGAACAGTACATGAAATGGGCACAGGATTACCAGGAAGACCAGATTACCCTGATCTATGATACCATGTGGAATGGAACCAGGAGGATGGCAGAAGCCATTGCTTCGGGGATTAAAATGGTCAGTCCGGAAACAGCCGTCAAGCTCTTCAATGTGGGACGTTCGGATAAAAATGATGTCATAACCGAAGTGTTCAAATCCAAAGCCATATTGGTGGGCTCACCCACCATCAACAGGGGAATTCTCACCTCCATCGCTGCCATATTGGAGGAAATACGCGGGCTGGAATTCAGAAATAAGAAGGCGGCTGCCTTTGGATGCTATGGCTGGAGCGGTGAATCGGTGAAGATGATCGGCAGACTGCTCACCGAATGCGGAATGGAGCTTATGGATGATGGAATCCGGGCCTTGTGGAATCCCGATGAAGACAGCATTGCCCAGTGTGTGGAATTCGGGAAGCAAATTGCGGCTGCTGCCAGGTAAGGGAAACCCCTCCTGTATAACTCCGGGGCAATAAGACGATGAGTGTATGATCAAAAAGCCATAAAAAAAGGACAAAGCGGATGCTTTGTCCTTTCCTTTTCGATGTGCGGTGTCAGTAAAGTCTATGATCCGCTACTTCCTTGAATAAAATTCGATGATCAGTGAGTCCTTGACATGGATGGGGATTTCTTCCCGCAGAGGCGGTCTGGTCAGAACGCCGGAGAATTGATCCTCATCCTTTTCCAGGTAGGGAACATTCAATGTATGCGAGAGGAAGGAATCCCGATATAAGTCCACCCTTTGGGATTTTTCCTTTAAAGCGATTGCATCGCCGGGGCGAACCTCCATGGACGGCCGGTCTGCTTTTTTCCCGTTCAGCAATATGTGGCCATGTACCACCATTTGGCGGGCCTGCCTCAAGGATGAAGCAAAGCCTAATCGGTAGACCAGGTTATCCAGCCTGCATTCCAGGGCCTGTACCAGAAGGTCTCCGGTATTTCCCTGAGAGCGGGTTGCTTTTTCCACATAACGGGTCATCTGCTTCTCCAGTATCCCGTAGTATTCCTTCAGCTTTTGCTTTTCCAAAAGCTGGAGTCCGTATTCCGACAGCTTTCTATGGGTTTTTACTCCTCTTTTCAATGCCTTTGGATGTCCGTATACATTCTCACCCAAATGCCTCGCGACTTTGAATCGCGGGCCTCTATTTCTTGCCAATCAATCATCCCTCCGTTATTTCTTTCCGAGGCCGTTTCGCCCCGTTTTGCGGTTGATTCGCGCCAGCAAGCCTGAAACCAGTATAGCACAATTGAAAAAGGAAATAAACAAGAATTATTATTAATTGATAAACATTTTCAACTAATGCGATGCACTGAATCAGCCTTTTTCACAAGCCGTTATTCATTATTCTTTCTTCAGCAAGAAATCATGAACAACAGCGGGCAGCAGCGAAAAGACAGGTGCTGCAGCAGGGAATGATGAAATAGACTTGACGAATGTACAAGTATCTGAAAAAATAAAGGATGAAATTTTAATTTATTGAAATACCGGACAGCGTGAACACTCCGCTTCAGGAAGCGGAGGATGGTGATGAAGGATTTCAGAAAAGAAAGGCTGAAATGTATGAATGGATTGTCCAGATCCAATTCAAAAATAAATATTGTAGTGGGGATGTCCGGCGGTGTGGATTCTTCTGTCGCAGCCCTGCTTTTGAAGGAGCAAGGATACCGGGTAATCGGTGTCTTTATGAAAAACTGGGATGAGCCGGATGAAAACGGAGTCTGTACTGCAACGGAGGATTATGAGGAAGCGGTACGGGTTTGCAATCAGCTGGAAATACCCTATTATTCCGTAAGCTTTGTGAAGGAATACTGGGATCGTGTCTTTACCTATTTCCTGGAAGAGTATAAGAAGGGCAGAACACCCAACCCGGACGTACTATGCAACAAGGAAATCAAGTTCAAGATGTTTTTGGACTATGCAATGAAGATCGGGGCGGATTATCTGGCGACAGGACACTATGCGCAAATTCATAAGGAACAGGGAAAGGCACATCTTCTGAAGGGGCTGGATCGAGGCAAAGACCAATCTTATTTCTTGTGTGCCTTGAATCAGCAGCAGCTATCCAAGGCCATCTTTCCAATAGGCGGTCTGGAAAAACGGGAGGTGCGCCGCATAGCGGAACAAGCCGGTCTGAAGACAGCCCACCGCAAGGACAGCACCGGAATATGCTTTATTGGGGAGCGCAACTTCAAGGAGTTTTTGGGGAATTACCTGCCTGCCCAGCCGGGTGAAATACGAAGCCAGGATCAGCCGGGCAGGGTTTTGGGCAGACATGACGGTTTGATGTATTATACGCTGGGCCAAAGAAAAGGCCTCGGAATCGGCGGCGGCTACGGCAGCGGCGATCCCTGGTTTGTGGCGGAAAAGGACCTGAAAAACAATATTCTTTATGTGGTTCAGGGGGATCAAAATCCTGCCCTTTATTCCAGGGGTCTGACGGCGGAGAATGTGAACTGGATACAGGGGCAGCCTCCTGCAGAAACCTTTTCCTGTCAGGCCAAGTTCCGCTATCGACAGCCGGATCAGGGAGTTGAGGTAACCGTCACAGGGGAAGGCAGCTGCAGTGTGCGGTTTGATAAACCGCAAAAGGCTGTCACACCGGGGCAATTTGTGGTTTTTTATCAGGGCGAGGAATGCCTGGGCGGCGGTCCGATTCAAGATGTCTTAAAATAGCATAAATATGCATGTTACCTTTTTTCGCATAAAGGTTATGTATGATATGGTATGAATAATAGATAGATTACATCATTTGGGGGGATTGCATGCAGGAATATGTGTTATTTGCTATGATTCTGACCCTGATTGCCGGCTTGGCTACCGGAATAGGGGGAGCCATAGCCTTTTTTGCGAAGAGAACCAACACCAAATTTTTATCCGTTGCACTCGGTTTTTCAGCAGGGGTTATGATCTATATCTCTTTTGTAGAGATTTTCACAGAAGCCAGAAAAACCTTGACAGCAGAGCTGGGATACACAAAAGGGTCCTGGGTGACCATCATCGCTTTTTTTGCAGGAATGTTTGTGATCGCATTGATCGATAATCTGGTACCGGATTATGAAAATCCCCATGAGGCCAGAAAGGTGGAGGATATCACAGGGGATGCTCCGTCCGGCCTGCTGGATCATTTAGCCGAAACAGCAGGGGTTGATACAACGGTCGGGAAGTCAGATGAACCAGTCTATGATAAGGGCAGGCTGCTTCGAGCAGGGCTGTTTACCGCACTGGCTGTGGCCATTCATAATTTTCCGGAAGGATTTGCAACCTTTATGTCTGCCCTTCGGGATCCCAGCCTGGGCATCAGCATCGCTGTTGCCATAGCGATACACAATATCCCGGAGGGAATCGCTGTTTCCATACCGGTTTATTATGCCACAGGCAGCCGAAAAAGGGCCTTTCTCTACTCCTTTTTGTCGGGCATGTCGGAGCCCGTCGGCGCGATTGCGGGTTATTTGATCCTGGCTCAGTTTATGTCAGAGACCTTGTTTGGCATTGTTTTTGCTGCTGTGGGCGGAATTATGGTGTTTATATCCTTTGATCAGCTGCTTCCCACCGCCCGGGAATATGGGGAACACCACTTGAGTATTTACGGCCTGGTATCAGGAATGATTGTGATGTCAATCAGCTTGATGCTGTTCTGAAGCCGGTTTTATCTGCGGTTGTTTTTGAAAGCGTTCCTGAAACGCTTTCGATTTTTATAGGTTTGCCGCCGGAGCTTCAGGGTGGTGATCAGATCCGAACCGAAGAAAACAAAGAAGTTTACCACAGAAGCCAGGGCAGCCAGCTTCATGGGCAGAGGGTTGATGATTACGGACAGGGCAATGAAAGCCCAGTTAAACCATGCAATATACTTTACCTTAATGGGGAGAATGAAGAAAAGCAGCAGCTCAAAGTTGGGGAAAAGAAAGGCAAAGGCCAGAAAAAGGGATAGATTCAGGTGCTCGGTGCTGATATCACCATAACCGGTCAGGGCAAAACCGATAAAGGAAGCAGCAATGGTGCTTAGTACGCCGATCAGGTAGTAGAGATTAAAGCGAAAGCTGCCCCATTGGTTCTCTAGGTTGCTGCCCACCATATAGTAGAAGTACAAGGTTACGATAATCCAGAGGGATTGACTGACAGAGGGAGGCAGAAACAGAAAGGTGATCAGGCGCCAGACCTCACCCTGCAGGACCCTGCCCGGGAACAAAGCAAATTTTTCATACAGATTGCTTTGAGGCACCAATATGGTCAGGGCAAACACCACCGCATTGAGGACAACGATATAGGTCATCAGATTGCGGATGGCATAACGCCCGAGCTTTCTTTCCAGTTTATGAAACCATTTCAATGGGATCACTCCTCATTCAAGTAAATAAAAGCATAAGCAGCAAGGCTGCAGCGGAAAGTTTCTTGACAAATATTATATTATCAAGTATCATTAATTGCAAACTGAATCGAAAATGGCTGTGAAGAGGACAGTCGTGCAGGGTCCATTTCCAGAGACACAGCGCAGAGGTGGAAGCGCAGTGATGAAGTCCTGGCACGAAGATCACCTTGGAGCCGGGAGCTGAATATGTGACCCCAAAGAGGAGTTGCATACTAGGCCGCTCCGCTTGAAAGGCGTTACAATGATGAGCGATAAGGTTGACCATCGGTTCTGCCTTATAATACGGGAGGTACCGCGGATTTATTCGTCCCTTGGCATTTTTGCCGGGGGTTTTTTATTGACAGGTATCGAATTAGAAAGGGATGGAAGTATGGAGAAGTTTAAACCGCTGTCTGGCAGGTCTGTCAGCGAAAATGAAAAACAAGTTTCTGCATTTTGGGATGAAATTAAAATTTTGGATAAATCCATCGAGACCAGGGAAGGCTGCAAGCCCTTTATTTTTTATGAAGGGCCGCCTACCGCCAATGGACACCCCGGAATCCACCATGTCATTTCCAGGACATTGAAGGATTCCGTCTGCCGTTACAAGACCATGAAGGGCTTTCAGGTGAAGCGCAAAGCAGGATGGGACACCCATGGGCTGCCCGTTGAGATTGAAGTGGAAAAAACACTGGGCTTGAAAAGCAAGCAGGAAATCGAAGATTATGGCATTGCCGAGTTCAACGAAAAATGCCGCGAATCGGTATTCAAGTATGAAAAAGAGTGGCGTGAGATGACAAAGCGGATGGGCTATGAAATCGACATGGATCATCCCTACATCACCCTGGATAACGACTATATTGAAACCGTATGGTGGATTTTGGATCGATTCCACAAGCAGGATATGCTGTATGAAGGCCATAAGATTCTGCCTTATTGCCCCCGCTGCGGCACAGGCCTGGCTTCTCACGAGGTGGCCCAGGGCTATGAGGAAATCAAAACCACGACGGTCACCGTGAAGTTCAAGCGCAAGGATGCGGATGAGTATTTCCTTGTCTGGACCACCACTCCCTGGACTTTAGCCTCCAATGTGGCTTTAACAGTACATCCGGAGCAGACCTATCTGAAGATCAAGTTTCAGGATGCGGTCTATTATGTAGAAAAGACCCTTGCACCACAGGTGTTGGATGGCGAATTTGAGGTGCTTGCCGAGCTGAAGGGGAAAGATCTGGAGTATATGGAATATGAACAGCTGATGCCCTTTGTGAAGGCTGAGAAAAAGGCATTTTTTGTTACCACAGCTGATTATGTCACAACAGAGGATGGCACAGGCATTGTTCACACCGCGCCCGCCTTTGGTGAGGATGACTACCAGACCGGTTTGAAGTACAACCTGCCGGTATTGCAGCCGGTTGATGAAACAGGCAGGTATACCGCCACTCCCTGGAAGGGTATGTTTGTCATGGATGCTGACCCGGAGATCATAAACTGGCTGGCAGAAGAGGACAAGCTGTTCAAAAGACAAAAAATGGAGCATAACTATCCTCATTGCTGGAGATGTCATACCCCCCTGCTGTATTACGCCAAACCCAGCTGGTATATTGCCATGACCAGATTAAAGGATAAGCTGATTGAAAACAACAACGGCGTTTCCTGGTATCCCGACTATATCGGCCAGAAGCGCTTTGGAAACTGGCTGGATAACCTCAACGACTGGGCGATTTCCCGCTCCCGTTACTGGGGTACGCCGCTGAATATCTGGTATTGTGACTGTGGTCATACCGAAAGCATCGGCTCACGAAAGGAACTGGTTGAGCGAGCCCTGGAGACCATTGACGAAAGCATCGATCTCCACCGGCCATACGTGGATGATGTGCACCTGAAATGCGATCAATGCGGCGGCACCATGACCCGGGTGAAGGATGTCATTGACTGCTGGTTTGACAGCGGTTCCATGCCCTTTGCCCAGCACCACTATCCCTTTGAAAACAAGGAGATTTTTGAAGAACTCTTTCCGGCAGACTTTATCTGTGAAGGCATTGATCAGACCAGAGGCTGGTTTTATTCCCTGATCGCCGTATCCACCTTTGTAACCGGCAGGTCGCCTTATAAGTCGGTTCTGGTGAACGACCTGATTCTGGACAAGGAAGGCAGCAAGATGTCCAAGTCCAGGGGTAATACGGTGGATCCCTTTGAGCTCTTTGATCAATACGGAGCGGATACGCTGCGCTGGTACCTGCTTTATGTATCACCGCCCTGGAGTCCCACCCGGTTTGATCTTGACGGATTGCGGGAGGTGCAGAGCAAGTTCTTCGGTACGGTAAAGAATGTTTATCACTTCTTTACCTTGTATGCCAATACCGACAATATGGATCCCAAAGAGTTCTTTGTACCCTATGAAAAAAGAGCAGAGCTGGATCGCTGGATTTTGTCCAAGTATAACAACCTCAAGGCAGCAGTCGAGCAGGATCTTGAGGTCTATGACATGACCCGGGCAATCAGGCGGATGCAGGACTTTGTCAATGAGGATCTGTCCAATTGGTATATCCGCCGTTCCAGAAGGCGTTTCTGGGCTGCTGAGCCAAACGATGACAAAAAGGCGGTCTACAACACCACCTATGAGATCCTGGTAGGCTTTGCCCAAATGTTTGCACCGTTTGCGCCCTTCCTTTCCGAGGAAATTTACAGGAACCTGACCGGAGAGCTTTCGGTTCATTTGAGCAGCTACCCGACCGCCAACCCGGAACTCATTGATCCGGATCTGGAGCAGACCATGGATTTGGTGCGCGATTTGGTTACCCTGGGCCGTGCATCCAGAGAATCCGCCCGCATTAAGGTACGCCAGCCCATTGGAAAGGTGCTGGTTGACGGAAAATATGAGGACAGAATCACCCACCTGGTCCCCTTGATTCAGGAAGAGCTGAATGTTAAGGAGGTTGTTTTCACAAATGAACTGCACCAGTTCATGAACTTCCAGTTAAAGCCCAACTTCAAGGTAGCAGGGCCGGTACTGGGTTCAAAAATCAAGCTGTTTGCAAAAGCGCTGGCGCAGCTGGATGCAGCGGATGCAGCACCCAGACTGGAAAACGGGGAAACCCTGACGGTTGACCTGGGCGGTGAACCCTATGAGATCAGCAGGGAAAATGTACTGGTCACCATCAATTCCAAGGAAGGCTTTAATGTTACAACAGAAAACAATTTGTTTGTCATCCTGGATACCACACTGACCCAGGAGTTAGTTGACGAAGGCCTGGCCCGGGAGTTGATATCCAAGGTTCAGCAGATGCGAAAAAACAACGACTACGAGGTAACAGACAATATACGCATTCATCTGGACGCCGATGATGCAGTTTCCAGGGCTGTTGATATCTTTGAAGACTATATTAAGACCGAAACACTGGCAGTGGAAATTGTGAAGAAATCGGATGACTCCTTTGAGAAGGCCAACTTGAACGACCATATGACAGGAATCCGTTTGGAGAGAATGACACAGGAATAAGGAAGGCTTTTCACTTGCTTAGAAAGGCTCTCGGGCATATTGCACGAGAGCTTTTTTGATGAGCTAAAAAACCGAAGGTGCATAAAAAATCCTGGGAGGCTTGCAAAAAAAGGGTTGCTTTTGGTACTAGTACCTGGTATTATAATCATATAATAGCACTGGATCTGGAAAAACACCAAGAATAAAGGAATTATCTTTTATCCACAATAAAAAAGAAACAGGAAAGGAAACAAGACATGGCCAGAGTACAAATCGTAACCGACAGCACCGCATACTTCTCCAAAGAGGAAGCAAAGCAGAGACAAATCCAAGTTGTACCGTTGTCCGTTACATTTTCAAGCGTCAGCACGGAGGAAGGCTTTCCCGGTGAATTTGAGGATTTTTACCGGCAGCTGGAAACCTCCAAGGATTTCCCGTCTACATCCCAGCCGTCCATTGAAGCCTTTGCCTCTGTATATAAAGAGATTTTGGCACAGGGAAACGAAATCATAACCATTGTCATATCGGAGAAGCTAAGCGGTACATACAACAGCGCGTCTGCAGCAGCTGCCATGACATCACCTGACAGAATATCGGTTATTGATTCCGAAACCACCGTATCCAATTTGAAATTCCTGGTACAATTGGCACAGAGTATGGCCGAACTGGGACACAGCAGACAGGAAATTGTTGAAGCGGTGGAAAGGCAGAAAAAGAGAATGCAGGTGGTTCTGGTTGCCAACACCTTGGAATATTTAAAAAGGGGCGGCCGGTTATCTGCTGCCCAGGCAGCCATTGGAACGCTGCTTAATGTAAAGCCGATAATAGGGCTTGTGGACGGCAAGCTGGAAGCCATTGCCAAAATTCGGGGTAAAGGCAAGGCGCTGGATTATCTGGTAGAGCATGTTCCGGAAGATGCTGCGGCCATTACCGTTCTGCATATTTTGGTTCCGGAGGCTGCCAGACAGTTGCAGCGAAAGCTGAAGGAAAGATTTCCGCACATTCAGATAGGAATTGACGAGATCGGGCCGGTTATCGGTTCTCACCTTGGACCAGGCGGGGTTGGCATCTGCAGTAACTGGTAGTTTCATATATACTCCTACTCAGGAACCTGATTGTTCAGGTTCTCTTTTTTTGTTTGACGGCCATGCAAGAGTACAATATAATTATCAATGCTGATTGGAAATTGATACAGATAAGGGATGAGTGAGAACACTTGGAATTGGAACAACAGATAAAACAGGAAGTAGACAGAAGAAGAACCTTCGCCATTATTTCCCACCCGGACGCAGGAAAAACCACCATGACCGAAAAATTGCTGCTTTATGGCGGAGCCATTCGACTGGCAGGGACGGTCAAGTCCAGGAAGTCGAAGAAGTACGCTGTCTCGGACTGGATGGAAATTGAAAAGCAACGGGGAATCTCCGTCACCTCCAGTGTTATGCAGTTTGATTATGACGGATGCCGGATCAATATATTGGACACTCCCGGGCACCAGGACTTCAGTGAAGACACCTATCGAACCCTGATGGCAGCTGACAGCGCAGTCATGCTGATAGATGGGGGTAAGGGGGTTGAGGCTCAGACAATTAAGCTCTTTCAGGTATGCAAGATGCGGGGAATACCCATCTTTACCTTTATTAATAAGATGGATCGCCAGTCCCGTGATCCCTTTGAGCTCATGGAGGAAATCGAAAATGTACTGGGGATTCGATCCTATCCCATGAACTGGCCGATCGGTACAGAGGGCAATTTCAAGGGAGTATACAATCGGAAGGCAGGTTTGATTGAAGCCTTCAAAGGGGGCGACCATGGCAGAACGAAAATCGATGCTGACTTAGGACGTCCGGATGATCCCCGTTTTCGTTCTCTGCTGGGGGAACACCTGTATGATCAGCTTCTTGAAGAAATTGAGCTGCTGGATCTGGCTGGTGATGAATTCAACATGGAGGAAGTCCTGGCAGGAGAGCTGACACCCATCTTCTTCGGCAGTGCCATGACCAACTTCGGCGTGCGCACCTTCCTGGAAAGCTTTTTAAAGATGGCACCACAGCCTGCAGCCCGTCCTACATCCGGGGGAAGGCTGGATGCTCGGAATCCTTTGTTTTCAGGGTTTGTATTTAAGATACAGGCCAATATGAACCCCGCTCATCGGGACCGTATTGCCTTTATCCGAATCTGTTCGGGTAAGTTCACCAAAGGTATGGAGGTGAATCATGTCCGGGAAGGGAAAAGGGTACGGCTGAGTCAGCCTCAGCAGTTTGTGGCTCAGGATCGAATGGTCGTGGAGGAAGCCTATGCAGGAGACATCATAGGCATTTTTGATCCGGGTGTTTTTCGGATTGGAGATACGCTGCTGGAGGGGAATGATCGTTTCACCTTTGAAGGGATTCCCTTATTCCCGGCAGAGCATTTTGCCAGGGTGCGTATGGTAGATGCCATGAAGAGAAAGCAGTTTTTAAAAGGCATGGAACAAATTGCCCAGGAAGGCGCTGTACAGCTTTTCAGGCAGCCGGAAATTGGTACCGATTCCCTAGTTGTTGGCGTGGTAGGGATTCTGCAGCTGGATGTGTTGACTTATCGCCTGGAGAATGAATATGGAGTGGAGATCCAGGTACAGACGCTGCCTTATACTGCTGCCAGGTGGGTCATGGATGGAAAGCTTTCCGGGGATGACTTATCTTATACCGATCGTGCCGTATTGGTGGAGGATTATTTTGAGAGGCCGGTGGTGCTGTTCCATGACAAATGGTCCGTACAGCGGATTACCGATAAACACAGCGGCGTGAAATTTGTAGAGATCCCGCCGCCTGTTTCCAGCTGATATCCAGTTGACTCCAATCCTTATCATGTATTGGTGAGGCTTCTTCTCTGGTGATGTTTGATCCGGATGAAAATAAAAATGTTTAAATAAAAAGGGTATCAATTATGAAAGCAAGGGATACGGAACGGAAAGTCTTGGTTGATGCAGATGCCTGCCCTGTCAAAGGCCTCATTGTTGAGGTTGCGAAGGAATACCATCTGCCGGTTATTTTTTACATCGATACCAGTCATATTTTGGAGGATGACTATGCTGAGGTGATGACAGTCGGACAAGGCAGAGATGCGGTGGATTTTGCCCTGGTGAACCATACCCGGCAGGGAGACATTGTGGTAACCCAGGATTACGGCCTGGCAGCCATGGCAGTCTCGAAAAATGCCAGAGCCATTCATCCCAGCGGCTTGGTGTATACAAAGGACAACCTGGATCGATTGCTGTTTGAACGGCATATGAACGCAAAAATTCGCAGGGCAGGCGGCAGACATTCCGGCCCACGCAAGCGAAAGCAGTCAGACAATGCCCGTTTTGAGAGGGCCTTTCGCAGCCTTTGTGCATCAGATTAATACACAAGTCATTTGACACGGAGCTTACTGAAAAGCCAGTTCCTTGCTGAATTCAGATCTTTGCCTGGTCATATGCTCTCGAACCAGAACCTGTTTGGTTCTGTCCCCTGTTTCCCTGGAATTTAAATAAATGATTTCGTCAGGAATGATTTTGATCACCTTCACTTTATCCTTCAGGGATTCGATTTTATGGCAGTCCGGACAGAATTCCCAGGCTTCATGAATCAGCTCCGGCCGCTCCTCACTGGTAACCGCTTTGCCGAAAATCTGCACCCCCTCAATTCGAGTATAGTTGATATACCGGGTATTGACCAATAGGCATACCTTGGGGTTGTGACCAATATATTGAAATTTTGTACCGCCGGCAGACAGGATATAGATCTCCAGATCCTGCCCCAGAAAATACTGAACCGGGCTGGACCGGGGAATGTCGTTCATGCAGGTGCCCAGCGATCCATAACGGTTGCTTGATAAGAAGTTTTTGATATGCCTTCGCAGCTCATCTGGTTTCATGAGTTTATTCATCGACTCTTGCCTCCTTTTTCTTCACATTTCTATTATTTGGATAAGAGATCTGAAATTATACAATGAGAATTCAGGTCATTCTATAAAAGTGTGGAAAGAAAAAACATATGTGTTATGATGTAAGAAACAACGGTTAAACCATCAGGAGGTTCTCTTACTAACAGCCTTGACATGGAGAAATTCATATGAGTTATGAAATAGGAGGTGGAATCGAAGATGTGTGGAAGATATCTGCTGCATGCAGAAATAGAAGAGATTCTAAAGCATTATGGAATTACCACGGAATGGACGAATGAAAAGCCGTCTTCCGAGGTTTTTCCCTCCCATAAGGTGCCGGTTGTCGTAAACCAGAATAAGAGAGAGCTGGTTCTTATGAAATGGGGTTTTACAGCACCCTACGGAAAGGGACTGATTATCAACTCCAGGGGGGAAACCGTACACTCCAAGCCCATGTTCCGCCGGGCTTTCCAGCAGAAGCGCTGTATCGTACCTGCCAATGCCTTCTTTGAGTGGAGCAGGGCTGGCAGGGAAAAGGTAAAATACCGGTTTCGCCTAAAGCAGTCCTCCTTGTTTTCATTGGCAGGCATCTATGAGGATTTTCGGGACCAGGAAGGGATGCCCTGCACTGCCTTCTCGATTCTCACCATCCAGCCCAATTCCCTGGTCTCCCTTGTTCATGATAGAATGCCGGTTATACTCCCGCGGGAACAGGAAGGGGTTTGGCTGGATCACACCATTCGGGACATGTCCCTTTTGCAGTCTCTTCTTCAACCTTATGATGAAACGGAAATGGTAATGGAGCCTGTTATTTGATACCAATCATAAAATATGTTAAAGTAAGTAGCAACAGACTTACCAGGACGGTCTTTCGGCAAAGGTGAAAATCCGCTCCCCTGTGTAATTCGCACATAACAATTGTCCAGGCAATTGTTAATTATAATATAAAGAAAGCGAGGAATAAGCATGAAGGAATTTACTTTTTCCCCGGCTCCATGGGTACCCTTTCAGGACAAAGAGGTGCTGGAACGTGTCAGGAACATGAAGAGGGAGGAACTGGAAAAGCATTCCAACCCCGATTTTAAAATTAAGATCGTTCCTAATTATGGTGGTATCGTCATTACCGATATGGTCATGCGTATGAAGAAATCCGACGATTTGGATGAGACTCTGGTTATGATTATTCCAAATCCTGACCCGGCAGGCTACATGCAGGTTGCAGAATTGGTCAATCACTATAAAATCAACTGCCGCAATGTACATATCTTCTCCATGGACGAATGGGCAGATGAAGACGGCAATATTGCACCACCCACTTACAAGTCTGGATTCACCTATTCATTCTTAAAGTATCTGGTAAATCAAATCGATGAGTCTCTGCGCATGCCTATGGAAAATGTACATTATCCCACTGATGAAAACGCAGCCGATTATACAAAGATGATTGAGGATATCGGTAACGGCGGAGCAGATGTCAGTTACGGCGGCCCGGGCTGGTCAGGGCATGTGGCCTTTGTTGACCCCTTAACACCGGAGTTTGAAACGGACAGCGTTGAGGAATTCATTGAGATGGGATCCAGGATTGTAACACTGAATCCACTGACCATCATTCAAAATTCATTGCATGGCGTATTCGGACAAAGCGGAGATTTGGCAAATGTACCGCCAAAAGCCTTCACCGTCGGACCCAGAGACATTAAAAATACGAGAGAACGCATCCTGAGGCTGGGAATTACGACAGGCGGAACCTTCTCCTCCTGGCAGAGAATGGTGGGCAGGCTGGTGCTGCACGGACCTGTTACACCTCTGGTACCCTCTTCTATCATGCAGTTGTGGCCAACAAGAGCATATGTAACCGAGGCTTTGGCAGCACCCATTCAAGTAAATGAGTTGGCAGGTTACTAAAGGGTTTTTCAGGCGGGCATCAGCCCGCCTGAATGCTCGAAAAAAGAAACAAAATCATGAGCATATTCTCCTTCAATCGCCCAAAAATATCTTGACTTAGTGGAAAGTATCTATTAATATATTAGTTAACAGACTGATAAAAAACAAATCAAAGCAAGGAATATAGATAATCAATGAAAGAGTACAGTAAAAGCGATCAGGCATTCCTACGATCATACAACATCAAAAAAGTTCGGGGCATCCTGCGCAATGAGAAGTCCTGTTCACGGGTGGACTTGTCATCCATGGCCAACCTGGACAAGAAAACCATTACGAATATCATCAATGACATGCTTTCAGACGGGGAAGTAACGGTCGTATCAAAAAGCAATGATGGAGTAGGCCGGCCGAAGGAAAACCTGGCATTAAATGGGGAATTTGTTCATTGCATCGGCTTGGATGTGGGCGGAACTCATCTAACCGGGGTGATCATGGATTATACCGGCAAGGTTTTATGCGACCACAGCATCGACATAGCAGGCATGAACTCAGATATACTAATGCAGCTGTGTGATCTGGTTATCGAGGAGCTGTTAAGCAAGTCGAATTTTACATTGGATCGGATTAACAAAATAGGCATAGCCTTTCCAGGCTATATAGACAGTAAAACCGGAGAAGCAAAATTAACCGAGAACATTAAAGGGTGGCAGAGGCTGCCCCTGGCAGAGCTGTTTCACAAGAAGTACAATGTAGAGATCGTAGTGGATGACTGTTCCCGGCTGATGGCTTTATCCGAATTGCGGTATGGAGCAGGCAGGAGGGGCAGCAACTTTATCGTATTTGATCTTGGCCTGGGTATTGGCTGCGGAATTGTCATCAACGGCAAGGTGTTTTACGGTGCAATGGGAATGAGCGGCGAAGTCGGACATACCATTGTTAAGGTGGACGGTCCCCATTGTACATGTGGAAGAAACGGTTGCATCGAGTCCATTGCTTCAGGCTGGGCACTGACCGATCAGGCTCTGGAGCTGCTGCATCAAAAAGAGAGCCCTCTGCTGTATGAAGCGACCAATAAAAACACCAAAACACCAACCGTAAAGGAAATCGGGCTGGCTGCAAAGCTGGGTGACGAGAAATGCTTGCAGCTTTTAAAAAATGCAGGCAAATACATCGGGATAGGAATTGTAAACTCAATCAGTATCATTAATCCGTCAAAGGTTATCGTTGGAGGGAGGCTGATACAGGACAATGATATCATGTTTCAGGAGATTGTAAGAACGGTGAAACGTGAAGCCCTGCCCGAAATGATCAGAGACATCAAAATTGAGGCCTCACAACTGGGAGAGCTGGCTACAGCAATGGGGGCGGCTACCTTGTGTCTGGAAAACTATTTTGAGGACGAGTAAGACTTTCGACAATTAGCAGAACAATTCTAACAACTACCCTGACAACCAGCGGAATGAAATTTGAATGGGATCAAAAAATAAGTAAAGTGAGGGAGCGAATATGAAAGCAATTGTTAATGCAGTGCTTGTACGGACCAACCACCTGATAGAGGATGGCGTCCTGGTTTTTGATGAAGGCAGGATCATTGATTATGGAAGTTCAGACAGAGTAAAGCTGCCAGACAACTGTGAGATCATTGACGCGCAAGGCAGTTATGTCGGCCCCGGCTTGATTGATATCCATACCCACGCCGGCGGCAGCACATGGTTTTATGAAGATCCGGTGAAAGCAGCACGGGAAAATCTTCTTCATGGAACCACATCGGTACTTCCAACCCTTTACTTTAACACACCCAAAGAGCAATTATTGGAACAGATTCAATTTGTAAAAGAAAAAAGCACACAGGACGAAGGCAGGATTATAAGAGGCTTGTACATGGAAGCGCCTTATCTGAATCCAAAATTCGGAGCAGACCGGGAGAACAATCCATGGAACAGGCCGGTTGATGTCAAGGATTATGCTCCATTAATTGAAGCAGCAGGTGACTTTGCCAAGGTATGGTGCCTGGCCCCGGAACTTGAAAACATTGAGGGCTTCATAAAGGATGTAAAGGCGGCCATTCCAAACATCGTGTTTTCCGTTGCCCACAGCGAAGCATCTCCTGCACAAATTGAACGCCTGATGCCATACGGGCTCAGACTGGCTACCCACCACACCAATGCCACCGGAGATCTGGTCAAGTATCCGGAGGTCAGAGGCGTGTGTGTAGATGAAACAGTAAACTATAATGATGACATCTATGCGGAGCTGATATGTGACAGAAAAGGAATTCATGTCGACCCCTATATGTTAAGGCTTGTCGTAAAGATAAAGGGGAAAGCCAGAATCATTTTGGTTTCGGATGCCTGTGTATTTGATGGTCCGGTACCCGAAGGCTATGAAGGTGCGACAGATATCAACTTTGATTGGCAAGGTGAAATTGCAGGCTCAAAGCTGACACTCGACCTTGCCTGCCACAACATGATGGTGCATACAGGAGCCAGTCTCTGTGATGTGTTTAATTATGCATCGACCAATCCGGCCAGATTGCTCGGATTCACAACAAAGGGGAAGATTGAAAAGGGCTTTGATGCAGATCTGATCATGGTAGATGACAAAATGAATGTGAAAACCGTCATTTTGGATGGGAATAGAATAAAGTAAAAGGAGAATGATCATGAAAGACATGAAGGAAATGGAACGGATTGTTTTTGGAGAAGGTACGGATTTCGCCTTTGAACCGGCCGATTTTGTACCCTTTAAGGACAGGGAAGTTGTGGA
>DURK01000153.1 GCA_012837325.1 Clostridiales bacterium
TATAAAACGGGGTTGCTTGTGATGCCCCTGCTCAGGGAAGGGACATCGGACAAACATAAAATTGGAACAGGTGTTCTATTTGCCTGACAGTTATGATATAATGGAGAATCGTAAGGAGGGAGAAAATGAAGTTTGTCATCAAATCCGGAATGGTTCCCCAGGGGGATCAGCCCAAGGCCATTGAACAACTGACAAAGGGCGTTTTACAGGGAAAGCGGCATCAGACTCTGCTGGGCATTACCGGTTCAGGCAAGACCTTTACCATGGCAAACGTCATCGAGCAGGTGCAGCGTCCCACCCTGGTTCTGGCACATAATAAGACCTTGGCTGCACAGCTTTGCAGTGAGTTTCGTGAGATTTTTCCCGACAATGCGGTCGAGTATTTTGTCAGCTACTACGATTACTACCAGCCGGAGGCCTATGTTCCCTCCAGCGATACCTATATCGAGAAGGATGCTTCCATCAACGACGAGATTGATAAGCTCCGACATTCCGCTACGGCAGCCTTGCTGGAACGCAGAGATGTCATCATCGTTGCCAGCGTATCCTGTATTTACGGCCTGGGGAACCCCAATGAATACAAGGATCTGATGCTGTCTCTCCGACCGGGAATGGTGAGGGAGCGCAACGAAGTGCTGCGCAGGCTGGTGGACATTCAGTACGAACGCAATGACATGAACTTTGTCCGGGGCACCTTCCGTGTCCGGGGAGATGTCCTGGAGATCATCCCGGCCGACAGCTTTGAGAAGGCGATCCGGGTGGAGTTTTTTGGAGATGAAATTGAGCGGATTTCTGAAATCCATACCCTGACGGGGGAAATTCTGGGGCATCTCTCCCATGCGATTGTATTCCCCGCCTCTCACTATGCCACCTCCCGGGAAAACCTGGACAAAGCCGTTGGCATGATTGAAAGGGATTTGGAGCAGCAGGTTGCCCTGTTCAAGGAGCAGGGCAAGCTGCTGGAGGCACAAAGACTGCTGCAGCGCACCAATTTTGACCTGGAAATGATGAAGGAAATCGGATATTGCAATGGAATTGAGAACTATTCCCGGTATATGGATGGGAGAAGTGTGGGAGAGCCGCCCTACACCCTTTTGGACTATTTTCCCGAGGATTTTCTGCTCTTTGTGGACGAATCCCATGTAACCCTGCCTCAGGTAAGAGCCATGTATGCCGGGGATCGTTCCAGAAAGGAAACACTGGTGGAATACGGCTTTCGGCTGCCGGCAGCCTTTGACAACCGCCCTTTGACCTTTGAAGAGTTTAATTCCAGACTGAATCAGGTGATCTACGTCAGTGCAACGCCGGGTCCTTATGAACTGGAGAAGTCGGATCATGTGGTGGAACAGATTATCCGGCCTACCGGCTTGCTGGATCCCGAGATCGTGGTTATGCCCATTCATGGTCAGATTGACCACCTGCTGGAGCAGATCAGACAAAGAACAGCCAGAGGGGAACGGGTGCTGATTACCACCCTGACCAAAAAGATGGCGGAAAGCCTGACCGACTTTTTAAGGGAAATGGACGTGAAGGTTCGATACCTGCATTCCGATGTGGAAACCATGGAACGAACCGAGATCATACGAGATCTGCGATTGGGAGTGTTTGATGTGCTGGTCGGCATCAACCTGCTTCGGGAAGGTCTGGATCTGCCGGAGGTTTCCTTGGTTGCCATATTGGATGCGGACAAGGAAGGCTTCCTGCGCTCGCAGACCTCTCTGATTCAGACCATCGGCCGGGCAGCCCGAAACACGGAGGGAACGGTCATCATGTATGCGGATCATATTACCGATTCCATGCGTTATGCCATCAATGAAACCAACCGCAGAAGAGTCATGCAGATGGAGTATAACAAAAAGCACGGCATTACTCCGAAAACCATTTTGAAGGAAGTATACGACAGGATCGAAATCACCAGAGCTGCTGAGGGTCAATCGGATTATGAAGCTCAACAGGCCATGACGGAAAAGGAACGGGAAAATCTGATGAAGCAGCTGGAAAAGGAAATGAAGACTGCAGCCGCTGCCCTGGAATTTGAGAAGGCAGCAAGCCTGCGTGACCAGATTCTGAAGCTGAAAAAAGAACAGGAAGAAATGAGAGACACGTATGAATAAAGATGTTTTATACATCAAAGGTGCCCGCGAGCACAACCTGAAGGACATTGAAATTTCCATACCCAGAGAGCGGTTTGTGGTATTGACCGGCCTCAGCGGCTCGGGTAAAACCTCTCTGGCTTTTGACACCATATATGCTGAAGGACAGCGGCGCTATGTGGAATCCCTGTCCGCCTATGCCAGACAGTTTCTGGGCTTGATGGAGAAGCCGGATGTGGACTATATCGAAGGCCTTTCTCCGGCCATATCCATCGATCAGAAGACCACCAGCCGAAATCCCCGTTCAACAGTAGGTACCGTAACAGAAGTCTACGATTATCTCAGGCTGCTGTTTGCCAGAATCGGGGTGCCCCACTGTCCCCAATGCGGACAGGAGATTCACCAGCAGACGGTAGATCAAATGGTGGATCTTATCACCAAGCTGCCGGAGCGCAGCCGCATTCAGCTGCTGGCACCGGTGGTCCGTGGGAAAAAGGGCCAGCATGTCAAGCTGCTGGAAGGCATCCGCAGGGACGGGTATGTCCGGGTGCGGGTGGATGGCGTAATGCGGGAGTTGTCTGAAGAGATCATCTTGGATAAAAATAAAAAGCACACCATTGAGGTAGTGGTAGACCGCCTGATTATCCGGGAAGGGATCCAGCAGCGGCTGACCGACTCCCTGGAAACTGTGCTGACCCTTGGAGGCGGTCTGGTTATCGTTGATGTCATAGACGGAGAGGAATACCTGTACAGCCAGAATTATGCCTGTCCTGATTGCGGCATCAGCATAGAGGAAATGGACCCCAGAATGTTTTCCTTCAATACACCCTATGGAGCCTGTGAAGCCTGTAATGGACTGGGTTCGCAGATGGAAATCGATGAGTCCCCGATTCTGCCCAATTGGGATCTTTCCCTGCCGGATGGAGCCCTTGTGGCACCTGGCTGGAATATGTCCAATGGAGACAGCGTTGCCCAAATGTATATGAAGGCTTTAGCGAAGCATTATGGATTTAAACTAAGCACACCCATAAAGGATTTGGATAGAAAATATATTGACTTGATTCTGTACGGGACAAAGGGTGAAAAAATCAAGGTGCATTACAGCCGGCAGAACAGCTCGGGTTCCTTCCAGGCTCCCTTTGAAGGCATTATTCCCAACCTGGAGAGGAGATATCGGGAAACCCACTCTCAATACAGCAAGGATGAGCTGGAATCCCTGATGAGCAACAAGCCCTGTGTCAAATGCAAGGGAGCCCGTCTTCGTCCTGAATCTCTGGCGGTTACGGTGGCGGACAGAAGCATTCATGAAATTACCTCCCTGTCCATTCGGGAATGCAGAGATTTCTTTCGCCGCCTGCAGCTGTCTGACAAGGATACGCTGATTGCCCGGCAGATACTGAAGGAGCTGCATGCCCGGCTTGGATTTCTGGTGGATGTGGGGCTGGATTATCTGACCCTGTCCCGTTCAGCCGGCTCCCTTTCCGGAGGGGAAGCCCAGCGGATTCGCCTGGCAACCCAGATTGGCTCCGGTCTGGTCGGCGTATTGTATATTTTGGACGAGCCCAGCATCGGGCTGCACCAGCGGGATAATGAACGCTTGATTCAGGCTTTGAAAAACCTGCGGGATTTGGGGAATACCCTGATTGTAGTGGAACACGATGAAGAAACCATGCTGGCTGCCGATCATCTGATCGATATCGGCCCGGGAGCAGGGGTTCACGGTGGTGAAGTGGTGGCGGAAGGAACACCTCAGCAGGTCATGGCCAATCCCCATTCCATCACCGGTCAGTTCCTGAGCGGAGCCAGGCGGATTGAGATCCCGTCCAAAAGAAGACCGCTCAACGGAAGCTGGCTCAAGATTCAGGGTGCGCGGGAAAACAATCTGAAAAACATCGAAGTGGATTTCCCCCTGGGTGTTTTCACCTGTGTAACAGGTGTATCCGGCTCAGGAAAGAGCTCCCTGGTCAATGAAATTCTCTACAAGAGTCTTGCCAGAAAGCTGAATCGGGCCAACACCATGCCCGGTGACCACGATGGAATGAAAGGGATTGAAGCCCTGGACAAGGTGATCAATATTGATCAGTCCCCCATCGGGCGCACTCCCCGATCCAATCCTGCTACCTATACCGGCGTTTTTGACAGAATACGAGATGTCTTTGCCATGACCAACGAAGCGAAGATCCGCGGATTCACCAAGAGCCGGTTCAGCTTCAATGTAAAAGGCGGACGCTGTGAAGCCTGCCGCGGTGATGGAATCATCAAAATTGAAATGCACTTTTTACCCGATGTGTATGTCCCCTGTGAAGTATGCAAGGGCAAGCGTTACAATCGGGAGACTTTGGAGGTTAAATACAAGGGGAAAAACATTGCAGATGTCTTGAATATGACGGTAGAAGAAGCGGTGGGATTCTTTCAAAACATCCCCACCCTGCAGAAGAAAATGGAAACCCTCTATGATGTAGGGCTGGGTTACATCAAGCTGGGGCAGCCTTCCACCACCTTGTCGGGCGGTGAAGCCCAGCGGGTCAAGCTGGCCAATGAATTGGGGCGAAGGAGCACCGGGCGCACCCTCTATATTTTGGATGAGCCCACTACCGGACTGCATGCGGCGGATGTTCAAAAGCTGATTGCCATATTGCAGCGTCTGACAGAGGATGGCAATACCGTTGTGGTTATTGAACACAATCTGGATGTTATCAAAACAGCGGATTATGTCCTGGACCTGGGTCCGGAAGGCGGAGACGCAGGAGGGGAGATTATCGCCTGCGGCACCCCGGAGGAAATTGCGGACCATGAAAAAAGCTACACCGGAATGTTCTTGAAAAAAATATTGGAACGGGGCTATTGATTTTCTTGAAGCCAATCAAGGCATCGGTCAGAAAATATTGCTCAGGGTGAGCTTTTCCTTATCGGGTATATAGCGAATGGTTTGTTGAAGGGCTGCTATTTCTGCAAGGCAGTCCTTTTTTTCCTGTACTGAAATATAGGCCTTCAGCCTGGCCATGGACTCATCAATAATTCGGATTTCCGTGTGGTCGGACACGGCATGCCATTTTTTTCGTTTGCCTTGCCATTGGCGGCTTATTTCCTGCAGAGTGGCTTCAGCCTCAAGCCATTTTTCCTTCTGAACCTGCTTTGCTGCGTCCTGCAGGGCCAGCATCATCTCCCGGGAGTCCTTTCCCAGCATATTTTGGAAAAACACACCCATACCAACTACAAGCAGAACCAGAATCGCAGCCAAAATGATGGCTTTCATCGCTTTTTGTCCTCCTCTCGAATCTGAATTTCAAAATCTCCGTTTGAATCCAGGCCTGCATAAAAAACATCCTTTGCCTTCACATTCTTCTCTGCCAGCTGCTGATACAGCCAGGAAAGCTTCTTGTTGGCCCGGATCAGGTTCTGGTGATGAATATGCCCGTCCATAATCAACGTATAGGGAATCCCCTCATAGGGTGTCTGAATCTTCAGGTCCTCCGGTGTCACCGGACGCTTCTGCGATTTTGGAATCACATTCAGCTTCCCATCTGTTTCCAGGATGGCAAACTCCACATCCGACAGATTCAGGATATCATTGGAACGAAGCTGCTCCATCAAATCGTTCAGGTTGATTCTCTGCTTTTGCAGCTCCCTGTAATCCAGTCTGCCCTTCTCAATGACGATGCTGGGAGAACCGCAGACAAAGGCCCGAAGCCGCTCG
Source organism: Clostridiales bacterium (assembly GCA_012837325.1). Taxonomy (GTDB): domain Bacteria; phylum Bacillota; class Clostridia; order Caldicoprobacterales; family DTU083; genus DURK01. The sequence continues at coordinate 5,791 of DURK01000153.1, forward strand.
CTTTTCAAGGTGAAATAGGACAGCAGCAGCTCTGCCAGCAAGAGAGCTGCAATGGGAATCAGTCCGCTGAGTATGGGCTTGCTGGTATCTTCCATGGGAATGGCAGCCAGATCCGCAATCATCAGGGCAACCACCAGTTCAAAGGGCTGCAGCTGAGCCAGCTGGCGCTTTCCCATAATGCGCATGATGGCGACAACCAGGGTATAGATGAGAAGAGCACGAACAAAGGAAATCAGCACCGAGAATGTCATCCTTTCCGGATAAACGAAAGCACAAGCCGGCTGGACTTGTGCTTTCATTTACATCATTATACATATTGCATCATACGATGCATTTCTTACTACTGTTGATTTTTATTTCTGTATTCAGCGAAAACCTTCTTGACGATGGTCCCTCCGATACGCCCTGCATCTCTGGATGACAGGTCTCCATTATAGCCCTGATTTAGGGTTACACCGAGCTCATTGGCAACTTCATATTTCATGTTGTTGAAAGCACCGGAACTTTGGCTGTTACCTGAACGATTTGTAGCCACGATATCACCTCCTTGTTGTTTGTAACCTTAGTATAAACAGAGCAATCCGCTTCTATGTCTATTAAATTATGGAAGCATTGGCAAATCACAATGGCTTGCAGTTCTTTGTATCTTGACAATCGACACACAAACCTTTACGATTTAAGTATGGTCGGAATGGTATTCACTTATTCAAACAATTTTTGTCTCGAACAGGAAAACAGAACATAGAGTATAAATGGGAAAGGAGATGGCTTTATGATGCATCAGCTTCAACTGGTCCTGTCCTTTGCAGGTCTTGATTTTACCGGCCTTGAAGGTCTCATCATCATATTGTTTATTCTGGGCATTGCACTGGTAGTAATTGAAATGGTTATGCCTGGGATCGGTGTAGCAGGCATTCTTGGGATCATTTCCCTGATAGCAGGGGTTATACTTGCTGCGCAGGTTGTGTCTGCCACAGTTCTGGCATTGATTATAGCAGCTGTTCTTCTCATTATAGCAGGCATGCTTGTCTGGTTGTACAAATCCGCCACCAAAGGAGGCAGGGTTTCCAAGCTTCTCATGCTGAATACCAAGACCGGCAGGGAGGAAGGCTACAGCAGCACCTCGGCCACGGATGATTTACTGGGTCTGGAAGGGATTACCACCAGTCTTCTGCGTCCTGCCGGGACGGCTGATTTTCAAGGCAGAAAACTGGATGTGGTGACGGACGGGGAGTATATTCCCAAGGGTACACGGGTTCGCATTGTCCAGGTGGAAGGTTTTCGAATTGTAGTCGAAAAAACAGACGAATAGATTGTTTTCTTCACCACTTATGATAAACAGGAATACAAAAAATATGCTGCCAGATTCAGCCGGACGGATTCGTCCGGCTTTTCCTTATTTTTCTAGGAAAGAAAACGTTGTGCAAAGCAATACTAGTATTGTGATTCTATTTTGTAAAAATGAAGGAGGCAGAAGTATGGCGAAGTTGACTCAAAAGGAATTGATGCTGCTGCAGGATAACATCAGCATGTGTCAGGATACGGCACAATTCCTGCAAGGCTGTGTGAATATGGTAAATGATCCCCAATTGAAAAATCTTTGCCAGCAAATGATTCAGGAGCACAGACAGGATGCCCGGATTTTATCCGGACATATCACCGGCAGCAACATTCAGTAACGAAAAGGAGATGACGGGAGAATGACACAAAACCAAGGATTAGGTGATAAGGAGCTTGCAACCGCTCTGCTGAACAATCATAAATTAAGTGCAAATTCATTGAACAATCTGGTTTTGGAAAGCGTGGATCCGAATCTTCGGCAGGATGTGACCCAAATCCTGTATCGGACCTATCAGCATCAAAAAATGATTTGGGATTGGATGAGCAACAAGGGGTATTATCAGGTTGAAGCTGCGCAGCAGCAGGAAATTGAAAAGGCCCAGCAGCAGCTGCAGCAAGGCATGCAGTAACCTATCAGGCAGTCAGCTGTCGCAGGAAAGCGGAATTTCAAGGAATTCCGCTTTTTTCGTTAAATAGGTTATGGATTCCGAAAAGAAACCATATGGTTTATGGGAATGATGTCCATATGTTGTATCAGCAAACAACAGGCACAGCATCGAATCTGATCGAAAAGAATACAAAAAGCTGACTTTTTGTCTTTCATGTTTGATAGATATAAAGTATAATACGTAGTGATATGCGAAAACGTTGGTATTTGCATAGTAAACAGGTATATACAGGAGGAGTATATGACTTATCAGATGTTTTTTATGCTGGGCGGAGGCCTGGGTTTGTTTTTGTACGGAATGAGAATGATGGGAGACGGTTTGGAAAAAGCAGCCGGCAGCCGGATGAAACGGTTATTGGAGATTCTGACTACAAATCGCTTTATGGGCATTCTCGTAGGCATATTGGTTACAGCCATTATTCAAAGCTCCAGCGCCACCACCGTCATGGTAGTAGGCTTTGTAAACACCGGCCTGATGAATCTGGCTCAGGCAACCGGGGTGATTCTGGGTGCCAATATCGGAACCACGATAACCGGCCAGATCGTCGCGCTGGAATTGACGGAGTATGCACCGATCGCTGTATTTGCAGGTGTTGCCTTGATTTTGTTTGCGAAAAAGCGTTCCATAAAGCACATCGGAGAGATCATCGCCGGCTTCGGCATCCTGTTCATGGGTATGGACTTGATGTCAACAGCGATGAGCCCGCTTCGGGAAAGTATGACCTTTCAAAATGCGATGACGCAGATCAGCAATCCATTTCTGGGTGTTCTCGTAGGAGCCGTATTCACCGCAATCATACAAAGCTCCTCCGCAGCCATCGGTATTTTGCAGGCACTGGCCATGCAGGGGCTGGTGGATTTGAATGCAGGCATATTCATTATATTCGGTATGAAAATTGGAACCTGTATCACTGCAATTCTGGCCAGCATTGGAACAGGTGTATCGGCAAAGCGTGCAGCTGCAATTCACTTGATCTATAATACTGTCAGTGTGTCTGTATTTGCTGCCTTGATTTCGCTGGGCTTGCCCTATGTTAGTTGGATTGAGTCTCTGTCGCCCGGCAATACGGTCAGACAAATTGCCAATGCTTCCACGATATTCAGTGTTGTCTGTACCACTTTAACCTTTCCGATAGCCGGATACCTTCCTTTCCTGGCTACCAGGCTGGTGCCGGGGGAAGAGCGTGAGCAGGAGGAGATGCATCTGGAATTTTTGGACAAGCGTATTTTGGAGACGCCTCCCATTGCCGTTGCACAGATCATGAATGAAGTAGGAAGAATGGGTGACATGGCTCATAAAAACCTGGCTCAGGCTATGGACATTGTACTGACCAGGGACGAAGCAAAAATCAAGGACGTGCTTAGAAGGGAAGAGGTTCTAAATTATTTGAATCGGGAAATTACCGATTATCTGATTTCAGCCAACGGCCTGGAGCTGCCTGAAAGGGATTTGAAGCTGATAGGGGGCCTTTTCCATGTGGTAAATGACATTGAACGGATCGGAGATCATTCGGAAAACATTGTGGAATATGCCGAGTATTTGATTGAGCATAACCTGCCCATGTCAGACAAGGCCATCAGCGAATTAACGGAAATGAGAGACAAGGTGCTGACCATAATCGATGATTCCATAAGAGCCCTTAAGACGCGAGACAGAGCGCTGGCAGAAACGATAAAAGCCCAGGAAAATGCCATAGATGAGCTGGAGAAGGTGCTGCGGGACAATCACATTGAAAGGCTGAACAATCAATTATGCGTCCCCGGCAGCGGTGTGATTTTCCTGGATGTTGTGAACAACCTGGAAAGAATAGCCGATCACGCTGACAACATTTCCCGCTTTGTACTGGACTAAAACGGTGACCCCTCGGGGTCTTTTTTTGTGTCAAAACCAGCGAAATAACTTGTAATCTGTTATAAAAATGCTATACTAAACAGAGATGACATCATGCTGTGGCAACCAAAGGAGGAGTTTGCATGCGCAGAGTGAGTAGACGAGGAACCGGCAGACTGCTGCTGCTGTTATTATGCGGTATTATCATCGGCAGCATTGTAGGTTATATTTTGTCATTATATGTCGATCATCCCATGTTTACCCATACCGTAACCCTGGGTATGGAAAATCCAATCACCCTGAACCTGACTGCCTTTACCATCGTTCTCGGGTTTTCATTGCATATCAATTTCGGAACGGTTCTTGGAGTGATCATCGGATTGGTGTTGTACTTCCGCTCATGATACCTTTGATATCCATTCCCAAAAAAGTTGTATTGGCATCGGCATCTCCTCGCAGAAAGGAACTGCTTACCCGTATGAACCTTTCCTTTACTGTATTTCCCAGTCATGCAGAGGAGTCTGGCGATGAATTGAATTCTCTTTCGGCTTCCGATCAGGCATGTGTTCTGGCTGCAAGGAAGGCAGAGGATGCCGCCTCCCGGCTGAATCAAGACTGCCTTGTCATTGGAGCGGATACCATTGTCGTGAAGGACGGCTATAAGTTGGGAAAACCGCAAAACCAGGAGCAGGGTGCTGCCATGCTGCAATTCCTGCAGGGCGGCTGGCACTTTGTTTATACCGGGGTCGCTCTCATAGATCGAAAGATAAACTACAGGGATACCGCCTGGGAATCTACCACTGTGGAAATGATGAAGCTTACTGACGATGAAATAAAGAGATATACGGACAGCGGTGAATACCGGGACAAAGCAGGAGGATATGCCATTCAGGGTCTTGCAGCAGCCTTTATCCCAGGTATTGAAGGCTGTTATTTCAATGTGGTCGGGCTGCCTGTACATCTTTTATATGTGATGCTGCAAAAATATCTATCCTTTCTGGACGGCCGGCAATCGGGTTATTGAACACAGCAGGAATGGCTATAATAATGAATACAGTATACATCGGATTCGATGAAGTGGAAGGAGAAAAGACAGAAATGGGATTGTTTCATATATTTTCAAGAGACTTGGGCATTGATTTAGGTACTGCCAATACCTTGGTTCAGGCCAGAGGAAAGGGCATCGTCATGCGGGAGCCTTCCGTAGTTGCCATCCGCAGCGACAACAGACAGGTCCTTGCGGTAGGCGAGGAGGCCAAGCGTATGATCGGCCGCACCCCCGGGAATATCGTAGCCATTCGTCCCATGAAGGATGGTGTGATAGCGGACTTTGATGTGACTCAGGAAATGCTGAGGTATTTCATAAAAAAAGCCCTGCCCCGATTCATGCCCTTCCATCCAAGAGTGGTGGTTTGCGTCCCTTCAGGGGTAACAGAAGTAGAAAAACGGGCCGTGGAGGAGGCAACTCGTTCCGCCGGTGCAAAGGAAGCTTATCTCATTGAAGAGCCCATGGCAGCAGCCATTGGCGCAGGTCTTCCTGTGCAGGAGCCAACAGGAAGCATGGTTGTGGATATCGGCGGCGGCACCAGTGAGGTGGCCATCATTTCCCTTGGCGGCATCGTAACAAGCCGCTCTATTCGAGTAGGCGGCAACAAGCTGGACGATGCCATTATTTCCTACATTAAAAAGGAATACAATCTGATGATCGGAGAGAGGACAGCTGAAGAAATTAAAATCACCATCGGGTCAGCCTACCCCAAGGATCAGGAAGAAACCATGGACATTCGGGGCCGGGATTTGATTACCGGCTTGCCAAAAACCCTGAAGATTACTTCAACCGAGGTATTGGAAGCCATGCGGGAGCCCATTACCAGCATCGTGGAATCCATCAAGCTGACTCTGGAAAAAACGCCTCCGGAACTGGCCTCTGACGTCATGGATAAGGGGATCATGCTGACAGGAGGCGGTGCACTTCTGGACGGAATGGATCGATTGGTGCAGCAGGAAACGGGTATGCCGGTACGCATAGCCGACAATCCCCTGGATTGCGTTGTATTGGGAGCAGGCAAGGCCCTGGAGGAAATCGAAACATTGAAACGGGTAGCCATATCCACGAAAAACATTAGGTAGGGGGAGAAGGCGTTGCCCCATTTTTTCAAAAGGTGGCCGCTGGTGATTGTCATTGTGCTGGCAATCCTGCTGATTGTGCTGACCATTCTGACTTCGGGACAACGGGACAATCTGACAAAGGTGGAAGGGGTTGTGGGAGATATCATTGCCCCGGCGCAGGGATTTATGTATCGCATTGCCACTTCGGTATCTCAGTTTTTCCAATCCATAAAGGAAAAACAGCAATTGTCGGAGCAGTATGAAATTCTGAAGGAAAGAGTCACACAGCTGGAGCAGCAGCAGCTGGAAATGGATGAAATCTTAAGAGAGAATCAGCGGTTGAATCGGCTGTTGGAATTCAAGGAGCAAAAGCATCCCTTCATTGTGGAGGGTGTGCGCATAACGGGGAAAAACCCCGGTAACTGGTTCAACACCCTCACCATAGACAAGGGTTCCAATGACCAGATTACCGTCAACATGGCGGTGGTGAACGATCAGGGCCTGATCGGACGAGTCATCGATGCAGGCGGCAATTGGGCAACGGTACGAACCATTATTGACGGGCAAAGCTCGGTATCCGCCATCATAGAACGAACCAGAGACAATGGAATGGTAAAGGGGAACAACTCCCTTACCTTTGAAGACGGGTTGTGCCGGATGATCAACCTTCCGCTGGATTCCGATGTTGTGGCAGGGGACAGGGTCATCACTTCCGGTTTGGGGGAAATCTTTCCCAAGGGCATTCCCATTGGGGAAGTGACGGAGGTTCTGCAAGAGGAACGGGATATGTATAAGACAGCCATTGTCCGGCCCCACGCTGATTTTCTGCATCTGGAGGAAGTGCTCGTGATCCGGAGGGCGGATGAGTGAAAAAGGCGGGGGTGTCGTATGAAGTATTGGGTTGTCGCAGCCATTCTGTTTGTTAATTTGATTTTTCAGTCTGCCCTGCTGCCCTTTTTGCAAATTGCAGGCACACAGCCGGACACCCTTACTGTACTGGTTGTCTGCTTCGGCCTGCTGGGCGGAACCGGATACGGCATGTTCACCGGCCTGTCAGGAGGTCTCCTGCAGGACATCCTGTATGGCGGCTCCATCGGTCTGAATGCCCTGCATTATTTGATCATTGGTTACCTGACCGGGCTCTTGTATGAACGAATCTATGTAGACCGGTTTGTTGCGCCTGCTTTTATTGTTTTCTGCAGCTCCCTTCTCCGGGGAGTGCTGATGCTGGGTTATCTGTATTTTACCAGGTCTGCCGTACCTGTGAATTATGGGTTTACCCAGGTTATTTTACCGGAGGCATTGTATACCGCAGTCTTCATGCCTTTTACCTTTTACTTGATGTCTCTTTTGTTTCGGCAGAGGTTTATGAAAAAAAGGTGGCAGTTCAGGAGAAGATAACACTTCTCCTTTTTTATTTATCCCGAACATGATAAAATAATCAATGCAGGTCGATTTCGGGGGGAAGGATGCTCCATGCTTTGGAAGAAATTTGTCAAGCTGGTTCAAAGCCGGTTTTTCATATTTAGTGTAATGATCACGGTTCTGTTTGGAATTCTGGGCTTTCGCCTGGCTTATCTGACGGTCGATATGGGTGAGTATTATTATCATATGGCGCAGGAGCGCAAGAAAATAGAGGTCACCTTAAAAGGGGCAAGGGGGAACATACTGGACCGCAACGGCATCCCCCTAGCGGTAAACCGTCAGATTCATACAGCCCAGGTGGACAGGCAGTGGCTTCCTGCCAACAGCGAGGAAATCAATGCCATTCTCATGAAGACCATCGAAATCATTGAGCAAAACGGAGATACCGTCATCGACAATATCCCCATTAAAAACGGCGTCAAGGTATATGAGGGCATCATCCCTCATACGGTGGACGGCTTTTATTACGATTTCGCTACGGAAAATACAGATACGCGCATCAAACGCTATAATACATGGAGGCAGGATACCAACATCAAGGCAGATCTGCCTGCTGATCAGATGCTGGCTGCTCTCCGTGAACGATATCAGATCCCTCCCGACCTTCCCGATGAAACAGCACGCAAGATTATTTCCATCCGGCTGGATTTGTATTTGAATCGCTATCGACAGGATGAACCCATCAAAATAGCAGAGGACTTAAGCGAGCGCACCGTATCCCATCTGGAAACCTATTCCGATGAGCTGCCGGGTATTCAGACCGTAATCGAATTGGGCAGATACTATCCCTACGGCACCAGTGCACAGCATATTGTCGGTTATGTAGGAAGAATTACGGATAACAACATGGATGCCTATGAAAGGGAAACCGGCAGATCGATGGAGGAGGATGGTTACAATATCTTCAGCGACAAATACGGCCAGGATGGCATCGAGGCTTATGCCGAGCAGTGGCTGACAGGCAGCACGACTGACAAGCAGGGCTATCTGCAGGCAGAAGTGGATGCTTCCAGACGGGTGATCCAGGTGTTGAAGGAAGAGCTTCCTCAGGACGGCAATGATGTGGTGCTGACCATAGACAGCCGCCTGCAAAGAATGGCGGAAACCGTTCTTGGAGAAGAACTGCAAAAGATGCGGGAAGGCATCGAACCGTACGAAGAAGACAACCAGGCACCCCTTGCGCATACCGGAGCCGCCATCATACTTGAGGTTGACACCGGTGAAATTCTGGCCATGGCCAGTTATGCCAACAGCGAGTATGAATACAATCTGAATGATTTTGCCCGGGGTATTACCGCTGCCGAATACAGCAACCTGGAGAGTGATCCGACCAATCCAATGTTTTCGATCGCCTTTCAAGGGGGCCAGCTGCCGGGTTCCGTCATTAAAATGCTGGTAGGCATGGCAGCCCTGGAGGAAGGAAAGGTGAGAGTGGGAGAAACCATACTGGACCGTCACCGCCTGCGGCCTTCCGCTCCCTCCTGCTGGTCTGCAAGGGGGCATGGAAGGGTCAATATTATGGATGCTCTCAAGGTTTCCTGCAACTACTACTTTACAGCCATAGGCGATCGAATGGATATCTGGGATTTCCATCGATGGGCAGAAGCATACGGAATGCATGGGCCGACCGGTCTGGAGCTTCTTACCATTAACGGGAAAACCGATATGAATGTGGTAGCCAATCCGGATGTGGTAGAGGAAATTCGCCGAAACAAGGCATTTATTACAACCAAGTCCATCATGCGCAATAAGTACGAGGTGGAACTGACAGATGAGCAGACATGGGCACTGGTGGATATCGACAGGCAGTATTCCCAACTGGTGCAGTATCTCCGGGATCAGGGCATCTATGGCGAAGAGGATCAGACAGCTCATGCTGCAGCAAACGATATCCTGAGCAGGTTTTATGACGGCCGCTGGTCCGACTGGGAGTACCTTCGGGTATTTATCGGGCAAAGTGCCACCAGCGTCAGTCCTTTGGGTGTTACCAAATACATTGCTGCCCTGGTCAATGGCAATCGTGTGATGGACACCCACGTGCTGAAGCAGGTGCGCAGCCAGGACGGCAGGGTAATTCATGAAACCAGGCCCCAATACAGGCAGCTGGATGTAGATGAAGAACATGTGGCTGCCATCAAGGAAGGGATGCGAAGGGTGGTTTATGAAAACGGCGGAACCGCCCGACGGGCCTTTGAAGGTTTGGATCCGTCCATTACCCTGGGCGGCAAAACAGGAACGGCACAGGCCAAGCCCGGAATTGTGGAGCGGAATACAGGCTGGTTTACCGCCTTTACACCTTATGATGATCCTGAAATCGCAGTGGTGGTCGTTGTACCCAACGGAAAGACAGCTGGAAACGCTGCCCCCATTGGCAGGCGTATCATAGAGGAATACTATAAGCTCATGAAGAGCGAACAGCAGAATCCTCTGCCGGACTTCAACCAAATGATTCCATAGGGAAGGATGCCTGCAAAAACATGAAAAAGATTAGAGGATTTTGTGCAATTTTGTAGAAAGGGTATACAATGTGCAACAATTCACAGTGGGGGACAGAGAATGAAGGAACAACCTGTTGTATTCAAGGGCACACGGAATGGTCTTCAAATTTATATTGCTCATGGTTCGGACATGCCTGAAATCATGGAAGCGGCGGCCGGAAAGCTTCAGTCCGGCAAGCCGTTTTTTGAAGGGGCAACGGTAAACCTGACCTTTTTCGGCAGGGAATTTTTAGTGGAAGAGCAAACCCGATTATTGGAGCTGTTTGCCCGGTATATGAAACCGGGCAGCGTAGAGTTCCGGACTCAGCCGGTTTCGGTTGAAAGGAAGGATCTTCCCGAAAGGGATCATTATGACTCCTTCGACGGCATCGAAGAAGGGATGACCCGGTTTGTGAGGGGGACCGTACGAAGCGGCCAGCGAGTGTCCTATGAAGGAAATGTTGTGATCATCGGAGATGTGAATCCTGGAGGAGAGGTCATAGCCGGAGGAAACATTCTGGTGCTGGGCAACCTGCGGGGCATCGCCCATGCGGGAGCTACCGGCAACCAGGATGCAGTGGTTGCGTCCTATTGTCTGCAGCCCACCCAGCTGAGAATTGCGGGCTACATTACCCGGGCACCGGAGGGAGAAACGGCAAAGCCGCCATATCCGGAGGTGGCTTATATTCGGCAGGAACAGCTGTTTATTGAGCCGTACCTTCCCGGAAAGGGAAAACAAGCGGATTTCCATACTACATAACAGAGTTTGAAATTGATTTAGGGGGAAGAGACTATGGGAGAAGTAATCGTCATCACATCCGGAAAGGGAGGAGTCGGAAAGACCACCACCACCGCCAATATTGGTACAGCACTGGCTCTGCTGGGAAAGAAAGTGGTTTTGATTGATGCCGACATCGGACTTCGCAACCTGGATGTCGTGATGGGCCTGGAAAACCGAATCGTGTACGATCTGGTTGATGCAGTGGAGGGAGTATGCAGGCTGAAGCAGGCTCTTATCCGCGACAAACGCTTTGAAGGATTGTATTTGATGCCTGCTGCTCAGACACGGGACAAAAATGCCATTTCACCGGCACAAATGCAAAAGCTTTGTGAAGAGCTGAAGGAACATTTTGATTTTGTGCTGATTGACAGTCCGGCCGGCATTGAACAGGGCTTCAAAAATGCCATTGCAGGGGCGGATAAGGCTGTTGTGGTTACCGTTCCCGAGGTTTCAGCCGTCAGAGACGCAGACCGCATTATCGGGCTGCTGGCTGCAAATGAGCTGACTGAGCCTCAGCTGGTTGTCAACAGGCTGCGGATGGACATGGTAAAGCGCGGCGATATGATGAACATAGATGATACCATCGATATCCTGGGCATCGATTTGCTCGGGGTGGTTCCTGATGACGAGAACATCATCGTATCCAGCAACCGGGGGGAACCGGCTGTAACGGAGGAGAACTCCATGGCAGGGCAGGCCTACCGCAACATAGCGAGACGCCTGCTGGGTGAAGAAGTGGCGCTCATCGATATGGAATCCGGGGTAACCTTCATGGAGAAGCTGCGCAAGCTGTTTTCCGGAAAGAACAAAAGGAAATCGTAAAGGGGTGACAGGCATTGCTGGACTTTTTCAAGTTTTTCAGTAAGGAACAAAACAAGAGCAAAGACGTTGCCAAGGAACGGTTAAAGCTGGTTTTGATACACGACCGGGCAAATGTTTCCCCCAAATTTCTTGAAATGGTAAAAGGCGACATCATAAAGGTGATTTCCAATTATATGGAAATCGATGAAGCGGGCTTTGACATTCGATTGTCCCGTATCGAACAGGAAGATGAAAACTATACATCTGCGTTGGTTGCCAATATACCCATTAAGAGAATGAAGAACATGGGGAAAAACAATGGATGAGAAATTTCGGAGGAGGAAGCCCTCCTCCTTTTTGTTGTCTTTCCGCCATGATTATTTTCAGGAGCCCATCCTTATGTTATAATGTACCTAGAATGCGATTAGGATTGAGGGCGGCTCATGTCTCAGAAAAAATTATTCCAGAACTTTGACTTTCTTTTGCTATTGATCATCCTGCTGTTAACAGGCTTTGGCTTGTTCGGCATCATGCAGGCTACCCGCTCCCCCATGGAGGGAACGGATGGCGTCGTTGCGGATGCCATGGGAAGCTTTAATTTCCAGCAGGTAAAGCTGCAGATTCTTTGGTTTGCCACCGGTCTGGTTTTGATGGCTGTTGCCGCCAGCATTGATTATCATATCATCAGGGACCTGTCTCTATATGCCTATCTGGCCGTAGTAGGCCTGTTGGTTGTCGTCATGTTTTTCGGCACCAAGGGCGGGGGTGCCCAAAGCTGGATTGCCTTGGGGTCTTTCCGCATGCAGCCCTCTGAATTCTCCAAGGTGGCATTGATTCTGATGCTGGCCCGGATCATGGCCAAAAGGGAAGAAGAAGGGGTCAACAACTTAAAGACCTTTGCCATGCTGTTTGTGACTTTGGCAATACCCTTTGTCCTGACGGCCAAGCAGCCGGACATGGGGACGGCAATGGTATTGGCGGTTATTTTTATGGGCATGATTTTCGTCGGCGGAATCAAGTATAAGTATCTGCTCATTGTCCTGGGTCTGGGCATGGCCGCGATTCCGGTAGCCTGGTTTACCTTTTTGGATGATTATCAGAAAAATCGAATTCTTGTATACATGAATCCCGGCATGGATCCTCTGGGTGACGGTTATCATGTTCTCCAGTCCATCATATCCATCGGGTCGGGGCAGATGACCGGTCAAATCGGAAGGGAAGGCCTGCTGGCAGGAAACCTGCTGAGTCAGCTGGATTTTCTGCCGGCGAAGGACACGGATTTTGTATACTCCGTCACAACGGAAGCACTGGGCTTTGCAGGAGGCATTGCCGTCATCGTGCTCTTCTACCTGCTTCTGATGCGCACCATGCGGGCGGCAAGGCGCTCCAGGGACACCCTGGGCTCCTATATCTGCGTCGGAGTGGCTTCCATGATCTTGTTTCATGTATTTGAAAACATCGGAATGGCCATGGGCATCATGCCCATCACCGGCATTCCGCTGCCCTTTATGAGTTATGGAGGAAGCTCCATGTGGACCAATATGATTTCCTTCGGACTGGTACTCAATGTGGGCATGCGGCGGCAAAAGATCAACTTTTAGGAGGTTGCGGCTTGAATATTGCTTTAATTGCTCATGACAAGAAAAAGGAGGATATGATCAACCTTTGCATCGCACACCAGCATATTCTGGAGCACCATACACTGTGCGCAACCGGCACCACCGGTAAACTGATCAGCGAAGCAACGGGGCTGGAAATTCACCGCTATCTGTCCGGGCCTCTGGGCGGGGATCAGCAGATCGGTTCCCGGGTAGCCTATAACCAGATCGATTTGATTCTTTTTCTTCGAGATCCCCTGACAGCTCAGCCCCACGAGCCGGATGTCAATGCATTGCTTCGATTGTGCGATGTTCACAACATCCCTCTGGCCACCAATCTGGCTACCGCTGAAGCCATGCTGAAGGCAGTGGAACGGGGAGACCTGGACTGGCGGTATCTGGTCAATCCCCCTGAAGGGCAAAGTGAATGATGGAATCCCTCTGCCGGATTCTTTTTTCGGGCATATTTGGTACATCCTCGAAATATATCTTATCTATAGGAGATAGGGGAGACATGCAGCAGTTATAAGCGGCGAAATGAGGAGGAACCAAGCATGGAAGGCAGAGTGCCTGTTATAATACAAGGAAGAACCATTAAGCGGGAAAGGCAGACAAAACGGCTGGAACGAACTCCATATTCCTCTCGGAGCTTCAGCAAGCCGCAAAGCAAACCGGAATCCTATTCCTTATCCACCCTTCGGGGCAGCAGGAGCCTTGCACCTTCCAAGGGAGAGCTTCGGCCCCGGCAGCGAAGATACCAGGAGGAGGCTGTTCCCCGGAACAATCCCTTGCTGATCAAGATTGCCATTTCCACCCTGATTGCCCTTGTCATATTATTGCTGAATACCATCCAGCTGCCCTTTACCCAGGCCCTTGTCGGTCATATCAGAACAGCGGTCAACCAGGATTTTGACTTGGATGAAGCCCTGGGCAAGCTGAAGTTTGTTGGAGACCTTCTGCCGGATGAGGTCAGGTCGGTTTTCGGTCAGAACCCCGAACAAGATCTGCCGGATCATCCAGTTTTTTCTTCTCCTGCCCGCGGAGAGATCGTTCTCTCCTTCGGAGAACAGATTACCCTGCCGGAAACGGGAAAGGTTTATGTCAATCAAGGCATTGATATCCAAACCGAGACAGGTGCACCTTTTTTTGCTTCTGCCGAAGGATTGGTGGCAGCAGTGGAGGAGCATGAAATTTTCGGTCCATCTGTTTGGCTGGATCACGGAAACCGAATTTTTTCCTTTTACGGAAGATGCGGAAGCATCGAGGTAAAGAAGGGCGACAAGGTTCAAAGCGGTGAGAGACTGGGCATGATAAACACAACCTCGGACAACCGATCCATCCTGCATTTTCAAATCTGGGTGGATGACAAACCGGAGGATCCGCTGGAAAAAATCAGCGGGGCCGGTCAGGAAAAGGAAGGTCGAGGTGTGTAAGAGGGATGCGCATCGGCAGGATATTTGACATCGATATCCACATCAGCGAAGTGCTGGTATTGCTGTTGGCTGTGTTGCTGATAACGGGACGAAGCGGTAATGTTACCGCTGTTTTTTTCATCTTCCTGGTCCACGAAGCGGCCCATGTCATCGCTGCCAGGCTGCTGAACCTGAAGGTAAACGAAATTGAACTGCTGCCCTTTGGCGGTGCCGTCAAGATACAGAGCTTCTTTGAAAGCCGTCCCATTCATGAGATCGTCGTGGCAGCGGCCGGGCCTTTATCCAATGTCCTGCTGCTGCTGCTTTACTTTGGCGGAATTCAGGTTGGCTGGCTGTCCCATGGTATGCCGGATTCGGATTTTGTAAACATTAATCTTATCCTGGCCGGTTTTAATCTGCTGCCCGCCCTGCCCCTGGATGGAGGCAGAATCCTTCGGGCACTCTTATCCCGGCAGATCGGGCTGGAAAGAGCAACCCGGATTGCCTCCGGCATGGGCATCCTGCTTGCGGCGGGCTTGACCACGGCAGGTCTGTATGGACTGTATTACCGCGTGATTCACTACTCTCTGTTTATACTTTCCGGATTCTTGATTTATTCCGCTGTCAAAGAGAGAAGAAATGCGACCTATGTAATGCTTAAGGACATCACGTATAAGAAGGAATCCCTCTTACGGGAAGGCAGTATGCCGATTCGGAATATCGCCGTGCTGTCCAGTCTGCCCTTGAAGGAAGTGGTCCGAAGGTTCGTGCCCCAGCGTTATCATTATGTGCAGGTTTTGGATGATCAACTGAAGGAGAAGGGGATCCTGAATGAAAGTGAAATTGTAAACGGCTTGCTGGACTTTGGTGCCCAAACACAGGTAGGCAGGCTGTTTCATAAATAACAGAAGGAATTTTTCGGTTCGTGTCGAAAATAAAAGAGAATTGATTACTAGGAGGCTGCTTTTTGGACAAGTTGTTATTGGACAAGATAATGGGACAGGTCAGCAAACCGGTCCGTTATATGGGAAACGAATACAATATGGTGGAAAAGAACCCGGAGGAGGTTTCCATTCGGTATGCATTTGCCTTCCCGGATGTATATGAGGTAGGGATGTCCCATTTGGGCATGAAGATCTTATATCATTTGATTAATGAAAGATCGGACACCTATTGTGAAAGGGTTTTTGCCCCCTGGGTGGATATGGAGGGAAAAATGCGGCAGGCAGACATTCCTCTGTTTACCCTGGAAACCAAAACCCCGCTTTCAAAATTTGATATCGTGGGCTTTACCCTTCAGTACGAGATGAGCTATACCAATATACTGAATATGCTGGATTTGGCCGGGATTCCGCTCCTGGCTGAGCAAAGGACGGGTGAAGACCCCTTTGTCATCGTCGGCGGCCCTTGTGCATACAATGCCGAACCGCTGGCGGATTTCGTAGACATCGTCGCATTGGGAGAAGGGGAAGAGCTTACGGGCGAGCTGTTGGATGCCTACAAGGAGTGGAAAGGCTCCGGTGAAAGCCGCCGCGCTTTTCTGGAAAGAGCAGCGCAGATTTCCGGTGTATACATCCCCGGCTTCTATGATGTAACCTATCTGGAGGATGGCCGGATTGCTTCGGTTGCACCCAACACCGATGCAGTACAGAGCCGCGTTGGTAAACGCATTGTACATGATATGGATCGGACCTACTATCCGGACCGAATCATTGTACCCTTTATGAATATCGTTCACGACCGTATTATGCTGGAATTGTTCCGGGGCTGTACCAGGGGATGCCGGTTCTGTCAGGCGGGCATGATTTATCGCCCGATTCGGGAGCGGAGCCCGGAAAGGCTGCTGGAATTGGCGGAAAAGCTGGTACAAAGCACCGGATACGAGGAAATATCCCTGTCCTCCCTGAGCACCAGCGATTATTCCGAACTGGAGCATTTGGTAAAACAGCTGATGAAGCGTTTTGAAGACAAACGGGTGGCCCTGTCCCTGCCTTCTCTGCGTCTGGATTCCTTTGAAAAGGAATTTATTCAGGAGGTACAGAAGGTGCGAAAAACCGGATTGACCTTTGCCCCGGAAGCAGGGACGCAGCGCCTGCGGGATGTGATCAACAAGGGAGTGACCGAGGAGGATCTGGTTCAGACCGTGACGGATGCCTTTGAATCCGGCTGGAATGGAGTCAAGCTGTATTTTATGATCGGCCTGCCCACCGAAACCCGAGAGGACTTACAGGGAATCGCAGACCTGGCAAAAAGGGTTACGGATTGTTACTACCGTGTAGATCGTGAAAAGCGGCAAAGAGGCCTGAAGATTACGGTCAGCGCTTCCTGCTTTGTACCCAAGCCCTTTACGCCCTTTCAATGGGAACCGCAGGATACCATGGAACAGTTTCGGGAAAAACAGGAATTTTTGAAGAAGACCCTCCGCCTCAAGCATGTAAACTTCAACTGGCATGACCCGGAGGTAAGCTTTCTGGAAGCGGTTTTTGCACGGGGGGACCGGCGCCTGGGCAAGGTTCTGTTGTCGGCCTGGAAAAACGGTGCTGTATTTGACGGATGGTCCGAGCAATTCAATCTGGATGCTTGGATGAAAGCCTTTGAAGAGAACAAGGTGAAGCCGGAATTCTATGCCCATCGCAAAAGGGAACAGCATGAGATTCTTCCCTGGGATCATATTGATACCGGTGTCACCAAAGCCTTTTTATGGCAGGAATGGCAGAGAGCATTAAGGGGAGAGATTACTCCGGACTGCAGGCTGGATTGTACCGGCTGCGGGATCCGCAGGCTGGGGGAGGGTTTGTGCTGATGCGTGTTATCGTGGAATATACCCGGGAGGAACGGGTGAAATACATTTCTCATTTGGATTTGATGCGTACCATGCAGCGAGCTGTACGGCGGGCTGGGATTCCCATAGCCTATTCCCAGGGCTTCAACCCCCACCCTGCCATGGCCTTTGCATCCGCTTTGCCTGTCGGTGTGACCAGCCAGGGAGAGTACATGGACATCATTTTGGCCGAGCCCATGTCTCTGCCGGTATTGAAGGAGCGGCTCAACCATGCGCTGCCCAAGGGTATTACCATTCTGGGAGCCCTGGATGTGGACGAGAAAGCCCCTTCTCTTATGAGCCTGATTGAGCGGGCTGATTATCGTGTCACAGCAACAGGAATGGATTGGGAGAAGGCGTTGACCGCATACTCAAATTCAGCTGAGATTATAGTCATGAAAAAGGGGAAAAAGGGAACAACCACCGTAAACCTGAAGGACAGTGTGGATACGGTCGGGATAGACAGTGAAAACAAGGAGGTCCTTCACCTGTTTATGAAGGTAGGCGGCAAGGGAAGTCTGAAGCCGGAAGCCGTTGTTGATGCGCTGTTGGAGCTGTCACAAGGAAATTCCGGCGAGGCGGAGCTGCCGGACAGATCGGTTTCAATTCATCGCACCGGCTTGTACTTCCGTAAAAACGGTGATTGGGTAACTCCCTTGCTGAGAAGGAAAAATTAGGGGGCATTCAGTGAGCAAACAGATTATCATCGATGTTCAGCAGGAGCAGATCCGGGTGGCCTTTCTCGAGGAAGGCGATCTGGTTGAAATGCATATTGAAGATTATAACCAGCAGAGAGTGGTAGGCAATATCTACCGGGGCAGGGTAGCCAATGTACTGCCGGGCATGCAGGCTGCCTTTGTCGATATCGGTCTGGAGAAAAATGCCTTTCTCTATGTGGGTGACATCAATACCGACA
>DURK01000154.1 GCA_012837325.1 Clostridiales bacterium
GAGCAAAGTATTTGGACTTGTGTATTGGTGGTCATGCTTGGGAAACCGTTGCAAGCACGGTGCATTATGTCGACGCAGGGTTGGATGGAGTGATTCAGGTCCTGCCCTTTGGCTGTATGCCCGAAATCGTTGCAGAGAGCATTCTTCCTTCCATTTCCCGTGATTTGAATTTTCCGATTATGACACTGACCATGGATGAGCTGACGGGAGAAGCTGGTTATATGACCAGATTGGAGGCTTTTGTTGACTTACTGTTACAGAAGAGAGGGAAAGATTATGAACAAGCTTGAATTGACTCTTGGTTTGGATGTAGGTTCCGTCAGTATCAATCTGGTTCTGCTGGATGATCAATACCAGGTAGTGGAAAAGGTTTATCTGCGTACACAGGGGAAACCCATCACCGTACTGAGTGAAGGACTGGAGATGATTTACCAGTCCATGCCTCAGGGAAGCGCCATTGCAGGAGTAGGAGCTACCGGCAGCGGGCGGGGGTTGGCAGGAGCCATGGTTGATGCAGATGTGGTTAAGAATGAGATTACCGCTCATGGGATGGCAGTATTGCAGTACTTTCCTGATGCCCAAACCATTTTGGAAATAGGCGGCCAGGATTCCAAGATTATTTTACTTCGCAATGGAGTGGTCTCGGATTTTGCCATGAATACGGTCTGTGCAGCAGGAACCGGGTCCTTTCTGGACAGGCAGGCAGCCAGACTGAACATTCCCATCCAGGAATTTGGATGTTTGGCACTTCAGTCCCGGACACCGGTTCGTATTGCCGGCCGCTGTGCTGTATTTGCGGAATCGGACATGATTCACAAACAGCAGATGGGGTGCAGCTCAGAGGATATTATAAAGGGGTTGTGTGAGGCGTTGGTTCGTAATTATTTAAACAATGTTGGGAAAGGAAAAGAGATTCTGCCCCAGGTTGTTTTCCAGGGCGGAGTTGCAGCCAATAAAGGAATTCGGAGATCCTTTGAAGAAGCATTGGGTCAGCCGGTAATCGTTCCGGAGCATTATGATGTTATGGGGGCCTTGGGAGCAGCGATTTTAGCGCATAAGGAGGTCAGAAGGACAAAGACAAGCAAGTTCAGAGGTTTTCATGCCATTAAGGGGCAGTTTGCCGCCAGGTCCTTCTCTTGCAATGGGTGTGCCAATCTTTGTGAAATTGTGGAGTTTTCCTCTGATGGAATCATTAAAACGAGATGGGGTGATCGCTGCGGGAAATGGTCTGCTTCCGTTGCCAATGAAGCCCAAGGGAATATTCTTGCATGAGATCAGGCAGGCAGGGAATTGTCTGAATAGTTTCATGATTTGATACCAATAATAGTAACAGGTTTCCTAATCCGACAGCTGACCAGGGAGGTACAAACAGCATGAGCATGATCAACATATTTACCCAGGAACAAATGTCTCATGCAGCTTCGGTATGCGGGAAGTATTGCTCTAAGATTGCTGCATTGACTACCTGGGATTATGAAGATGAACCGGTAAGATGTGATACGTGTATACATTGGAATAATGGACCCTGCAGCAGAATGGCACCGCTATCCCAGGACAGGCAAAGAGAAGGCTTATGAGTGAAATCTGCCCTGTTTGCAATGGATTGTATGATAAGCAGATACAATGCAGTAATTGTGGTATGTTTATGATACAAGCCGGAAAACTGGAGGATTATAACGAACCCTACAGCCCCTATTTGGAAAAGAATATCTTCGTTCTTAACAATGAAACCACAACCACTGGTGACAATTGCTGTATACACTTGTACACCTGCCCGAATTGTGATCACCTGGAACACGGTGCAATACAGATTCTCTCCATATAATAGCCCGACCTGCTAAGATACGATTGAACCCAGCATGAGACGGGCTAAAATTTTGTAAAAAAACAACGTGTCCTTACGAATAAGTTGGAATTTGGCCTTGAAATGGACACAGGATTGGGTTAAGATAAAGATAGAAGATTTCCTGGGGTGCGCGTTATCCTAATGTTTTAACCCACAGATTAACCACGGGAATCCGGGTTTGCAGGTCGATAACATGCCCCGTTTTCAGGGGAAGTTAGAAGTCTGCAACAGGTATCCCACCTGCCGAGGGGCGGGTATTAAATCTTAGGCCGACGGCATCTCGGGATCTTTAGAAAAAGATATTGACATTTGCTGCTCATCTGGTTATAATAATCTCTGTCGTCAGATTATGATCATAATGCGGAATGGTGTAACGGCAGCACCTACGACTCTGACTCGTATTGTCTAGGTTCAAATCCTAGTTCCGCAGCCA
>DURK01000155.1 GCA_012837325.1 Clostridiales bacterium
GACCTTGCCTCCGACGCTGCTGTCTACCTGCGCCAGCAGGGAGGTAGGGATCTGAATAAAGGGAATGCCGCGCATATAGGTAGAAGCGATAAAACCGGCAAGGTCACCAATCACTCCGCCGCCTAAGGCAGCGATTATGGAATGCCTGTCCAAATTTGCCTCCAATGCTGTTGTGTACAGCTCTTCCGCCTGCTGCAGGCTCTTGGAGGCTTCTCCCGGCAGAACCACCGCAGTGTGAACCTCCGCACCCCATGACTTCAGGTTTTCTTCCACAAAATGATGATACAAACCGTACACATGCTCATCTGTAATGATCAGTACCTTTTTTTGATTCAGGCTGACACCCTTATTCAGGCAGGGAAAGGCTTTCTGAAAAAGAGCGTTCCAGTTATCATGAATATAAATGGGATAGGACCGCTGACCCAGATCAACCAATATACGTTTCAATTCCTTCCCCTCCACTGTTTTGATTTCTAAAATTGTATCTTTCTCCAGGTGAAAAGTCAAGAAATGTGCATCATCCGGAAGTCTTGGTATAATTTAGCATGAAGTATCGTAAAATATTCTTAATTGAATCTTCAATTTACTGTGAAATATGTTACAATGAAGAAGGGAAATCAGGATTCTTATCGAATTGTACATATTAGGCTGACTTTTGTACTGAAATCCTGGATCGCTTCTGGTTTACCACAAGTATGTCTGATAATAATGAATGGGGGAATGTTGATGAAGAACTATACAACCGACAAAATTCGCAATATCGGGATCATTGGTCACGGCAGTGAAGGGAAGACAACCCTGACAGAAGCCATGCTGTTCAATGCCAAGGCAACCGATCGCTTCGGACGGGTCGAAGATGGAACCACCACCACTGACTATGATCCGGAAGAAATAAAAAGGCATATTTCCATTAGTGCAGCCGTTGCTCCGCTGGAATGGAATCAACATAAGCTGAATGTAATTGATGTTCCCGGCTACTTCGATTTCGTGGGCGAAATGGCAGGTGCCCTTCGCGTAGTGGACAGCGCCTGCATCGTGGTTGGTGCGGTTTCCGGCGTCATCGTGGGCACGGAAAAAGCCTGGGACTATTGCAAGGAATACGGAATTCCAAAGATTATTTTTGTCAATCAGATGGATCGGGAAAATGCCAACTTCAATAAAGTCATTGATCAATTGAAGGATTTATACGGCACTGCCATCGCACCCTTCCAGGTACCGATTATGGAAGGCGGCCAGTTTGCCGGCTATGTGGATGTCATAGCCATGAAGGCCGTGCAGTTTAAAGGTAAAGACCAGGTTGAGATTCCCATACCCGAAAACATGATGGATGTGGTTGAGCCCATCCGCACCATGCTGGTAGAGGCTGCTGCCGAAACCAGTGAGGATTTGATGGAGAAATACTTCTCCGGAGAAGATCTTTCTGAAGAGGAGATTCGCACAGCTGTACGGGAAGGGGTTGTGTGTGGTGATGTGGTACCGGTTGTCTGCGGTTCCGCAGTAAACAACCAGGGTGTAACCACACTCATGGATACCATCGTAGGTTACCTTCCTGCTCCAGGGGAATGCGGCAGTGAAACCGGTGAGCATCCGTCAACCAAGGATCCGGTTGAGAGAACCTGCTCCGCTTCCGAGCCTTTTTCCGCCCTGGTATTCAAAACAGTGGTTGACCCCTTTGTCGGCAAGCTGTCCCTTTTCAAGGTTTTGTCTGGTGAGCTGATCTCGGGTACATCGGTATACAACCCCAACAGGGAAAAGAACGAAAAGATTAACAACCTCTATCTGCTCAGAGGAAAGAAGCAGGAGTCTATCGATAAGGTGGTCAGCGGCGACATCGCAGCAGTGGCAAAGCTGCAGACAACCATGACAGGAGACACCCTGTGCGACCAGTCCAATCCTGTTATTTACGAAGGGATCCGCTTCCCTGAGCCCTCCATCTCTCTTGCCGTCTTATCTCAGAAGGAGGGGGAGGAGGATAAGGTATTCGCGGGCCTCTACCGTCTGACAGAAGAAGATCCCACCTTTACCGTTGAAAAACATCCGGAAACCGGTGAGATGTTAATCTCCGGCGTAGGCGAAATGCATCTTGAGATTATTTCAAAACGCCTTCAAAATAAATTCGGCGTTGGTGCTGCCTATAAGGAGCCTAAGATTCCATACCGCGAGACCATCCGCAAACCTTTAAGAGCGGAAGGCAGACACAAAAAGCAGAGCGGTGGTCATGGGCAGTTTGGTCATGTCTGGATTGATTTTGAGCCCCTGCCCGATACCGAACAGGAATTTGAGTTTGTCGATAAGATTGTTGGAGGGGTTGTACCCAGACAGTACATCCCGGCTGTAGAAAAAGGTCTGCGGGAAGCTTTGCCCGTTGGTGTTCTTGCAGGATATCCCATGGTTGGAATTCGAGCGACTCTTAACGACGGCTCCTATCACAGTGTTGACTCCTCTGAGATGGCTTTCAAAATTGCTGCTTCTCTTGCATATAAGAAGCTGGAGAATGCAAACCCGGTACTGCTTGAGCCGATCATGAGAGCTGAGGTGATTGTCCCCGACGATTACATGGGTGATATCATCGGTGATTTAAACAAACGCAGAGGCAGAATTCTGGGTATGAATCCGCTGGGCAATGGCCTGCAAGAGGTCGTAGCAGAAGTTCCCCAGGCAGAAATGACAAAGTATGCTACGGATTTACGTTCCATGACCCAGGCCAGAGGCAGCTTCAAACTGGAATTTGTCCGTTACGAAGAAGTTCCCGCAATATCAGTGCCAAGGTAATCGAGCAGTCCAAACTGGAGAATGAACAGGAATAATTCCAAACGGCCTGCTGTAACGGGTATCGCTGTCACCTGATCGGGTTAGACAGGAAAATGTATGACAGGTAAATTACGAAAATGAAATAGGAACCAGAGCGATTGGAAGAGCCTGAAAAAGGCTCTTCTTTTTTTCGGGTCTTCTCCTGCCTGTTTTTTATCCTGAATATGGTATGCATGCGAAATCCTTTGAATTTGTTACAGAAAAGTAATATTTCCTTCATATTCTCTTCATAGTACAAATAAGGCCTGCCAGCTTATTTTGACACCTCCTGAGATTGAATCTATAATGAACCACATTAAGTTGACATAATATAGACATTAGGGGGTTTATTCATGGATAGGAAGAATTGTGGCTTTGTATATAAATTGAGTCAGTCACAATGGTTTAGAAGAAGCATGGTCATGCTGGTGCTGGCGGTTATGCTGGTACTCCCGGCGGGGGAAGCCTTTGCTGCCGGGCTGCTTCGATTGGGCAGCAGGGGTCCGGAGGTTACCCGGGTTCAACAGGAATTGAAAAATCGTGGCTATTTTACTCATTGGAGAACCACAGACTACTTTGGCACCATTACCCAAAATGCGGTCATCCGCTTTCAAAGGGATAACCGATTATTGGTGGACGGCATAGTCGGCCAACAAACCCGAACCGCATTGTTTGGAAATCAAAGCAGTGGTGCTGCTGCAGTGAATCGAAGCACTGTTACACAAAGGGACAGGGACAACATCTACTGGCTTGCCCGAATTATTCATGCTGAAGCCCAGGGAGAGCCCTACCAAGGTCAGGTGGCAGTAGGCAATGTCGTGATGAATCGGGTGGCATCACCCGGCTTCCCCAATACCGTTTATAATGTTATCTTTGAATATACCGGCAGCGTTCCTCAGTTCAGCCCGGTATCGGATGGCTCCATCTACAATACCCCAAGTGCTTCCTGCATGAAAGCGGCGGAAGCGGCTTACTGGGGCAGCAAGCCTGTTGGCAGTGCACTGTACTTCTTTAATCCGAAGAAGGCATCCGGTTCCTGGATTGTAAGGACCAGGCAATACTTGACCACCATAGGGAATCACGCTTTTTACAGATAAAACACAGGCAATCAATTTTATCAACACGGTTAAGACCAAAGCAGGAATACTTTATAGCAAAGTCATGAACTTTTAACTGCGCTTTTACTCAGCGAAACAAATAGCTTGTTATCATAACCAGAGGTATGAAGGAGCCAATCAATAATAAAAATGACCAAAGTAGAATGCCGGTTGTTTTAATCAGGAGCTTCTCGCTTTTGGCAAGCGGGAGCTGTGCCCAAATGTTTCGATAGTTACCGATAAGGAGCGTTTCCGAGAGGAAAAGAAATAGAAGAAATCCCCGATTTAATGTCAATTCGGCACCATGAGCATCCTCCAATTCCAATGATAGGCTGAGTGCTGTAAAGAACAAATACCAAAGGGATGCAGCAGCTGCAATCCAGGGATTGCTGCTTCGAAAGCCGGGCGGCAGCCAGCCGCGAAATCCCGGCTTAACCTTGCTCTTCGGCAGCACCTGACGCAAGGCCTGCTGCAATTGGTCAACTGTTTGATATCGCTGGCCTGGATCCATTTGCGTACATTTTCTGATGACCGGTTCCAAGGGTCCCTTATAGAGCTCCTGATTGGGCAATTGCCCGGTCATCAGTTCATTGAGCAATACTCCTAAGGCGTATATATCTGTGGTTGGTTTGGATACGGAAAAACCGTATTGTTCCGGTGCCGCATATCCGGCGGTACCGATTAGAACGGTATCTTGATTTTTGCTGCATTCACTTTCTTTTGCAGAATTGAAATCAATCAAAACGACAACTCCATCAGGTGTGACAATCAAGTTAGACGGTTTGATATCCCTGTGTACAATTGGAGGATTGAGCCTGTGCAGAGGACGGAGTATATTACATAACTGGTCAATGTATTCCACGGCTTCCTCTATAGACAAAGGTCCGCTTGATTGAAGAATTTCCCGTAATGAGTTTCCGGAGATATATTCCTCTATCACATAAAGTGTATCATCATCCTCAATTAGCTCAATAATGCTGGGGGTGCCCTTTGATGGGTTTTCCATCAAGTATGAAAACACGCCTGCATCGTAGATATGGAGCGCTTTCAACACAAATACCTTACCGCTTTCCGTATGTTGAACAAGCTGAACATCGCGCTCTTCATCCACAATGGCAATCTTCTTATAATAGGATAGTCTCAATTGCGTTTCTAATTTCATACCTGTACCTCATATGGCAGCTGCACATGCTTTTCGTACATAAAATGTGTTATTGCTTGTTTATTTGACATAAATACACTATAATCTTAGCATAGTCTCTTACCACTTGTAAAATGGGGTTTTTTGATGAAACAAGACAGTACCACTCATCTCATCAATGTCTTAAAGAGTGCGAAAAAGGACGATATTGAGTCATACAGTCACAACTATCTTTCCGGACAATTCCATGGATTCTCTGCATATATGGACACCCTTATCAGTCGGAAGCGGTTAAAAAGACAGGACATTTTTCAGAAGGCGGATTTGCCGCAGAAATATGGTTATAAACTACTGAGCGGTGAACGCCGCACCACAAACAGGGACAAGCTGCTGCGGATTTTTATTGCAATGAATATGACATTGAAAGAGACACAAAGAGCATTGATGCTTTATGGACTGTCAGCCTTATATCCAAAGAAAAAAAGAGATGCCATTATCATTATAGCAATTAACCAGGGGATTTCTTCAGTGGATACTGTCAACGAGTGGTTGTGTGAACATGGTGAGGAGGAACTCAGTTAATTCTTTCAATTTTCCCACAAATAAGGGGAAAAGTGCTGCCCGAAATCTTGTATAATGCTAATTGCAATCAGCTAATTGCATTAACAAAAGGAGGGCTCTTATTGGACGATTATGAACTTGCGAGTAAGCTCCGCAGCATGTATGAAAATGCCCGGCGCAACGAGGCTGTCTGCCAGATCAACCTTTTTGGCATCAAGTATGCACAGGAAATCAAACGCAGCGGTCGTACCGTAAAGCAGCTTGTTGAGTTATCCGGCATCAACAAGGGATATGTTACAGAAATCAGCAAGGGAATAAAGTTGTCGAAATTTGTTGTGCTAAAGGAAAAAGGTGAGGAGGGATAGCATAAGTACAGCATTTATCTATTGTCAGCTTGGATCGGATCTGATGGAGAACAAATTATGAGGAGGAAGGAAATGAAAACAGCAAAATTAATTATTGGTATTGTCAGTATTGTTCTTACTTCTGTTATTCTGTTCCAGTCCTGCGCAGCTTCGATTGGCGATGCTTTAATAGATGAGGGCGGAACCAGCGGAAGTGCTGGAATGTTTGTTGCCATTCTCATGCTGATTGCAGGAATTGTTGCCATTGCAGCCCGAAGCAGCAAAGGCGGAGGCATTGTATGTTTGATTTTGTATGCTCTTGCTGGTATTATAGGTGTTACTTCTAAAGGAATCTTTACGGACTTGGTTATATGGGGTGTTCTTTGCCTTATATTTGCAGTTGTTTTCCTGATTGCTACGATTACCCATAAGAAGCAAGAAAAACCAGATAACCTGTCAGTATCGTAATTTTAAAGATTTGGGAACCGAAAGGATAATGAAATGATGAAGAAATTTCTTGGACTTATGCTGGTTTGTATTCTTGTGCTTTCTCTTTCTGCTTGCTTTGAGAGCCCGACACAAACACCAATCAAGGACAATGATTCACCGTCAACATCAACGGAGGAACCATCCACACCTTCGTTAGAACCAGAAGACCAGGATGTTGCCGAGGATCCAGATGTTACAATAGAAGAAACCATTTTGCTGGATCAGGATGGGTTGGTGATCACTGCAAAAAAACTGGTGGATGATCCGATATGGGGCATCGGTCTTCAGGTGCTGATCGAGAACAATACAGAGGACAATCTGGGTGTGCAGTGCAATAGTCTGATTGTCAACAATTACATGATTACAGACCTGTTTTCAAGCTCTGTCGCTGCTGGCAAAAAAGCAAATGAAACCATTTATCTTTCTTCAACTGAACTGGAAGCTGCAGGGATCAAAACGATTTCTGATATTGTAGTCAGCTTCCACGTGTTTGAAGATGACAGCTACAGCACTTTGTTTGATACAGATGAAATTGAAATCCAGACATCCGCCTATGGGACTGTAGAACAGCCGGCTATGGATGATGGAAAAGAACTGTTCAACCAGGATGGTATTCGTATCATCGGCAGATATGTGGAAGAAGACAGCTTTTGGGGTGCCGGAGTGTTGCTGTTTATTGAGAACAATTACGGCGAGAATATCATCGTGCAATGCGACAACATGTCCATCAATGGATTTATGGTAACACCTTATTTCTCTTCCACGGTGAATGATGGCAGGATGGCTCTCAGTGACATAACCATTCTGTCAAGTGATCTGGAGGACAATGGTATTGAAAAGATTGAAGACATTGAGCTGGTCTTTCATATCATAAATCCGGATACCTTTGCAACAATATTTGAAACAGACCCCATTGCTTTTTCAACGAACTGAGCAATTGAAAAACCAAAGTGAGCTTTGCTGACAATTTTAATGAAAATGATGAGAACCCTTGCACTGCAAGGGTTCTCATCATTTCGAAGCGAAAGGCAAGGATGGGTATGAGAGAAGGATCAATAAGATTGATATAACCTAGCTGAGTCTGGATTTTGATTTCGAGTACATATCAAATGCCACAGCAAGCAGTACCACCAGTCCTTTTGCGACAGACTGTAAAAAGACATCAAAACCGATCATAGACATGCCGTTATTCATGACGCCCATGATAAAGGCACCCACAACAGCCCCCCATATCGTTCCGATTCCTCCGTATGCAGATGCACTGCCGATGAAGCATGCACCAATGGCGTCAAGCTCAAAGTTCACTCCGACATTAGGTGAAGAGGACATGCTTCGGCCAGCCGTCACTACAGCTGCAATACCCGCTAAAAACCCCATATTTGCGTATACAAAAAACATCATTTTTCTGGTGTTGACCCCGGAAAGCTCCGCCGCTTTGATATTTCCTCCCATAGCGTATAGGTGCCGTCCTGGTATTGTCTTGGTAGCTATAAACGTGTAGATTGCATATAGGGCAGCCAGTAAAATCAGCATGATGGGCAGGCCATCATCCATGGCCAGCCAGTAGGAGAATAAATTGATTACGATAAAGAAGGCTGCCGTTTTTCCAACAACCACTCTAAGAGGAGGCACCTCATATCCTCTCAGTTGTTTGCTTTTTCTGTTGAAAATGGCATACAAAACATAAACCGCGGATAACAGAAGACCGGCAACAAGCATTGTGGCATTCAAAAATTCCGGTTTGTTCTGTAATTGCAGCAAATCTCCGATACCCAAAAAATCCGGCACAGTATTGGGAGCAATATCAGGGACGGAACCTGTCCCAATCGTGATGTACAAGCCTGAGAGAGGCAGGGTTTTTCCGTCCAGGATCATATTGTTTAAGCCCCGAAAGACAAGCATCCCTGCCAATGTCGTAATAAATGGCGGTACCTTTACAAAGGCGATCCAAAAGCCTTGCCACATTCCTGCCAAAAGGCCGGTCATTACGCTTATTATAATTGCCAGCCAGGACGGCAAACCCAAGATTGTGGTCATCAACCCTGACATCGCACTGACCAGTGCTACCAGTGAGCCCACGGAAAGATCGATGTTGCCGCCGGTCAATATACACAGCATCATTCCTATGGCCAGTATCAGAACATAGGCGTTCTGGCGTACCAACATCCCGATGTTTCTAGGCCAAATCAGCTTGCCCCCTGTCACGACTCCGAAAAAGACGATAATAACGATCAAGGCTATGATCATACCGTATTGTCTCATATTACGATCCATAAATTCCTTTATTCCGTTCATCTTTCTCCCCCTATCACCCTGCCGAACTTCTTATTATTGTGGTCATAATGCTTTCCTGAGTAGCCTCAGCGGTTATCATTTCTCCTACAACACGGCCTTCATTCATAATGTACAGGCGGTCAGTAAGTCCTAAAATTTCCGGAAGCTCTGAAGAAATTAAGATGATGCATTTCCCGGCACTCGCCAGCTGAAGGATGATCTTGTAAATCTCATACTTTGCGCCGACATCGATTCCCCTTGTTGGCTCGTCGAGTATCAGCACATCAGGATTGGCAAAGATCCATTTACTCAGCACGACCTTTTGCTGGTTTCCCCCTGAAAGGTTGCCCGCCCTTTGGAAAACACTGACCGCCTTGATATCAAGCCTCTCCTTGTAATCCTTTCCCACAACGATTTCTTCATCTTCATTTATGATGTAATGTCTTGCAATTGCTTTTAGATTCGCCAGGGTAATGTTTCTTTTGATATCATGTATATGTACCAGACCTGCTGTTTTTCTGTCTTCGGTAACATAAGCAATTCCACTGGCGATAGCCTGGCCTATATTGCGCAGGGTTAACTCCTTCCCATCCTTGATAAGTGTCCCGCTTATCCGTTTCCCATATGCTCTGCCAAATACGCTCATTGCAAGCTCTGTCCTGCCCGCACCCATCAGGCCTGCAAGCCCAACAATTTCGCCCTTTCTGAAGTACATGCTGACATCTTCTATGACCACCCTTTCCTCATCAAGAGGATCATGTACAACCCAGTTCTTTATTTCAAAACCGATACCGTCAATCTTGGGAATATGCTTGGGGAAACGATCCGTAAGCTCGCGGCCTACCATATCCTTTATAATCCGTCCTTCGCTGACGCGCTCTGTGTTGTCCAAAGTGCCGATGGTCTTACCATCCCGCAAAATTGTGATGCTGTGTGCGATTCTTATCACTTCGTGGATCTTATGCGATATCAATATACATGTCATTCCGTGCTCTTTATTCAGTGTCTGTAATAGATTGAGAAGGTGACCGGAATCCTCGTCGTTCAGTGCTGCTGTCGGTTCGTCCAAGATCAGCAGCTCGCAGTTTTTTGATAATGCCTTGGCGATCTCTACGAGCTGCTGTTTGCCAACGCCGATATTCCTTGTTTGAGTTGTGTGTTTTTCATTGAGACCGACTTTTTTCATTAGCTTGACGGCTTCTCTATTGGTTTCATCCCAATTGATCACTCCATTGCTGGCCCTTTCGTTGCCTAAAAAAATGTTCTCAGCAATGGTCATATAGGGGCTGAGCGCCAGCTCCTGATGGATGATCGCAATACCCGCTGCTTCGCTGTCCCGTATGTTTCGAAATCTGCATTCCGCCCCCTTGAAGATGATTTGTCCGGTATAGGAGCCGTATGGAAGGACTCCGCTTAAAACATTCATCAAAGTGGATTTACCGGCTCCGTTTTCTCCAACAAGAGCATGTATCTCGCCTTCTTTTACTCGAAAGGTTACATCACTAAGAGCAATAACGCCAGGAAATTCCTTCGTAATTTTCTCCATTTCCAATAGATATTCGGCCATTCGTCTGCTCCTTTATAAGAACGTAGATGGTTGGATTATTAGCGTTTAAATGGCGGCAGGATCCTGCCGCCATGGGTAAGAAAAGCTTACTCCGCACCTGGTATATCGGATAAAGTGTAATAACCGCTGTCAACGAGCAGCTCTTTCCAGTTGTCTTTGTTGGCAAATTGAATTTCGCAGTTATAGGAAGGAACATCGATGACACCATTGTGGTAAGTGGTGTTTGTGGGTACTTCCTGTCCAGCTAGTATCGCGTCGGTCATTGCGATAACCTGATTTGCGAGGATCCTGGTATCTTTGAAGATGGACATGGACTGTTCGCCGCGTATGATCTGGCCTACGTTAATTTTATCGCAATCCTGTCCGGTAAGGATTGGGAAAGGTTTGGAAGACGAGCCGTATCCGGCGGACAACAGCGAAGCGACGATGCCTTGGGCAAGACTGTCATTTGGCGAAAGAACAACATCGATGTTGCTGTCTGCATAGTAGGCTGTTAACAGATTATCCATCCTGTCTTGTGCTCCCTTGGACTCCCAGTTGGTAATGGCAATCTGGTCTGGAAATTTGGTCTGACCGGATTTCACCACAAGCACACCACTGTCTATGTATGGTTGTAGAGCATCCATGGCACCTTGGTTAAACAGCCCTGCGTTATTGTCGCCTGGGTCACCACCAAAGCATTCTAGAGAAAAGGGCCCCTTTTCGCCTTGGTCAAGGCCAAGAGCACTGACAATGAACTCGCCTTGCATCTTTCCTACGCCATAGTTGTCAAACGTGGCATAATAGTCGCATTTGTCAGTGTTGGTGATCAGTCTGTCGTATGCAATAACCGGGATGCCTGCGTCCTTGGCCTGTTTGAGAACGCCTCCGAGTGCACCGCCGTCAATGGAAGCAATGACGAGAACATCGCATCCCATGGTGATCTGGTTTTCAATCTGGCTGTTCTGTACATCTTGTTTGTTGTCGGCATACTGGAGGTCAACTGTGTACCCCTTTTCCTCCAAGGCAGCCTTCACGTTGGCACCATCCTCATTCCATCTCTGGAGGGACTTTGTCGGCATTGTAACTCCAACCAGTTTTCCTGAATCCGAAGCAGGTTTCA
>DURK01000156.1 GCA_012837325.1 Clostridiales bacterium
GGTGATTGACACCTCTTATGATTCCCAGATGCATGAAGCGGGTGCAAGCTATTCCATGTACAAGAGCAAGAGCAGTTATGATAAGAGCAAGACCTACTAAGTAAGCAGTCACCCATTTGAGAATAAACTGTAAGAGGAGCATATGACGACATGTGCTCCTTTTACAATTCAGATCCATTGCTTCTCACAATCCATTTCCCATAAAAATCAAGTGGTTATCATTGGTAATCATTTCTTTCTATGCTATACTGTAAGAGCAGCAGACTTTCAATCATTTTACATTTCATAAAACGCTATTGAAAACGGAGGATGTCAAATGAGCTCAGTTGTTTGTTCGGTTGTAATCCCCATGTATAACGAGGAGGAGGTCATTCAGGAAACCTACCGTCGTTTAAAAACAGTGATGGATCAAAGCGGGGAATCCTATGAGCTTTTGTTTGTAAATGACGGCAGCAGAGACCGTTCGGCACAAATCATATCCCAGCTGGCAAAAACAGATTCCAACATCCGCCTGATTGATTTTTCCAGAAACTTTGGACATCAGATTGCTGTCACCGCCGGAATGGATTATGCCAGTGGACAAGCCATTGTCATCATTGACGCCGATCTTCAGGATCCGCCTGAAGTGATTCTCCGCATGCTGGAAAAATGGCGGGAAGGATATGAGGTGGTTTACGGAAAGCGTCTGAAGCGGCATGGGGAAACCATTTTCAAAAAAGCAACCGCATATCTTTTTTATCGAATTCTCGGAGCATTAACCAATGACAAGATTCCCAAGGACACAGGGGATTTTCGATTGATTGACCGCAAGGTCTGTGATGCCATGAAAAAGCTGAATGAGAAAAATCGCTTTCTGCGGGGCATGATTAATTGGGTAGGCTTCAGACAGGTCGCGGTGGAGTATGTCAGAGACGAACGCTGGGCAGGAGAAACCAAATACCCTTTGAAAAAGATGCTGAAATTTGCATCAGACGGGATCTTTTCCTTTACCTACAAGCCTCTCAAGCTGGCGACTTATCTTGGCTTTCTGCTTTCCTTCTCGGGCTTTCTCTATCTGCTGTATGTTCTCTACCAGAAGCTGTTTACTGACAGCACGACGGCCGGATGGGCTTCCCTGATTGCTGTTAATCTGGTCTTTAACGGTATTATTCTCCTCATTCTGGGTATCCTGGGTGAATATGTCGGAAGAATCTATGAGGAAGTGAAGGGGCGGCCCCTATATATTGTAAAAGAGGAAATCGGGTTCAGGGAAGATGAAGAAGAAAATTGAGCTGCAGCAATTGATGAAATTTGGTCTGGTTGGGTTTTTGAATACCGGTGTGGACTTTCTGGTATTTACGCTGTTGACCATGGCATTTGGCTTACATGCTGCTGTCAGCCATGTGATATCCTATTCCTGCGGTGTCATCAACAGCTTCTTACTAAACCGATTCTGGACCTTTCAAAAGAAGGGCAGAAGCCGCCCGGCTCAGTTTGTCAAATTTGTGCTGGTCAATCTGGTATCCCTGGGGCTGTCTACCCTGGTATTGAATTTATTGGAAACAAGAGCAGGCCTTTCGGTCTATCCGGCTAAAATTGGGGCTGTGCTTTGCTCCATGGCTGTCAATTTTGCGGGCAGCAAGATGATCGTTTTCAGAGATGAATAATTTTATTGAAGCAAAGGAAGGGTTTCTTTGAAGATTATCGCAGTCCTGTCTTATTTGACTTTTACCCTGGCAGTGATTGGCTTTTATCGTCTGCAAAAGCAACGAATCAACCTGTCAGGCAGGTTCAGCCCTTACACAATCCGCTGGGTATTGGCTCTTGGTTTTATTGTGCGGGTTGTTCTTGCTCTATCCATTGAAGGCTTTTCGACGGATATCGGCCTGTTTCGCTTCTGGTCACAGAAGGCAGCAGAAGATTTGTTTCATATTTACCAGGGGGATTTTTTTCTGGACTATCCTCCCTTTTATATCTATATCCTGTTTCTTGTGGGGAAAATCGGCGAGGTTCTGGGACTGAACGGTGCAGGGCCGCTCTTTCTGCTTTTGTTGAAGCTGCCCTCCATCATCGCGGATTTGATAACAGGTTATCTGCTGTACAGGCTGGCAAAGAGCAGGCTGCCAGGCTGCTGGACTGTTTTGCCTGCCGCCATCTACGTCTTCAATCCGGCAGTTCTAATCAACTCTGCAGCCTGGGGGCAGATTGATTCCTTTCTCCTGCTGTTTCTTGCTTTAGGATTTTTCCTCTTGTATTCCCCCAGGCCTGAGCTATGCGCCTTCCCTTTTGCCGCAGCCGTTCTTACCAAGCCACAGGGCTTGATTTTTCTGCCGGTGGTCTTCTATGAGCTGGTTAAGCGAAGAGACCTGAAGCTGTTTATCAAAACTGCAGTGTATGGGATTGTAACCGGTATCATCATCATTCTGCCCTTTGCAGTCAATCATGAACCCTCCTGGATTTTCAACCTTTATTTGGAGACGGCAGAGGGGTATCAATACGCCTCATTGAACGCTTTCAACTTCTTTGCTTTAATTGGAGCCAACACCATACCGGATTCCGAGGTGTTCCTTATCTTTCCTTACCGGATTTGGGGCTACTTCTTTCTATTTGCCATGGTGGTGTATACCGCCCTTCTGCATTGGAGGGGGAAAGGCAGTCATCTGGCCTATGCCAGTGCACTCGTCTTATCCATGGGGACATTCATGCTTAGCATACGGATGCATGAACGCTACCTGTTTCCCGCTTTGTTTTTCCTGCTTGTGATTTTTATCCTGACCAGAGACAAATGGAGCCTGGCCTTCTTTGGTGCTGCTTCCTTTACCATATTTGTCAATACCTATGTGGTTCTGGATCGGATGATCAAGGATGACTATCCTCATGTTCCGCCGGATGATCCTGTATTACTGCTTATTTCTCTGATTAATGTTCTACTCTTTATTGCGGTGTTGATCTGGTCATGGAGGAGCGCTGTACAGGGGAAAATGGATCAGATTGAAGGTAAGGGGAGCTCTTCCCTTGCAGACGGGAGGGCATTGTGGATGCCGTCCCGCGGTCAGACGGATAGCGAGCACCATGCACCCCTTCGAGTAAACAGGAA
>DURK01000157.1 GCA_012837325.1 Clostridiales bacterium
ATTGCTTACATTAGCCCTCTCACATATCTTGCCATGGAATCGCTGATGTATAACCTCTTCTATATCGATGTTGTCTACTTGGTAGTCAAGGTAGGAAAAGAAAGCACGAAACTCCATTTTATCCTTAAGCAGTGTAAAAAAAATCTGCTTCAATTGCTCATCAGACCGCAAAAAAGCAGAGACCTCATCATAGAAGAGATCCTTTGCTTTTATGGAATCATTTAGAGGGTTATTGAGCTCTTCTGCCAATAATTTATCATCTTTTAGCAAGGCATGATACGGCTTGGCTGGAAATAGAAGCGGAGAAAGAAACAGTGTGTCTATAAATTCCCGGCCTGTATCCTCAGGCTGAAGTATGTCGGTTAAATACACCAAGTCATGGTTAATAATATTATGGCCGCAAATATAATGTATATCGTTTAGGAATTGAATGAAATCAGCTTTCCGGTTGGAGTGAAGGGTACTGCCATTCTCCTTGATACCGCCTGTATCAAGGACCCTGCCGGTGTCATATTCAATTTCCGTATCGATAAACGCAATTGTTTTCAAATTATATCCTCCGGAATGAATCATTCACGATCCGCTTGCGTTACGTTTCAAGAGTGCCGGACAACCATCCATAATGAATGCAGCCATTACAGGACTCGTTTTTGCCATCCAAGAAAAAACCGGGTGCACCCGGTCTTTCAATCTGAATTAACATGTTGTCAACTAATTGCTGATCATTGCCTTGGTATACTCAACGATGAGGTCATCTAGCTTCTTACTCACTTTCAGAATATCGCCGCCGGAGAAAGTACTCTTATCCACGGTTAACCGATCCAAATCTTTCTGCATCTGTCGGATACGGGATTCCAAAGCTTTCAAGCTCATAAAAAAGCCCTCCTTTTGTATACCGCATGATAAATATGTTATTTGGATTCCTGATAAGTTACTGGTATCATACAACAAATTACACATTTTGTCAATTAATTCGGGTCATATGTAATTTTTATTCGAATTTCTCCGCCTGCTTCCTGGCCGGGCTTCAAGTAAAGGGTACCTGTGTCCTGAACACCCTTCTCTGCCATGTTGAAACCGTTGTTGCAGTTGGTAACCGGCTCAATGGCAAAGAAGTCTTTTCCCAGCGGGGTATACAAGATGATGTTTTCATATACGTCGTCTGCTTCCATGGTCATGGTGACGCCGCTGCCCGGCCATTTAATCACCGTACTGCCTGGTGCTGCCCGGAAACAGTTGTCTACAAACTGAGCGTTATCCAGGGCTCGTTCTGTGGAGAAATCCAGCTCTGGTGGAAGGTTAACCCAGGCTCCCGCAGGGATCGGCGTATCTCCGGGATAGAGACCCTTTACAGGCAGCTTGACGATGACCCGGTCATCCTCTTCTGTCAGCTTTTTGGAAAAGTAAGGATGGGTTCCAAAGCCCACAGGCATGGTTTCCTGACCTTCGTTTTTTACCATGATACCCATGGTGAACACATTGCCCTCCACGCGAAAGATCATGATGCTTGAAAAGGGAAAGGGCCAGTTGATATCTTCAATATCCCGGCTGTCAAGACCGACTCGAATTTCCTGTTCAGTGCAGGACAAGACCTTCCAGGAATGCTCCCACCCTGCGCCGTGTATGGTGTGCCCGTCTGAACCATTGATTTTCAGCTGATAGGACTCTCCCTTAAAATGAAGAAGCCCATTTTCTATCCTGTTGGAATAGGGCACCAGATGAAAGGAAGAAAAATTTCCAGGGCTTTTATGGTCAATCGCTTCTTTTGGAGTGGGGCGCATGACATCCACCCATTCTTGATTCAGGTTATACCGCAGAGCTTCAATCGAAGCACCAACTTCAGGACAGATTCCCACCTCCAAACTGTCACTTCTGATTATCAGGATTTTGGCATCCGCACCGGTTGTGTTCGATATCTCTGCTGATTTCCTTTTGTCTTCAAATGATTGATCCATCCAAACGCCTCCCTATATGAATAATTTATTTGTTTATATTCAATGTGTCTACCTCTCAAAGCCTCTGAATAGAATGTATCGGAGGTGTGTATCCTATGAAAAATCGTAATATATGGAGTTCACAGTTCAAGGTCAATATCCGGGCTTTGGTTTCCATTCTTGCCCTGGCCTGTTTCATAGTCATCGTGTATGTAATCAGCTTCATTCCTTTTGATCAGTTTGTCCATAAACAAATTGACGCTTTCAGCCCTGCTGTGCAAACCATCCGACACTACGGATACATTCAGCCTCAGGTACTGGACGGTTTTTCGCAGCAGCCCATCGAAGGAGCTGCCGTGGTCATTCCGGAAACCGGCCAGCTCTTTGTAACCTCAGAAGACGGGCTGACTGCCTTGATCAAGGTACCCATTCAGGAGGATGCACACTTTTCAGAAATCTCACCCAAGCCCTGGGGTGAAGTCACCCTGATCATATACAAGGAAGGGTATGTGGAATATGTACTGTTTCATGCTCATGTATGGGAAAACCAAACCAGAAAGGGTCCGAAAATCCTTCTGTTCCCGAAGCTGGAAGGAGAGGATCAGGAGCCTTTTTCCGTTGTCGAAGGACCTCATCGATTATGGGTAAGGGATTTAATTGAGAAGTACAGGCCGGACAGGTAGAAAATGCACCTGCCATCAGTATTCCACATAATATATATCACCTCAGGTTTCAAAATCTGGCAGGAAACCGGAGGAGGAATACTGCGGGAGGGATTGCTTTGAAGGAGCTCGTCAACATTCTGTCAGCAGACCTGCTGCGCAGTCTGGTGAACAGCAAACGACTGCAAATCAAGCAGCTCAATTCATTGATCGCCCTGCTCATCAAAGCCAATATTCAGTTCACCTTCACCTTTGAGCCGGCATCCTCCGTCAGGGAAGCCAAAGCCATCTTAACCATTTACCTGCGCCCCAATGTATCGGTAACCATCACCTTCGACTTTGATTCCTGCGGGATGTTATTAGACTAAGATTCAAAATCCCCCATCACTTCTCTTACATCAGCCACCAGCACAAAGGCTGCAGGGTCCACCTCATTGATCAGGCCCTTTACCTGGGTAATCTGTGTTCGGCTGACCACACAAAGAATGACACTTTTCGGATTGCCGGTATAGGCACCGGTTCCATCCAATATGGTAACTCCGCGATCCATTTCTTCAATGATACGCTGTGAAATCGCTTCGGAATGATCCGATATGATGAAAAAGGCTTTTGCGGTATTCAGGCCTTCCTGCACCAGGTCAATGACCCTTGCACTTAAAGCAAGGGAAACAATGGCATACAAGCCCCGGCTGGGTCCAAGGAAGATTGCAGCAGCCAGCACCACCAGAAAATCCACGGCAAAAAGCACCCAGGCAACGGAAATGGAGGGAAAATGCCTGTGAATGATCTTTGCAAACAGGTCGGTGCCGCCTGTGGTGGCATTCATGCGGAAAATGATGCCCAGACCCAGGCCCATTAAAAAACCGCCGTATATGGCAGCCAGCAGGCTGTCATCGGTCAAGGCGGGCACCTTCACCAAATCAATGAAGACGGAAAGCAATATCGTAGCAAGCAGGGTTCGAATGCCAAAATGCCCTCCCAGCTGTCGAATGCCGGATATAAACAGGGGGATATTCAGCACCAGGGTGGTGATACCTACCGGAAATCGGAAGAGATAATACAAAACCGTGGCAATACCGCTCAGTCCTCCAGGTGCAATCTGATTGGGTATAAAAAAGAGATTGAAGGAAAGAGCTGTGAGCAGGCAGCCCAGCACAATCAGAAGATATTCATTTATGATCTTTCTGTTTGTCATATGTAAGGTGCTCCTTTAAGATTTACTGCTTGTCCGCTTAACGCAAAAAAGGAATCGTAAGCACTTCTCCTTACCATTCCTTTGCTAGAGCTCAATCAGGCCAAAGCTGATCTGAAGAGCCTCATCCACCACCTTCATGATTTCAGGGGAGAGGTATCCAATCTTCTCCTTAAGCCGCTTTTTGTCGATGGTGCGAACCTGCTCCAGCAGGATTACAGAATCCTTGGGCAGTCCATAATCCTCCGCGCCGATTTCCACATGGGTGGGCAGCTTCCCCTTATTAATCTGGGAGGTAATGGCAGCAATGATTACCGTAGGGCTGTACTTGTTTCCAATGTCATTCTGGACAACCAATACAGGCCGTACACCGCCTTGCTCGGAGCCCACTACCGGACTCAGATCGGCATAGTAAATTTCTCCTCGTCTGACCATATTTCATTCACACTCCGCCAGGATGGCCTCATACACTTCCAGGGATACCATATCCGAGTTTAAGCCGAGCTCTGTCAGCTCTGCATTGATCTTGGCCATTTCCTCGTAACCTTTCTTCATCTTCTCCTTTATTTCCAGTCTATGCCTCTCCCTGATATAAAGTTTCATTGCTTCCCGAATAAATTCGCTTCTGTTTTTCTTTTCGATGGCTACGATTTCATCCACTTCTCTCAG
>DURK01000158.1 GCA_012837325.1 Clostridiales bacterium
CCTGGGTCTGTTCAACTGAAGGCTGTTTCTTGCCAGCCGAAACAAATGTGTATCAGCGCTTTTGTTGGAAGGGGGGATTGCTGGTGTCCGCACCGGCAGTGACGCATCGAAGGAGACTTCTGGTCTTTTTACTGGTGGTTTCCTTGATTTTATTTGCTTTGATTTTACGAAACGGATATATCCAACTGGTATGGGGAACCGAGTTATATGAAAAGGCAGTGGATCAATGGACCCGCTCCCTGGATGTATACCCCCAAAGGGGCATCGTATATGACCGGAACAAGGAGGTACTGGCACAAAGCGCCAGTGCCGACAGCATCGCTGTCCGCCCCAACCAACTGGCAGATGCAAGGGATACGGCAGTCAAGCTGGCTGCCATTTTGGATCTGGATGCCGAAGAACTGCATGAAAAGATCTCGGATAAAACCAAATCCGAGATTTGGATCAAACGGCAGCTGACCCGGGAGGAATCCGTTCAAATCCGGGAGCTGAACATCAAGGGTGTGTATTTTACCGAAGAGCCCAAAAGATATTATCCCAAAGGCAGCCTGGCCTCTCATGTTCTTGGCTTTACCATGAAGTACGCGGAACCGGGAGAGGGAATCAAGGGGCAGGAGGGAATTGAGCTCTATTACGATAAGTACCTGAAGGGTCTGCCTGGCCAGATTATGATGGAAACCGATACCAAGGGCAGGGAGACGCCTACCAATGTGGAGCGGATGACGCCTCCCATTGACGGCTGGAATTTGATTCTCACCATTGATCATGTGATTCAGCATTTTGCGGAAAAGGCCGTATCCGACGCCATGGACCAATACCGTGCCGATAAGGTATACTGTATTGTGATGGATCCGAAAACCGGAGACATTCTGGCCATGGCAAACCGTCCGGATTTTGACCCCAATGAACCGCCCAGGGAACTGGGCTATGAAGGGATGGAAGCATTTACTAAAAACATAGCCGTCAAGGACAATATGGATCCGGGCTCTACCTTTAAGATCATCACCACAGCCGCTGCCCTGGAGGCAGGGGTGGCAACCGTCCATTCCACCTACAATGATCCGGGCTTTCGAATCGTCGACGGTCAGCGCATCCGCTGCTGGAAGGCCGGCGGTCATGGTCATCAGAACCTCCATGAGGTGCTGCAGAATTCCTGCAACCCTGCCTTTATGGATATGGCGCTGGGTCTTGGACTGGAACGGTTTTATGAATACCTGGAGGCCTTTGGGTTTGGCAGCCGAACCGGAGTCGATATCAACGGGGAAGAAAAAGGCGTGGTAATGGAGGAAGCTTCCGTCCGGAATGTGGATCTGGCCAGAATGGGCTTCGGGCAGGCCATAGCGGTTACACCCCTGCAGCTCATTAATGGCGTGTCTGCCGTGATAAACGGCGGGAACCTGATGCAGCCCCGGCTGGTAAAGGGTCTGGAGTTTGATGATGGAAGCGAGTACATCTATGAGGAAATGAAGCCGGTCACGGTGCGCAGGGTGATTTCCGAAGAGAATTCCGCTCTGATGCGGGATATACTGGAGAGCGTTGTCACAGACGGAAGCGGCAGAAATGCACGCATTCCGGGTTACAAGGTCGGCGGCAAGACGGGTACCGCCCAGAAATACAGTGAGAGCGGCGGCATCAAGCAGGGTGCAGTCATAGCTTCCTTTATCGGTTTTGCACCGGCTGATGATCCTCAGATCATCGTTCTGTTCATGGTGGATGAACCCAAGGTAGCAGTTGACTTCGGCAGTGTAGTGGCTGCTCCCTATGTGAAGATGATCCTGGAAGACAGCCTCAATTATCTGGGTGTGGAGCCGGTCTTTGATGAAAGCAGCAAAGAGGAAGCCAAAGAGGTCATCGTACCCGATGTAACGGGCAAAAGCCTGAACGAGGCAGTCAAGCTGCTTCGGGAAGCCGGGCTGGATTATCTGGCAGAGCAGACCGGAACGGTTGTAACCAAGCAGATGCCTCTGCCGGATGCAGAGGTTTTGGAAAACACCACCGTGCTTCTTTATACCGGCAGTGAGGAATCCGGACAGGATACCGGGCAGCAATGGGTGGAGGTGCCTGACCTGAGCAGAAAATCCATTCGGGAAGCCAACAATATCCTGACATCTGCAGGGCTGAAGCTGAGAACCCAGGGCAGCGGCCTGGCGGTCAGACAGGAACCGGCAGCGGGAACCATGGTGGAGGCGGGAACAACGATAACCGTCCAATTTGAGGCTGCTCAATAGGAGGTGTGCCGGGGGAGGCTTCAGAAAGGGTCTGAGCGCCTTCCAAGGTATGAATTGATAGAATTTGGTATATACTTACAAGAGATGAAAACCGCCTGTCCAGGCTGGTGTCCGGGAGGAATGGGAATGATACTCAGAGAAATGCTGGATGGAATCAAGGTTCTTCGCACTGAAGGCTCTTTGGATATCCAAATCAGCGATATACACTATGATTCGAGACAGGTGACCCCCGGGTCCTTGTTTTTTTGTATAGAAGG
>DURK01000159.1 GCA_012837325.1 Clostridiales bacterium
ACCGCAGTGTTGAGGAAATATTATATCCAGCCATGGAAGATTATGCCCTGGATATCATTATCGGAAAAGGCCCCAGCGCACGATCCATTCGTCTGGATTTGCCCAGGTTCACTTTGATTGGCGCGACAACCCGTGCAGGAATGCTTACCTCTCCTCTGCGGGACCGCTTTGGGGTGATCAGTCGGTTGGAGCTTTACACCCCGGAAGAATTAAAGGAAATTGTCGTTCGTTCAGCGAATATTCTTGGCATTGATATAGATGATAGGGGCGCATTTGAAATAGCAAGACGCTCAAGGGGCACTCCCCGGGTAACCAACCGGCTGTTGAAACGGATCAGAGATTATGCTCAGATCCGTGCCCAGGGTGTGATTACCCTGGATGTGGCACGGGAAGCCCTGGATATGCTGGAAGTGGATCAGATCGGGCTGGATGATGTGGATAGAAGACTGCTGGAAACCATTGCCCTGAAGTTTGGCGGCGGACCGGTGGGATTGGATACGCTGGCTGCATCAACCGGGGAAGAGAGCACCACAATAGAAGATGTATGTGAACCCTATCTGCTTCAATTGGGCTTTCTCGCCCGTACACCGAGGGGCAGGGTGTTGACCCCTCTGGGATACAAGCATTTGAAGCTGCCCTTTAACGAACAGGAAAGCTTGCTGTAATCATGCATATTTCGAATTCGAAGGGTAAAGATGAAAATATCTGCGGGAGGCTTAAGACCGCCTCGTCAATGAAATGGAGATACCAGTTTGAGAGTTGCTGACTTTGATTATGATCTGCCGGAGGAACTGATTGCCCAGACTCCTCTGGAGAAACGTGATGAATCCAGATTGCTGGTTTATCATCGCTGTTCGAAACGCTTGGAGCACAGAGTGTTCCGGGACATAATTGAATATCTGGTTCCGGGGGATTGTCTTGTAATCAATGACACCAAGGTGCTTCCTGCCAGATTACTGGGTCATCGTGAAGATACCGGAGGCAGGATGGAATTTGTACTGCTGAGCAGGGAGCAGGATGATACCTGGCGCGTACTGGTGAAACCCGGCAAAAGAGCCCGTATCGGTACCCGGTTTGTATTTGGCAACGGGTTGCTGCAGGCGGAGGTTTTAAGCGTAACGGAAGAGGGAGGACGCATCGTCCGCTTTTTTTTTGACGGTATTTTTGAAGAGGTGCTGGACAAGGCAGGCACCATGCCCCTGCCGCCCTACATACACGAAGAACTGAAGGATCAAAATCGTTATCAGACTGTATACGCCATGTACAAGGGGTCTGCAGCTGCCCCGACAGCGGGACTGCATTTCACACCTGAGCTGTTGCACCAATTAAAGGAGACAGGGGTTCAAATAGCCAGGGTAACCCTCCATGTCGGCTTGGGTACGTTTCGTCCGGTGAAGTCTGAAATGATTCAGGATCATGTAATGCATAAGGAAGTATATGATGTATCCCAGGATGCAGCCGACCGGATCAATGAGGCAAAACGCCAGGGCAGCCGAATCGTTGCCGTTGGTACAACATCTCTGCGCACCTTGGAATCCATTGCAGATGACAAAGGTTTTGTGAAGCCAGGCAAGGGTGAAACCGGAATATTTATCTATCCAGGATACCAGTTTAAGGTGGTGGATGCCCTGATAACCAATTTCCATCTGCCCAAATCTACTTTGCTTATGCTGGTCAGTGCTCTGGCAGGCCGGGATCAAATCCTGCAGGCCTATCAGGAAGCCATCCATCATCGCTACCGCTTCTTCAGCT
>DURK01000160.1 GCA_012837325.1 Clostridiales bacterium
AAAATCCTCTTCTCCTGTAGAGGCCAGGTTAACCGCTGTCATTTTGCCTTTGACCCTTTGTTCAAGTTGCAGGTAATCATTGAGAGCCATATGGGGAAAGAAATTGATCATGGCGATATTTTTATTTTTGCTGCCGATACGGTCTATCCTGCCGAATCTCTGAATGAGGACCACTGGATTCCACTGAATGTCATAGTTGATAACGTTGTCGCAGTCCTGCAGGTTTTGCCCCTCGGAAATACAATCCGTAGCGATAACCACATCAATTTGCTCCTGTTTGGGCAAATCCTCACCCAGTTTGGATTTGGGGGAAAAATGCCGCAGGATGGTGTTAAACTCACTGCGAATATTTTTCATTGTAGTCCGTGGTTCTCCGGAACCTGTAATGCACGCCACATTAATCCCATGCTGGGCAAGCTCATGGGCTATACTGTCATAGAGATAATTGGCCGTATCCGCAAAGGCGGAGAAGATGAGCATTTTTCGATTGCCTGGATTGTAAGGGGTTTTTGTAATTTTCTCAATGATTATCTCTTCCAGCTTTTTTAACTTCGCATCTCTTTTCCCGTTAAGCACTTCCGATACATCCCTGTATA
Organism: Clostridiales bacterium; assembly: GCA_012837325.1. GTDB lineage: Bacteria > Bacillota > Clostridia > Caldicoprobacterales > DTU083 > DURK01. The sequence goes on from DURK01000160.1 coordinate 597, forward strand.
ATTCCTCCAAGATACCCTTGTCGTAGTACAGATCCTCCAAAAAATCGGCAGCGAGCAAATGCTCCACTTTTATCTCATATTTGTAGTCCAGGGTAACATCCTCTTCGGTGTATTCCTCTCCGGCAAGCTCTACATCTCCCGCATGGCAGCGGGATATGACATCAATATAGCTATCAATTCTGGCGATCAGCCTTCTGATTGTTTCCCCGAAGGCAAAGACAGAGCTTTCCAGGCGTTTAAATAAATTAAAGCGATGCAGCTTTGCTGTGATCAGTTCCCGGCTTTCATGGTAAAACAAAACTCTATCCCCATACACTGTCTGGTATTTTTTGCGGTAAAAAGCCTTATACTCTGATTTGATATAGGACATGGGGGCATAGACCGCCAGCTTTAAAGATTCCAGGGTTTCATTGGTTTCCGCAAAATGAAGCAGTTTCCCTGCCGTGTCTATTTCCGGATGGTATGTTTGGGGCGGCAGTTTATGGGGAAACTTCCCCAGATTGCTGTCCCCGTAGTAGCCCGTGATGTGTTTTCTGCTGCGGGAAATAGTCATCATTTCGAGCAGTTTATAAAATTCCGCGGGAAGCCTGTCCAGGAGATTGCTTTTGGTGCGGTCTTCTGTTTTCAGCCAGTCATTGATCTCCTTTTGTGTTTTACGGAGCAGATTGGCAATACTGGGTATTCCTTTTTCTTCCAGGGCGTGATCCCGATCAGCAGTAATAATACTGATTTGGTTTTTGAGGTCCACAAGGGAGTTATTGACAGGGGTGGCCGACAGCATCAGCACCTTTTTGCCGTGTCCTTTTTTAATGATGTCATTCATGAGCTTCATATAGCGGCTCAGATGTTCCACGTCTTCGTTGCGGTTGCGGAAATTATGGGACTCATCGATGACCACCAGGTCAAAATGGCTCCAATTGATACGGGATAAATCAATACCGCTTCTGGAATAACCGCCAGTCCTGCTCAAATCGGTGTGGCAAAGAATCTTATAGTTAAAATTATCTTGCACAAATACATTGTCTATGTACGGATTCTTGAAGGAATCCCAGTTATCATAAAGCTTGGCCGGACACAAAACCAAGACATTATCTTCCCGAAGTTCATAGTATTTAATCACTGCCAGAGCTTCGAATGTTTTTCCCAGACCAACACTATCGGCAATAATACATCCGTTATATTTGTTAATTTTCTGGATAGCAGAAACCACCGCATCTTTTTGAAATTCATACAGGCTGTTCCAGATTACCGATTTTTTGAAACCTGTTCGATCCTTTTCAAAACGCTCCACCCCGCTATCAAGCTGGCTGCCGAAAAGCTCCTTTAAAGTAAAGTAATACAAAAACTCTGGGGAATAATCCTTGTAAACATAATTGAGGCTTTCCAGTAACACTCCTTTGTAGTCTTCGGTATAATCATTATTGCTCCAGATAATCTGAAAGAGCCTTTTAAAGTGCTCCATCTGGGCTTGATCATTAACGATAGAGTTGAAATGAATCGGTGCAAGTTCACCGCGTTTTGTCCTTCCGGATACTTCAAGGGAGGAAGTGCCATGTATGGCTACTTCGTCATCAATCATGATAATATTGCCCGTAACTTTACCTGGCAATTTAACTTTTCTGACATTGACATGACTTTTAATAAAATCATGCATGGACTTTGCTTTGGAAAAATGTACAAGTTTGTTTTTTTGAATGATATCATAGGAGTTGAAAAAGAGATCGCTGGTATTTTGACTGATTTCAAATTCACGGGGCAACTCACGTCCTGATGGCACATAAGCAGTATTACGGATTATAAAGTTGATTTGATCTACATTCTGCAGGTTTTTGGAAAGTTCCCCGAACACGGATAAAGTCAACTTATCGTTGATAATATTAATGCTCCTGCTGTTCTTGGCCTGGAGAACTTCATTGATTTTTAAGATAAGCTGGTCGTTGGAGCTAATGACCTCATGCATATTTGCTGTACCTCCTAATCCCCACCCTTATCTTTCCATATCTTCAAAGCAATTCCAACCTCCGCTTTCCCGCAGTGTTATAATCTTTTTTATCGTCTAAAAACCTGCCGCGGGGAAGGTTCCTGTGGCAGGTCCAACTGTTGCTGAAGCAGGATAAAAATGATGAAAAAAAACAGGCAGGTTGGGGG
>DURK01000161.1 GCA_012837325.1 Clostridiales bacterium
GGTAAGCCCTGTGGGAACACCTTTACCATTAATATCACGCAGCCCTCGTTTTACATCATATTTTTCGTAAAGAGACGGATCCAGTGGACCGTGTTTCAAACAAAGCTCAGTAAGACTGATAATTTCCGGTGTTATTTCTGAGTAGCGGGCTTTAGACATATTCATCTCCCCTTTCCTGTTTCATCACATGGTAATTCATCATATTTTTCATGATTGCAGCCTTAACTGCATATGATTCACTTTTTAAAGCGAAACAAAGATAAGAAAGCACAAATATCAGTAAAATGTGCAATAGAAAGGCTGACAACCAGAGTGAACTCCAGAAATCATTGACCCGAAGTGAGTCAAAGCAATATATTTTATAAATTATACTATTATTCTCGTATCCCTGTCAAAGTATGTTTTTGTCGATTTACAGGCTTTCTCAGTGAATATGGAGAAAACGAGGAGATGGTACAGGTAATACTTGTATTCAGCACACCTTCATTATAAAATAGAACAAGAATGCAAAATCGATTCCATACGGAAGGGAATGTTTGAATTGGCAATACTGGTAACAGGAGGTGCAGGTTATATCGGCAGCCATACCTGCGTTCAATTGTTGAATTCGGGGTATAAGGCGGTCGTAGCAGATAACTTGTCCAATAGTAAAATCGAGGCCATTCACAGAGTGAGGAAAATCACTGGGAAAGAAGTGAAATTTTATCAGGTGGATATATGTGATCGTTCTGCTCTTCGGGATATCTTTAAACAAGAGAATATCGAAGCGGTTATTCATTTTGCAGCATACAAGGCAGTTGGCGAATCGGTATCCAAGCCGCTTGAATACTATGCAAACAATCTCATATCCACCATAATGCTGCTGGAAACCATGAAGGAGTTCCAGATCAGGAATTTTGTATTCAGCTCTTCTGCAACCGTATATGGTGATCCGGAAAAGGTACCTATACAGGAGGATTTTCCCACTTCCGCTACCAATCCCTATGGACGTACAAAGTTAATGATCGAGCATATTCTGAAGGATTTAAGTCAGGCAAATCCCAATATGAACATTGCCATACTCCGCTACTTTAATCCAGTAGGAGCTCATGAGAGCGGCTTAATCGGCGAAGATCCGAATGATATTCCCAATAATCTGGTTCCCTATATTACCCAGGTAGCAGCGGGCAAGCTGGAAAAGCTGCGGATTTTCGGTAAGGATTATGAGACCCATGATGGCACCGGAGTACGAGACTATATTCACGTTGTGGATCTGGCAGATGGTCATATTGCTGCTCTTAAGATGTTAAAGCAGAATTGCGGCCTGGTTGTTTATAATTTAGGAACCGGCACGGGCTATTCGGTTCTGGAGATGGTACATGCTTTTGAAAAGACCATCGGGCGGAAGATTCCCTACGAGTTCACTCAACGAAGACCCGGGGACATAGCCATATGTTATGCCGATCCTTCCAAAGCCGGCAAACAATTGGGCTGGAAGGCAAAATATACATTAGAGGATATGTGCCGAGACAGCTGGAACTGGCAGAAAAACAACCCCAATGGATATGATGGGTAAGCCAGCAAAGATGATTTTTCGAAATATTGAATATACACCAGGAGGATTCAACATGGACAAGCCGGTATTGGCAATTATGGCTGCAGGTATGGGGAGCCGCTACCAAGGACTGAAACAAATTGATCCCGTAGGCAAAAACGGGGAGATTATTATGGATTTTTCCCTTTATGATGCCTTGCAGGCTGGTTTTCGCAAGGTCATATTTATCATTAAAAAGGAACTGGAAGTCAGTTTCCGCGAAGTGATAGGCAACAAGGTATCCAGGTTCATGGAGGTGGAGTACGCTTTCCAAAGTCTGGATGATCTGCCTCAGGGTTATTCCGTACCGGAGGGGCGGGTCAAGCCTTGGGGTACCGGCCATGCGGTTTTATCCTGCCGCAGCATGATAAATGGACCCTTTGCGGTAATCAATGCTGATGATTATTATGGTAAACAAGCTTATCAATTGGTTTATGATTATCTCTCCCAAACACATGACGATGAAAAGCATCGATA
>DURK01000162.1 GCA_012837325.1 Clostridiales bacterium
AGCCTCGAAAATAACAATGCCAAAGGTTTTTTCATCCAACCCATCAGTTTTCCCCGCTAAAATAAGCTTGCCCTCCTCAAGCAATCCCTGTAACCTTGCAAAGTGCCTTCCTACAATTGCTTCTTCCTTTTCTGTCCAGTTTTTCTCATCCAGTAAAAATGGTATTAGCTTTAGGACGTAAACAAACTGTTTTTTCTTATTTCTCATTTTTACACCTTCTAAAATGGATCTCTTTTATGGTCCAACTTTTGGTCGGCATTCGAAAAGGAAGCAACCAACACACCTTCTATCTCCAAAATTTCATCATATCTTTTTTATTCTCAATGTTGTAAGCAATCATTTTCTGCAGCAAATCATAATCTACTCTATCGTTCCATTTGATTCTAAAAAGCCCCTTTGAGCGGGAATATCCAGCTTCCTCAATTTCCTTCTCAAAGTGTTTAATGACTATTGCTTCCGGTGCCACAGCTATATGAGCCTTAGCAATACTAAAGCCAATAATAAAAGTTCCATGATCAGTAAACATTGGTTGATTCCACTTGATTTCTTCTTTAAGTTGAGGAAACGTCCTTTTTATATAATCCAGGATGCTTTTCATTCTTTCTTTTTTATCCGGATCACCAATACTATTTATGTACATTTGAAAATCATTCATGTTATCCACCCTTTTCTAGCTTTTAATTCAAGAGGGATCGCTACACATTTGGCTCATTCAGTGCTTTCTAATTTAAGCAAGGCTTCTTCTATGCTCGATACAAAATAGATGCTGTTTCCATTATTACTTTCATAGATGAAGTCCTTAAGGGGTTTACTTGTGTATTTTGAATAATCTCCGACAATGGCAATCTTTTTTCGATAGTTGATAAACTTCTGCAAGATTTCGCCTGCAAGTCCGGTGCTTAAAACAAAGAAATCATCGACAACGCATGACTTGTATACGATAAGCTTATCACAATTCGTTTCATATTGTGTAGATGCAATCAGGTCTAATGCTGATTGGGTATCTCTGATAACAATTTCATCAGCAATAACCAGTGCAATGTCATTTTTCTTACCTACTATTTTGTATTCCATATTATTCTCCCTTTAAATAAATAATCCCCAGCATTCAAGTGTCCGAAAAAACTCAGAAATCCGATTAACCAGAAGATCCAGCTCTTCAGTGGATAGCTGAATGCTGATTCTTTCGTAATCCCTACGTTTCTTCAACTCATCCAGAGAAACCATCATCTGATCAATAAGCCCTACATTCATCTGTCCTGTACGAATTGCCGCAATATACTCTTTCAGTGCGGCTTTAAACTTTGTTACCGCTTCAGGCTCCCTGTTTTTTACTTTATGATAAATGCCGGCTCCAACCGCTGCAATACCTGCTGCAGCACCAACAACAATTAGTGCTTTCTTGTTATTCTTTGCAAATTGCAGCATCTTAGCACCGATACCTTGTGCTTGTTCTGCTGCTTTGATGTATTTTTGTCGCGATATCAGCAGGAATATCGAATGCCTCTTGTATCACTGCCATAAAATATACCTCCTGCTGTATTCTATAAAATATCACTGTATGTTCACAAGCAATTTGGAGTTGCAGGCGATCCGTTATTGATGATTCGCGCTCAACCACAATTTGATTCCATTCGTTGTTTGACAGAATCTTCACTGGCAGACATTGCTTGCAGTGTCATGAAAAGAAGTTTATCAAGCTCCCATCCAAGCAGATTTGCACCACGCTCGATTACTTCTCTTGAGCAGCCGGCAGCAAAGCTTTTATCCCTGAATTTCTTCTTAAGAGATTTTAATTCCATGTCTTTCGTACTTTTTGAAGGACGCATCAAAGTTGCAGCCCAGATAAGTCCCGTTAACTCGTCTACAGCATAAAGTATTTTCTCCATCTCATGCTCGGGAATAACATCATTTGTGACTCCGTTTCCTACAGTAATTCCATATCCATGAGAAACAACACTATGGATGATATCTTCTCCTACTCCGCCTTCACGAAGCAGTTCCGGTGCCTTAAGGCAATGTTCCTCTGGATGCAGTTCAAAGTCGATATCATGCAACAATCCAACAATTCCCCAAAACTCTTCTTCATCCCCATACCCTAACTCATCGGCATACCACTTCAGCACAGCCTCAACTATCAAGGCATGCCGGATATGAAAAGGATCCTTATTATATTTGTTTAATAATGCAAAGGCTTCATCTCTTGTTATAATTCCCATCGTCATACCTTCTTTCCAAGTATTTCGTTATCTTTCGCTTATCTAATATCCTGGACTTTATTATATATCATAAAAATGTATATAAAAACATAAACCGGCTTCACGAAGCGGTAATTTCAAGATAACACTTTAAAGTAATGCTGCCGCTTCCATGGTTGGATTTAATATGCAACACAATTCCGTCCCTTGGCTTTCGCCTCGTACAGGGCATCATCTGCTATTTTTAAAGCATCTTCAATACCGTTGATATCATCAGTGTTACCACGGATTGCTGCCAATCCAATGCTTACTGTAAAGCTTATTTCCTGCTTATCGTAAATCACTTTTCTCTTCGCTACAGTCTCCCGAAACTGTTCCGCTGCTTTTCTTGCTTCCACCAGTGAAGCATTCTTTAAAATCACAGCAAATTCTTCCCCTCCTATACGTCCGACAATATCTGTTTTTCGAAAGCTGGCTTTTATCACGCTTCCCATTTCACGAATTATGGCATCTCCTGCCGCATGTCCAAAGGTATCGTTGATGATCTTAAAATGATCCAAATCCATAATCAACAATGATAGGTCCGCATTGTTCTTTTTAGCCCAAGCAAACTCCATTTTGGCTAAATTCATAAATTCTGCCCGGTTATAGAGGCTGCTTAAAGAATCTGTGGTAGCCAAAAAGCTTAGTTTCTCCTGTATCTTCCTTTCTTCTGTAACATCAATGATAGATTTAAGCATTCTCATCTTTCCGTCATGGTGATCTCCCAGCGGCATCGTATCTATTTTAAAAAATCGTTCTTCCCCGTTTATCGTCGCAGAGAAGTCACGGCTGGTCTCACTTTCAAATATCTCCAGCAGCTTTGGCTCTCGACCAAGAATATGCTCTATGGGATCATTTTTCAATGAAATGTTTATTGCTTCAAAAAACTTCTCAGCGGCCTTATTATAGTCTATTATCCTTTTCCCGGGGCCCAATACGACCATACCGGCAAAGTTGTTCTCGAAAATTGTTTCTCGGGCCAGAGTTCTTATTTCCAAAAAATCATATTTTAATATACCATAACTGATAATAAGCAGAGAAGCAGGCATAATTAAAGCGGAATAATCAATACTGCGCTCCTCGAAAGCAAAAAGAATCAGCACGATGCCAATTAGAGGCAGCAAAGAAGCAAATAAGAAAACTAAGAAGTGGGATTTGGTATAGCCGGCTTTATTCTTCAGGTATCCGATTAAGTAAATGATAACAGTAAGAATCAAGCACAAAACGGTATATGAAATGTTTATGTAGTACCAGAAACCTCTTTCCATATACAAGGAAAAATATCCAAAGAACTGCTTCACACCCCATTTTGTGTAGAAAAGATGGTGCCAGCGATTGGAAAGCCGCATAAAAAAGCTTATTACAGGCACAGAAAAAAGTAAAAGTGCCATCGGGATTTTTAGGGAATAGATGGTTTTTGTATAAAGAAGAGCCACCAGCAGCCATAGTACAGAAATAAAGGGTAATCCAAAATATTGAAAC
>DURK01000163.1 GCA_012837325.1 Clostridiales bacterium
CATTCTTAACTGCCTGAGCGGTAATTTCATTAAACTCAATTCGACAGGCTGAATCCTCTTCTATGTTAAGGGCATGTGTAAGATGCCATGATATGGCTTCTCCTTCCCTATCCGGGTCGGTTGCAAGAAAAATTTTGTCCGCGCTTTTTGCAGCTTTCCTCAACTTGGAGAGCAGTTCGCCTTTTCCCCTTATGGTTATATACTTTGGTTCGAATTGATTTTCAATATCAACACCCAATTGGCTTTTTGGCAGGTCTCTCACATGACCCATGGATGCTTCCACTATATAGCCTCTGCCCAAAAACTTTTTAATTGTCTTTGCTTTGGCAGGAGACTCTACTATAATCAGTTTTCGTGCCATCAAATGTCCTCCATATTATGCCTTCCATTGCTTTACAAATATTTTACCGGGTAATTGTCTAATTATCCCCTTGATTTCCATTAGAGTCAATACCCCGTTTAATTGCCCAGGCGGCATTCTAGTGGTCTGAATCAAGTCTTCCAGACCTTTCTCCCCATCTTCCAAGGCATTATACACCAGGGATTCAAAAAAATCAAGGACAGGGGCTTGGGTTGAAGGCGGTGAGCCGGATTTAGCCTGGGTTTCGAAGCTATAAGCGGTGCGCAGATCTTCTAAGATGTCCTCAGCAGATGTAACCATCTTTGCACCTTCTTTTAGCAGCTTATTGGTTCCCTGACTAAATGGACTGCTAATATTACCCGGAAGTGCGTAAACTTCTCTTCCTTGCTCCAATGCACAATCCACCGTTATCAATGCACCGCTTTTTAAACCTGCTTCTACTACCAGAACGCCATAAGACAAACCACTGACAATTCGATTCCGGGCAGGGAAGTTGCCTGGAGCCGGCGCTGTGCCTGGAGGAAATTCACTGATTATTGTGCCGTTTCTTAATATGGAGCGATACAAAGCTGCATTTTCAGCTGGATAAATATAGTCTACCCCGCTTCCTAAAACAGCTATGGTGTACCCTGATTTCGTATCCAGTGCTCCTTTATGAGCCATGGCATCAATACCTCTGGCCATGCCGCTGACAACTGTCACACCTAATCCGGCAAGTTCACATGATATCTTTCTAGCAGCCATCCTTCCATACTCCGAAGATCGCCTGGAGCCTACTACTGCAATGGCAGGATGATCAGACTGCAACGGACTTCCCAGACAGTACAATACCGGAGGCGGGTCATAAATGGATTTCAACAAAGGAGGATAAGATGGACTCAGTAATGTTAGTATCTGTAAACCGGGATATTCCATAAGTCTTTGGGCTTTTTCCAACTCACCATCCCGTTTGAGTTCCCGGAAGCAGTTCATTGTTTTATCACCCAAAATGACTCCAGCAGCTCCTAGCTCCTCCTCCACTGCATAAAACAGCTGTCTAGGGCTTTTATAGCATTCCATCAACTTATAGAAACGCCTTGCCCCGATTCCTGGAATATTATTGAGCCATATCCAAAAAAGCTTCTCTTCTGGCACTTGCTTCACCCTCTTTATCAAGAAATCACAAACTATTTATTAAACCATGCAGCTTATATTTTAATATACAAAAAGAGCCCTGCCCTTAAAAACGAATGACACTTACTGACAGGCTCCGGGAATGCTGCATGCATGTTCTATTCATAAAAAAACAAGCTTATTGAGCCTGTTCTAAAACTTCTGCTTTCATCAGAGATAAAAAGTGTTCTACCAGTCCGGGATCGAATTGAGTGCCGGCACAGCGGTGAATTTCTTCCAAAGCTTTTTTACATGAAACGGGTTTCCGATAAGCCCTGCCATTGGTTAGGATATCATAGGCATCTACAATGGCAATAATTCTGGATGTAATAGGAATCTGCTCACCCGACAGCCCTTGGGGGTAACCTTTTCCATCCCAGTTTTCATGATGGCTGAGAATGGAATCTGCTAGAAAAGCCAGCTCGGGGGAATAGGCTGCAATCCGGTAACCAATTTCCGAGTGTTTGCGTACAATCTGCCATTCTTCCAGTCCCAACTTACCAGGTTTAGACAAAATGGAGTAAGGAATGGCGATTTTTCCAATGTCATGAATCATTGCCAATAACTCCAGCTGACTGCACTCGTATTCACCCAAACCGATTCGAGCTGCTAGCTTCAAGGACAAGGTTTTTATTCGATTACCATGCTCCTTGGTTTCATCGGCATGGTCCTCCAAGGATTTTCGGATAGAGCCGATGATCTGTATGCGAACCTTCCTGCTTTCTTTCAATTTTGAGGTATACATACGTTCTTCCGCAAGTCGATACACTTCAGTCATTTCCATACTTAAACTCTCTATTGTGGCAACACCAAGAGAAATGCTGATTGGTATAGGTGTAGATTCCTGTTGAACACAGTTTTCATGTATTCGATTGATAATGGAATGAGCCTCTGATGAGCCAACATTGGGCAGAAGAATGGCAAATTCATCTCCCCCAATCCTGGCAATGATGTCTTCCTTTCTGCATGCCCTGCTTAGAATGTCCGCTACCTGCTGAAGCAGTCTGTCCCCATCATCATGGCCAAAAGCATCGTTAACGAGCTTCAAGCCATTGGCATCACACATTATCAGGGAAAGGGGTAGCATACGATCACTATTTAAACGCTGCATTTCCACGTCAAAAAAGGCACGATTATACAAGCCTGTCAAATGGTCGTGAAAGGTATGGTAGGAGATCATTTTCTCTTTCTGTTTGTGGTGGGATACATCATGAAACGTTAAGACCCAACCTGAAAAGTTTGTGTCTGAATCTTTAAATGGTGTAATTATGCCGCTGATATAGATCTCAGAAGACACACTTGATCCGGATAGGGGCAGAACTAAGTATTCGGGCAGGTTCATTGAGTCAGACCCTCTATCCAGAAGAGGAAAATATTTTTTGCGGTTTTCATCCTGATAAACAACAAAAACTTCTTCCAAAGGATTTCCTGCTGCCTGCTCATTGCCCCACCCCGTGAGTTGCTCGGCTAATCGGTTCAGATATAGCACTTTCCCTTGATGATCAGTTATAATAACTCCGCTACTCAATGCATTTAAGGAAAGACAGCAAAGACGATCCAGGTTTGGAATGTTCATAATTCATACTCCTTTACGAACAATGGCCTGTTTTTTGTTGGTGTCCTCCTTTTGCCATGTAACAACAGGATTTCTTGCAGCTCCCACTTCATCTAACAGTCTTACTGGTGTTGTATGAGGCGCTGTTTTTATGATTTCTGGATTCTCCACAGCTTCCCGGGCAATATGAACCAGTGCGGAAATATACTCTTCCATGGATTCCAGACTTTCCGTCTCAGTTGGCTCAATCATCATCGCTTCTGGAACAATGAGAGGAAAATAAGTTGTAGGAGGATGTACTCCAAAGTCCAGCAGTCGCTTTGCAATTTGTTTTGTAGTGATACCGGAGGGGTTGTTTTTTAAGCGGCTTAATACAAATTCGTGCATACAGGCCTGTTTAAACGGTAGTTCAAAATACTCTGCTAGTTGTTCCTTCATATAATTAGCGTTCAGCACAGCAAGTTCACTTACCCGTTTTAGTCCTTCAGCACCCATAGTTTTAATATAGGTGTAGGCACGAACCAAAACGCCAAAATTCCCGTAGAAACCCTTCACCTTACCGATTGATAATGGCCTTTCATAATCCAAGTCATATAGATCATGGTTTTTAACAATGACAGGTATGGGCAGAAAATCTTTTAAATGTGCTGCTACGCCAACCGGACCTGCACCAGGCCCACCACCACCATGGGGAGTGGAAAAGGTTTTATGCAGATTCAGATGTAAAACATCAAAACCCATATCACCAGGCCGTGTAATGCCCATAATAGCATTGGCATTGGCACCGTCGTAATATAACAGACCGCCGGCATCATGAACCATATCGGAAATTTCTTTAATGTTTTTCTCGAACAGACCAAGGGTACTGGGATTGGTTAACATCAACCCTGCTACCTCATCATCCAAAGCAGCCTTCAATGCATCCAAATCCACCCCGCCCTCTGCATTGGACTTTACTTCAACTACATTCATGCCAATCATACTGGCAGTAGCCGGATTCGTACCATGTGCGGAATCTGGAACAATTATTTTTTTTCGTTTGTAATCCCCTCGGTTTTGATGATATGCCTTGATAATCATTAAACCCAGCACTTCACCTTGCGCACCAGCTGAAGGCTGCATAGAAAAAGCAGACATTCCAGTTATTTCACATAGCATACGATCCAACTCAAACATCAATTGCAAAGCACCTTGAACCGTTTCAGCAGGCTGTAAAGGATGAATCTCGGCAAAACCGGGCAGCTTGGCAGCTTCTTCATTTATTTTTGGATTGTATTTCATGGTACAAGAGCCCAATGGATAGATGCCCAAATCGATTGCATAATTCTTTTGAGATAAATTGGTATAATGCCGTATCACATCCGGCTCACTGACTTCCGGAAGTTCTGCAGCACTCGAACGTACTAGATTTTTTGGTGGCTGATAAGATGGTACATCTGACTGGGGCAGACTGTATCCCTTTCTACCTTCAACAGAACATTCAAATATCAATTTATCGTATTCCCTCATGCCATCTCCTCCATAATTTGTGACAAGCGGTCGATCTCCTGTCGGGTTCTTTTTTCAGTTACGCAGTACAAAATTCCATTCTCAAGCTCTGGATAGTCTCGATTCAATGCATAGCCACCGATTATTTTCTTTTGTAACAGAGCTCTCTGTATAACTTTATTGGAGATCGGACTTTCTATCGGAAACTCCTTGAAGAAAGGCTGCTCATAGGCAAGACGGTATTTACCTGATGCAGTGATAACCGACACAGCATAATGAGCCTTGTCATAGCATTGACGTGCTACCTCTTGCAGTCCCTGTTTGCCCATGGTTGTCAGATATACGCTGGCCGCAAGCGCATTTAAGGCTTGATTGGAACAAATATTTGAGGTGGCTTTTTCCCTGCGGATATGTTGTTCCCGTGTCTGCAGAGTGGATACAAAGCCTCTCTTGCCTTCTAGATCTTGTGTCTGACCTACTATTCTGCCCGGCATTTTCCTTATCAAAGATCTGGTACAAGCCATAAACCCAAAACTGGGGCCGCCAAAGGACATGGAGTTACCAAGACTTTGACCATCTCCTATGGCAATATCAGCTCCCCATTCTCCCGGGCTCTTAAACAACCCTAGTGAGATGGGGTCCACAGATAAAATCAGCAGCCCTTTGTTTTTATGAACCAACTGTTCAACTTCCTCTATCTCCTCTAAATAGCCCAAAAAGTTAGGAGTTTGAATCATCACAGCAGCGGTCTTATTGCTGACTGTTTGCTCAAGTGCTTCAAGATCCGTTACTCCATTTTTCATGGGAATGGTAACCAATTCCATACCCCGATGCTCTAAAAAAGTAGATAACACCTTTCGAGTATCTGGATGGACTGTCCCGGAAACCAAAACCTGACTGCGTCGTGTGCTGTCTGCTGCTAAAAAGGCGGCTTCTGCGGCAGCACTTGCACCATCATAAAGGGAAGCATTCGATACATCCATGCCCGTCAATTCGCAGATCATAGTTTGGTACTCAAAAATTGCCTGTAAAGTGCCTTGGCTTATTTCAGGCTGATAAGGAGTATAGGCTGTATAAAATTCAGATCTTCCGATAGCAAAGCGTACTGTGGAGGGTATGTAATGATCATAAGCCCCTGCGCCTAGAAAAAAGGGTTTGTTGTCGGAATTCCAGTTGCACCTGCTTAAGTGTTTCAGAATTTGCACCACTTCCAGCTCGGATTTGGGCTGTTCTAAATCCAGACCTTTTTTTAGGCGTATGGTATCAGGAATATCTCGAAATAATTCATCTGCTTTCTGAAGACCTAAACGATCCAATATAATCCTTTCCTGTTCCGGGGTGGTGGACAGATAGGGAAACATAATCATCCCTCCTCGGCACACCATTTTTGGTATTCGGCCGCGGATAGGAGCTCGTTCAATTCACTGCTGTTGGACATTTCTACTGCGATCATCCAACTTCCATAAGGATCCTCGTTTATTTTTTCAGGACTGTCTGTCAGTTCACCGTTTACATCTGCTACCTTCCCTGAAACTGGCGTATAAAGATCCGATGCAGCTTTAACCGATTCTACGACTCCAAAAGCCTCTCCTGCCTGATAATCACTATTCGGCTCAGGCAGCTCAACATAAACCACATCTCCTAGTGTATCCTGAGCATAATCCGTTATCCCAATTCTTGCCAGATTGCCTTCTACCTTGACCCATTCGTGATCTTTTGAATAAAAATATCCTTCTATTACTTTCATAGAAATGAACCTCCTATTTCTTGTATTTTTTGGAATAGAAAGGGGTATCGACAATTATTGCCTTCACTGCCTTCCCACGTATTATAACTTGAATATCCTCACCTTGATTGGAGTACACAGTATCGATTAAAGCAAGACCAATGTTTTTTTTCAACGTTGGTGAGTAATAGCCTGTTGTTACATAGCCAATTTGATTTCCATTCTTATGAACCTCATAACCACTTCTGGGGATTCCCCGCTCCTGCAATTCAAAGCCGATTAATTTTCGTGGGACTCCATTCTCCTTTTGAATAAACAAAGCTTCCCTTCCAATAAAATCGGGTTTATTCAGCTTGACAACCCAGTCAAGCCCTGCTTCAAATGGTGTGATATTCTCGTCTAACTCATGTCCATACAGCGGCAGGCAGGCTTCAAACCGTAGAGTATCCCTGCATCCTAGTCCTGCGGGTTTCAGACCGTAATCTCTGCCTGTTTCCAGAAGCAATCTCCACAGTGTTATTGCATGCTCCGGATTGAAGTAGAGCTCAAACCCGTCCTCACCGGTGTAGCCGGTGCGAGAAACCAGACAGTTAATTCCATTTATCTGCAATGTTTCAGCAAACTGGAAAAACCGCATCGGTTCAGCAGCATTTCCCCCTGCAGCTTTTAAAATATCAGATGCCTTAGGACCTTGTAGTGCGAACTGTGCCACTTTAAAAGAAAGATCATTTATTTCAACATGATACCCTTCTGCATGCTTTTGCATCCATTCAAAGTCTTTCACGCGATTGGCTGCATTGGCGATAACCCAGTAACGATGCTCTTGAAAGCGGTACACCAGCACATCGTCCAGGATCCCGCCTCTTTCATCAACCATTACCGAATATTGGACCTGGCCGTCCTTCAGACTGGAAATTTTATTGGTGAGAAGACGATCCAGGAAGCGAATAGCATCTGGACCTGTAATCTCCAGTTCTCCCATATGTGACACATCAAAGAGACCTGCTGTATTTCGAACAGCATGGTGCTCTTGTACAATACCTTCATATTGAATAGGCAATGCCCAACCGGCAAAATCAACAACCTTCGCACCATATTCTTCATATATCGGATACAGAGGTGTTTTCAATAGATGCTCCAAACGGAGTTCCTCCTTTTTCCTTTTTTTCTTTATATCTTCATCTTACAATATGTCTGGCAGGATTTCAATAAGTTTCCTCTTGCCTGGGATAAAGAATTGTTTTCAATCAGCTTATCTAGTATCTTTGTGTTATGATACAATATTAAGAACAGCTTATACTGGCCTTGAAGGAGGATTATTGTTTTATTTGGCGAATAACAAAAGAGTCGCACTTTTATTTTATTTCATATCTTTTAAAGGAGTTTTGCAGTCATGAATATTACCAGCCGTTATCGTATGAAGGAATTATATGATTATTATGAAAATCAAATGGATCGCTGTCCCTTTATGCAGGTGGTGGAAGGCAGCAGCGATGGTACCGTTACAATCCGCGGTGATGAAAAGATTATGATCGGTTCCAACAATTATCTAGGATTAACCAACCATCCCGAGGTGAAGGAAGCAGCCATCAAAGCCATTGAAAAATATGGTACAGGATGCACGGGTTCCCGGCTGTTGAATGGCAACCTGGACCTTCATGAGCAGCTTGAGTCCGAACTTGCAGACTTTTTGGGCAAGGAGGCTGTTATTGTCTTCAGTACTGGTTTTTTCTCCAATTCCGGAACGATTTCTACCCTGGTAGATGCCGGCGATATTATGGTATGTGATCGAGACAATCATGCCAGCATCGTTCAAGGCTGTCTTTTATCCAGAGCAGCTATGAAACGTTACCAGCACAATGATATGGCAAGCCTGGAAAGGCAGCTGGCAGCAATAGATGAAGAAAAGGAAAAGTTTATCATCACTGATGGTGTTTTCAGTATGTTCGGTGATATTTGTTTGCTACCTGAAATTACCCATCTGGCTAAGAAATACAATGCTGCAGTAATTGTTGATGATGCCCACAGCATAGGCGTATTGGGTGAAAATGGCCGAGGCACCGAAGAGCATTACCAATTGAATAACGAAGTGGATGTCATCACTGGTACCTTCAGTAAATCCTTTGCCTGTGTAGGCGGTTTTGCTGCCGCTTCCAAAGAAATCGTTCGATTTCTGAAAGCCACCTGCCCCTCTTTTATTTTTACCGCCAGTCTCCCTCCTTCATCTGTCGCTACCGTATTGGCGTCCCTTAAAATTCTGAAGAATGACCATGGCAGAAGAAAGCGTCTTCAAACCATATCCAGCCATGTTCGAGATGAGCTAAATGCTATGGGGTATAATACAGGCGGCAGCCAAACCCCGATCATACCTATTGTAATAGGAGACAGGGACAAAACCATTGCAGCATGGGAGTTCCTGTTTGATAACGGAATTTTTTGTAATGTTTCCATAAGTCCTGCGGTGCCCAAAGGCAGCGATCTGTTGCGAACCAGTTATATTGCAACTCATACTGACACACAGATTGATTATATCCTGGAAACCTTCAGAAAAATGCGAAAACAATTGTTCTAACCTATGAACACTTTTACTGGTTTCATTCCCTGGAAGTTATTCAGGTTGATAACTACACGACCCAATCTAAATTTGTCAGCTATGAATACATCTCCCTCGCAGTGGCCCGGTTGGCTGTATCGAACAGGAACATACAGATAAAATCGCAGCATTTATAATAGATATGGGAGAAGAACCAGCCGCATCAAGAGATGCGGTTTCATCTTGCCTTGGTAAATTAACGGGCAGCCTAACCCCTTCAACCGGCTTAGTTTAACCCTCTATTAAGAATAAAGAAACTATTTTTCTATCAAAATAGCAAAACTCGACATATGTCTTCCTTTAATTATATTTAAAATTTGGTATAATCATATCAGTTGGACATACATGGGGGTTGTACAATGGAAACAAAAGAAACGGCCGCCAAATACTCTGACTTGAACAGCCTGGCAGCAGAATACAATAAGAACCCCAACAGCACTCTCCTGTCTGATATTGTAGAAGCCGGCAGTGGATTAATCTTATACTTTATAAAGCTGTATGGTGCCAAAACCAATATTTCTGATTTGTATCAAGTCGGGGTTGAAGGCCTGCTAAAAGCTGTGAATCGCTATGAACCTTCAGCAGGTACGAAATTCTCTACTTATGCAAGTCACTGTATCATGGGCGAACTTCGTCATTACATTCGCAAGGAAGCCTCGTATTATAATCCTGGTTGTATCAAAGGGCTTCAATATCAAGTAGAACGTGAAGTGGAAAACAGCTTGAAAAAAACCGGGGAAACGCCCAGTATAGCTGAGATTGCCGAGAAGCTTAACCTGCGGGAGGAATCTGTTACCGAGGTTATGAAAGGCGGTATGGTTAGTTTTGATGATCTGGATCTATCCAAGATCTCGAACCGTAGTCTGGAGAGTTTTAAGCTTCCAATTGAGGATAAACTCGTATTGATACAAGCTATGAATAAGCTCAATGAGCTGCAAAAGAAAGTTCTTTACCTGTTATTCTTTCGTGATTTGACTCAGGAGCAAGCAGCTGTCAAGCTGGGTATCAACCAACGAAAAGTATCTCGATTAAAAGAGAAGGGCTTGGAAGCCCTGAAAAAGGAATTGGAAGAGTCGCCCAAGTAACACTTTTTATTATTATTCAAAGGTTGCTATATGTGAAATTCCAGTTTATCCGACTTCAAAACAGCCAGAAGTGTAACAAAAATAAGAACAGACAGAGATAAAAAGGCTACCCTTATACCTCCGAAATGATCAAATACGCCGATTAAGAACGGCATAACCGTACCCCCCATCGCACCCATAGACATCATAATCCCTACAGCTGTCCCTCTGTATTTAACAAACTTATCAGAAGTGATAGAGACAATTACGGGCCAGATAACAGACAAGCCTAAGCCTGTAAGGAAAAAGCATACAAAGCCAAGCTCCTTACTATTAATCAATGATGCAGATATGATACTTACAGATGAAAGAAATGCTCCAACCGACAGAAATGTAAGTGCTTTTTTAGGAAATACACCAGCCAGGAAACGCCCGATGATCATACCTGCCCAATAGGCAGATAGAGAATAGGTGCCCCATATTGGATTGCTATAAGCATTACCGAAGAAGGTTGTTGTCCAAAAAGCAATGCCTTCCTCCACACCAACATAAAGGAACATTGACAAACATAACAGCAAGAAATTCTTTCTTTTCAGCAATGCAAGGGAATGGATCTTTTCTTCGCTTTTTATCTGAATTGTTTCCTTTCTTCCCTCGCCATCCTTTACTCCATCCAGATCAAAACGGGTAAACACGAGTGCCATTAGGAAGAACATGAAAACAAGCAGTGTGAAAAGTGCCCTCCAGCTTCCAAATTGATTGATAACGAATAAAGCTGCCAAAGGCCCTAAAACTGCACCAATACAAAGATACATCTGAGAAAGATTGATTACCCTTACGGTTTCTCCGGGATTGATGTCGGATAATACCGTAGACAAGGTTCCTTCAATTACAGCAAAACCGCTTCCTATCAGAAAGATACCCAAAGCTAAAATGTATATATTGCGAAAAATACTTGCTAACAGCAGGCCGCCAGTCAAAACTAAAAAAGCAATTACGATGACAACCTTCCTTCCTTTTCTATCGCTTAATTCACCAAAAATGACAGGTGCAGTGATAGAGCCGATAAAGTGAAGTGCGATAATCAATCCCATAATTGAACTGGCAATGGAATATTCCTTTGTAACAGAGTCAATCACATTTTGATATCCTGCCAGATACAAACCAAGCAGAAACATCGTTATGTAACAAGCAAAATTGATGTGTTTTTTTGAGTATGTCTTTTTCATGTATTCCTCCGCTGCATGATTAACTAGTAATTCCAATATTGTCTATCCAAGCTTCTATATTGAATGGCTTCTGCTAAATGATAATCCTGTATATTTTCTTCTTCTTCAAGATCCGCAATAGTCCGTGCTACTCGCAAGATACGGTCGTATGCCCTTGCACTCAAAGACATGGCAAGGAAGGCATCCTTCATCATGCTCTTCTGGCTGTCCGTCAATTTACAGCAGACTCTAATTTGTTTAGGGTTTAACTGGGCATTGCTGTAGATACCCTTCTTTCGATATCGTTCAAGCTGCATGGCTCGCGCCTTATCTACTTTATCTTTCATTTCCCTGGAGGTCTCTCCCCCTTGTCCCTCAGTCAGTTTTTCAAAGCTGATTGGTCCGACCTCCAAATGAATGTCAAATCGGTCCAGAAGCGGTCCGGATAATCGGTCAAGATACCTGGAGATCTGATATGGCGTACAATTGCAATTGTGGGTTGGGTCCCCGCGGTATCCGCACGGACAGGGGTTCATACTTCCTACAAGCATGAATTTAGCTGGGAATTCAACAGAACCTTGAGCACGAGACACCGTAATTCTTCCATCCTCCAATGGCTGCCTTAAAACTTCAAGAACATCTCTTCTAAACTCCGGAAGTTCATCAAGAAATAGAACACCATTATGAGCCAGGCTGATTTCTCCAGGCTTGGGTACTTTCCCACCCCCAACCAGAGCAACATTGGAAATGGTATGGTGCGGTGTACGAAAAGGTCTTGCGTGAATTAAACCCTCGGAAGTATCCAGCAAAGCTGCAGCACTGTATATCTTGGTCGTTTCTATTGCTTCTGCGTATGATAAATCCGGCAAAATAGAGGGCAGCCTTCTGGCCAGCATGGTCTTACCAGCACCAGGGCTGCCGATCATCAGCAGATTATGACCTCCGGCAGCAGCAATCGTTAATGCCCGCTTTGCACCTTCCTGACCTTTTACATCGGAATAATCATCATATAAAGGTTTTTTTGAATGAATTGGGGATTTTGCAGACGGTTGATAAAAACAAGGAGGTACTCCCTCACTTAGCGCAGTTACCAGTTCTTTAAGATGATTATAAGCATAAATTTTCATACCTTTCACATGATAGGCTTCCGGTGCATTGTCAGAGGGAAGAACGACATGTTGTTCGGTGTTGGAAACAGAAAGCAACATGGGCAAAACTCCACTGATCGGCCGAATGCTTCCGTCCAGGGAAAGCTCACCCAGATAAAGTGGCTGAAAGTCAGGTTTGATATTTACTTGCCCAGTCGCTATGAGAATGCCAAGGGCGATGCCCAGGTCATACGCTGAACCTTCCTTTTTTGTGTCTCCTGGAGCCATATTAATGGTGATCCTCTTTATTGGAAAATCGTAACCGCTGTTTTTAATGGCAGCACGAACCCTCTCTCTGGACTCTTTTACCGCAGTATCTGCCAGGCCGACAATGTCAAATGCAGGAAGACCGTTGGAGATGTCAGCTTCAATATCAATGATATAGCCATTCATTCCAAAAAGACCGGCGCTCTTTACTTTTGCCAGCATTCAGGATCCTCCCCTCTTATCTTTGTACATTTGAAAAAATCTTGATCAGAAAGCTTTTTCGATGAATGGGGGAAATACCGAATTTTCGTATTGCCTCAATGTGCTCTGCAGTCCCATAGCCTTTGTGTTTATCAAATCCATACTCTGGATAAAGCCGTGCAAAGCCTTCCATCATTCTGTCTCGTGTTACCTTGGCTATTATGGACGCAGCAGCAATGGACTGTGACTTGGCATCTCCGCCGATTATTGACAACTGCGGCAAAGGCATATCCTTCAGGTGTATGGCATCCAGCAGCAGATAATCAGGCTGCTGTTTGCATGCATTCACAGCCTGTATCATAGCTTCTTTGGTTGCATAAAGTATGTTAACATTGTCTATCCGACAATGGTCAATTATCCCAACACCTATTGCAAT
This sequence comes from Clostridiales bacterium, assembly GCA_012837325.1. Classification (GTDB taxonomy): domain Bacteria; phylum Bacillota; class Clostridia; order Caldicoprobacterales; family DTU083; genus DURK01. Next base: position 13,140 of record DURK01000163.1, read on the forward strand.
TGCTTTTTTGCTGATTTGATCAAAAAGGTCTTCTCGTTTGGATGCAGTGAGCTTTTTCGAGTCATCTACACCTTCTATAACAAGACCTTTTGGCAATATGACACAAGCAGACACCACCGGCCCCGCCAATGGACCTCGCCCTGCTTCGTCAAGACCTGCAAGATAAAGGTAGCCTTGATCCCAGAGTCTTCTTTCGTTTATCAGCATTTGCTCTGCTTTATCACGCAATTTTTGAAGAGATTTCTGTTCTCGATCATACTTCTCCAGCAGTCTTTGTACTCCTATCCGGCTGTCCTTCTTCATGGCAGCCAGTAATTCGTTCGGTGCTTTTTTCTGCTTTCGGAGAAGAGCTTGGATTTCAGAAATGGTTATGTTATGTATCTGCAAAGAAACAGCCTCCTCATCATATATTAATTCGCTGTCCTTAGCGAATCTCCTTCAAGGTTGCGAAAATGAAAAGGCATAAGAATCCATTTTGAAATCGTTTAAGGCGTCTCCAGGGTAATACGACCAATTGCACCTGCTTGAAACTCATCAAGCACTTGTTTGGCACCACGCTGTATATCAGGTACTCCTCCGGATTTCAGCCATCCTCTGTTAAGCGCTATATTCTCCAGAAGCACATGACCCTTTTGTTTAATGTTTTCGAGCTGATAACGTTCCATAAGATACTCGGGATAAGAGTCGGCAATTTCTTCTAGTAAAAGAAAAGCAATTTCCTCCAGTTGAACAATTTCTTCCTTTATTGATCCCGTATAGGCAAGATGCAAACCAGTTCTTTGTTCTTCCAGTTTTGGCCATAACAAACCAGGTGTATCCAATAATTCAAAATAAGGAGTAACTTTAACCCATTGCTTTGCCTTGGTTACTCCGGGACGGTCACCGGTTTTGGCTTTGGAAGTACCCGAAATGCTGTTAATAAAAGTTGATTTTCCCACATTGGGAATTCCAACCACCATAGCACGTATGGTTTTGTATATTCCTTTTCGTTGTTTGATTTCCTTTTGCTTTTCATCCGCCAAAGATAACAACATCTTTTTTACCAGCAGGATATCTTTTTTTTTCAGTGAGTTGGCGGTTAGGACTGTGATGTTCTGTTTTTGATAATAGTCCTTCCATTTCTCTGTTATAGCAGGATCCGCATAATCGATTTTATTCAATATGACTACACGGATTTTATTTTGATAAAGAACTTGAAAGTCAGGGTTGGTGCTGCTGGCTGGAATCCTGGAATCAAGAAGTTCGATGACCAGATCTACCAGTTTTAGATCTTCTCTTATTAAACGTTTTGACTTAGCCATATGACCGGGATACCAGTTAATCCTCAATTTGTTCTCACCATCTTTCTACTGAATGATAGACAAGCTGTCAAGAGGCCAGATACGATACACAGCCTTTCCTACCAGGTTTTTCCCGGGAATAAAGCCTATATGATCATCTCTGCTGTCTTTGCTGTCATTACGATTATCCCCCAAGGCAAAAAAAGCACCTTCCGGTACCGTTACCTCTGGATAATCATTATAAGGAGGATCCGAAATATAAGGCTCATCCAATGGTTCATTGTTTAAATATACGACTCCTTTTTCGATCCGAATGCGATCTCCAGGTAAACCGATTAATCGTTTGACATAATTAGATTGATTGTCTTCCGGCGTTTTGAAAATAATCACATCGCCATGTTGTGGTTCTCCAATTATATATCCGATTTTATTGACAAAAACACGATTCCGATTATATAGGGTGGGTTCCATCGAGCTTCCGTCCACAAGAATAATTTCAAATAGAAACACACGAATCAAAAGTGCCAGCACTACTGCTGTAAAGATAGCTTGAATCCATTCCTTCAACTCATTCGAAGAATTCTCCTGGCTGCCTTTCTTTGAGCAGACAGTGCTTCTCTCAGTATCCTTTTCCTGTTCCATTTGCATCTGACCTTCCTGTTCTATAAAAGCTGACCAACCTGCACCAACCACAGCTGCCGGGTCGTGAGTTTCTTCTGCAAAAAAGCAATATGGGACTGATACCAGTCCCATAAACCTTAACTTATCTGTTTGCTTGCTTTTCTTTAATCTTAGCAGCTTTTCCTACTCTGTTTCTTAGGTAGTAAAGTTTGGCTCTGCGCACTTTACCTTTTCGAACAACCTCAACCCGATCGATTCTGGGAGAGTGAATAGGGAATGTCCTCTCCACTCCTACCCCGTAGGAAACTCTTCGAACCGTAAAGGTTTCGCTGATGCTGCCGCCGTTTCTCTTAATAACGGTGCCCTCAAAGGCCTGCAGCCTTTCCCTGGTTCCCTCAACAACTTTTACAAATACTCTTACGGTATCTCCAATGGAGAATTCCGGCATATCCTTCCTTAGCTGTTCCTGTTCCAAGGTCTTAATGATGTTCATGGGTTCTTAACCTCCTTCTCGCAGGCGTTCATAACCCGAATGGGAAAGCGGACCACCTGTAATCATAAGCAAAATTATAACATATGGGTATTTCTCTGCGCAATAGTCTGTTAGAAAAAATCCTCCAGTTCTTTGAGCAGTTTCCAGTCTTCCTTAGTTAAGACTTCCTTGTTTAAAAGATCAGGGCGCTTTTGCATGGTATTTCTCAAGCTTTGCTGTCTGCGCCACCTTTCAATTTCTTTGTGGTTGCCGGATAACAATATCTGAGGTACTTCATCACCATCATAGACAGCCGGCCTGGTATAGTGCGGGTATTCCAACAGACTGTTGGAGTGGGACTCCTCCAGAATAGACTCGGAACTGCCAAGAACACCAGGAATTAAGCGAGTAATACAATCAATCAACACCATAGCGGGAATTTCGCCGCCGGTCAGCACATAATCGCCTATGGATATTTCCATATCCACATACCTGTCTATAACCCTTTGGTCAATCCCCTCATAGTGGCCGCATAGAAGAATCAGGGCTGGCTCTTTGGACAGCTGCAGCGCTAGCTTTTGGTTTAACACCTTTCCCTGAGGAGAAAGGTAAATCACCTTAGGGGACTTTGCACCCAACTCTCCTGCTTGTTCTTCTTTTGGATAACGGGAAAGAACATGTTTAATGGAGTCGGATAAAGGCTGGGGCATCAAAACCATACCAGCGCCACCGCCGTAAGGATAATCATCAGCCTGTTTATGTTTGTTATCGGCAAAATCTCGTATATTGTGGGTTTGAATCGATACCAAATTCTTTTCTACTGCCCGCCCAAGAATGCTGAATGTTTGAAAAGCTTCAAACATTTCGGGGAACAGGGTGAGTATCTCAATTATCATCAGGCAGCAGTCCTTCCATATCGGTCAAATCTATGCGTACCAGCTTGCTTTGGATATCTACTTGCGTTATGACCTTCTTCAGGGCAGGAATCAACACTTCCCCAAATGATCCGCCGCGCAAAACAAAAACATCATTGCTTCCTGTTTCCTGCACATCGACAATCTCTCCCAAGTTTTGACCGGTCAAGGTTTCCACACGGCAACCAAGCAGATCTGCAATATAATAAGTATCTTTGGGAAGTTTTCGAGCCATACTACGTGGAATCCAGAGATGCTGATTGCGAAGAGGTTCTACCGATTCAATGGTGTTATACCCTTTCAGCTTTAGATAAACCATGTTCTTCACATAACGCCGGGATACAATGTTCAACTCCCTGTACTGCTCTTCCTTTAGATAAATGCTATACAGGTTGTCAAACCGCCTTTCATCGTCGGTTAGCGGCTTGACCTTGATTTCTCCTTTTAGGCCGTGAGGCTTGAGTACAACGCCCACAGACAGATATTCATGCATTGTATTCCCCGCCTTAAAGAATTTCAACGGTAACCTTTTTGTTTTCTTTGAGAGACGCTGCCTTAACAACGGTACGAATGGCTTTCGCTATTCGACCTTGTTTGCCGATGACCTTTCCCATATCATCGGGTGCTACTCTAAGCTCTATAATAATAGAGTTCTCGTCTTCTACCCGATTTACAACTACCTGTTCGGGATTGTCTACCAGGGATCTGGCTATATATTCTACCAACTCAACCATGGCTAAACCTCCTATAGAACGCCGTTCTTCTTCAGAAGTGCTCTGACGGTATCAGTAGGCTGTGCACCCTTGCTCAACCAATCCTTTGCTTTTTCAACATCAATTTTCACTTCAGAAGGATTGGTTCCGGGATTGTAATAGCCGATCTCTTCCAGAAACCTCCCATCTCTGGGATAACGGGAATCCGCTACAACCAAACGATAAAAAGGATTCTTTTTGGCACCCATTCTTTTTAATCTAATTTTGACCATATTTTCACCTCCGCTGTATCAAACTATATATGCTAACTGATTAAAAACCAGCTGCTGACTGAGTTTTTATACTCCTTACATAAAAGGGAGTTTGAACTTTCCTTTCCTGCCCTTGCCCGCATCCATCATCTGTTTCATCATCCGCTTCAGTTCTTCATATGATTTCAAAAGTTGATTCACATCCTGAATACGGGTACCGCTGCCAGCTGCAATCCGTCTTCTGCGGCTGGCATTGAGAATGGAAGGATCCGTTCTTTCTTTTAAGGTCATGGACTGGATGATAGCCTGGGTTCTGGGTATCTGCTTTTCATCCAGCTGTATTCCACCCAATTTTTTGGCGTTCATACCAGGTATCATGGACAGAATTTCCTGCATGGAGCCCATATTTTTCACCTGCTCCAGCTGCTCCAGATAATCATCCAAGGTAAAGCTCTGAGTACGGAGCTTTTTCTCCATTTCCTGAGCCTTTTTCAAATCGATTCTTGACTGCGCTTTTTCAATAATGGTTAATACATCGCCCATGCCCAGAATTCGATTTGCCATCCGATCTGGATGAAAAATCTCCAAATCGTCAAGTTTTTCACCTATTCCAGCAAACTTTATCGGCTTGCCGGTAACAGCTCTAGCAGAAAGTGCGGCGCCGCCGCGGGTGTCACCATCAAGCTTGGTCAGAATCAGGCCATCTATACCTAACTGTTCATTGAAGGACTGTGCTACATTAACTGCATCCTGACCTGTCATAGCATCGACTACCAGCAAGATTTCATGAGGCTTGACTTCTGCTTTGAGGGCTTTCAACTCGTCCATCAGCTCTTCATTGATATGCAG
>DURK01000164.1 GCA_012837325.1 Clostridiales bacterium
ACGGACTTTTCTTTAGCAATTAAGGAAACACTCATTTGAGTCATCGTAAAAAATATAGTTATGAAATTCGCTCAATTGTTAAGAGATGAATTTGTGAGGGACATTATCCGGATCATTGAGTCTTCAGGAATAGAAAATACTTCATTGGTACTGGAAATTACAGAATCCATCATAATGGAGAACTTTGACTTGATCAATCAAAAGCTGAAGGAAATTCGAAAGACAGGAATACTCATTTCCCTGGATGACTTTGGAACAGGCTTTTCTTCCCTGTCCAGACTCAGAGAATTAAATATTGACTATGTTAAAATTGATAAATATTTCATTGATAATATTACCGAAGATAAGGATGAAACCTTGATAACAGCTGATATTATCTCCATGTCCCATAAATTTGGCTTAACGGTTGTTGCAGAAGGCGTGGAAGAGGAGGGACAGGTAAAATACCTCACAAAAAACGACTGTGATATCCTGCAGGGGTATTATATCAGCAGGCCTTTGTCTGAAGACAAAAGACAAGGCAATAGAATTCATGACAAAACAGGAATGATCAATATGAGGTTGTTTATTGCAGTCAATTTTGATGAGCAAGTCAAAAAAGATATATGTGGAATGATAGAAAAAATTGAGAAATATGCTGTACAGGGGCGGTTTGTAAAGAAAGAGCATATGCATTTGACACTGGAGTTCCTGGGTGAAGTACCCCGGGAAAGGGTGGAGAGCATTGTGTCCGCCATGGAGCATATTCAGACACCTCCGCTTATTTTGTCCTTGTCTGATTTGGGATATTTCAAACGTGAGGGCGGGGACATCTACTGGCTGGGGATTAAGGAGAATAAAGAATTAATGGATATGCAGGCTGAGCTCTGCAATCTGCTGTTGAAAAAAGGGTTTTTGCTGCAGAGGAGAGAATATAGACCGCATATTACAATCGGCAGAGAAGTGAAGCTGATGGATCATTATAAAACAAAAGAGCTCATGAATACGATTAACAGAATCAATATCCATGTGAATTCCATAGAGCTGATGAAAAGTGAAAGAATAAATGGGAAGCTGGTTCACCAGAAGATCCATTCGAAAGCTTTAGAATAATACAGAAAAGAGGTTGTTCCATCGGGAATGAATGATTCCTGCCTGATTTATACTGGGGAGCGTTCTTCTTTTTTAAGGGGTGAATGTCCTGTGAATATTTGTGAGATTCAAGGTTTAACCAGAGATTACGGCAAGGGCCGCGGAATCTTCGATCTGTCCTTCTCGATCCAACAGGGGGAGATTTTCGGTTTCCTCGGACCGAACGGTGCAGGGAAAACCACGACGATTCGTCATCTGATGGGCTTTTTGAAGCCTGTAAAAGGAAGCTGCAGGATCAAGGGCATGGATTGCTGGAAGAATCGTGCCGATATCCAAAAAAATCTCGGGTACATCCCCGGAGAAATGGCGTTTTTTGACGATATGACCGGAGCAGAATTTCTGTCCTTTATGGCCAAATACCGAAAGATGAAGGCTTCCGGACGAAAACAGGAGCTGCTTGACCGGTTTGAATTGGACGAACGGGTTAAACTCAAAAAAATGAGTAAGGGAATGAAGCAAAAAGTCGGCATTGTAACCGCTTTTATGCATGATCCGGACATATTGATCCTTGACGAGCCGACCAGCGGGCTTGATCCGCTGATGCAGAGCCGATTCATTGAATTGGTGCTGGAAGAAAAGGCAAGGGGTAAGACGATTCTGATGTCCTCTCATATGTTTGAGGAAGTCGAGCGTACCTGTCATCGCGTTGCGATTATCAGGAACGGCAGGCTGGCAGCGACGGATTCGGTGGACGCGCTGAAGGCTGCACAGGTGAAAAAATATGTCATTACGCTGGAAAGCGAAGACTCCGCTTCCGCCTTTGCAGGTGAGGGGTTACAGGTTTCCGCTGTATCTCAAAACCGTGTAACCGTGACCGTGCAAAACGATATCAAAGAGCTGATATCCGTCATGAACCGTTATCCAGTCACAAATATTTCTGCTCCGAATCAAAGCCTTGAGGAAATCTTCATGCAGTATTACGGAGGTGACCGCTCATGATGAACTGGACTTTATACAAGCGTGGTATGCAGGGTATCTGGAAGATGCTTGTAATCTTTTGTGCAGTCCTGACCATGTACTTCACCATAATTGTTTCCATGTTTGATCCGGCACTGGGAAGTGTGCTGGATGAATTCGCAAAAGCCATGCCGGATTTAATGGCTGTCGTAGGCATGACTCCGGCGTCCGGTGAGCTTGTCAGCTTTATGGCCGCGTATCTTTACGGCTTTCTCATGCTGGTATTCCCTATGGTATTTTCCATACTTAGTGCGAATAAACTGATCGCCCGTCATGTGGACCGCGGTTCCATGACTTATCTGGTGGCAGCTCCGGTCAGGCGCACCACGGTTGCCTTCACACAAATGAAAGTCATGGGCACGGGGCTTTTTGCTTTGGTTTTCTATGCCAGTATGCTGGGGATTGTCACCTGTGAGCTTTCCTTTCCCGGTGAGCTTGCAGTCGGAACATTCCTGCTGCTAAATGCCGGAGTGCTGTGCTTACAGCTTTTTATCGGTGGTATCTGCTTCCTGTCATCCTGTTTTTTCAATGACAGCAAATATGCCGTCGGGGTCGGTGCCGGCATCCCAGCGCTGGGATTTATCATACAGATGATGGCCAACGCCGGAAAAGAGCTGGAAAATGCAAAATACGCCACCTTCTTTACCTTGTTTGATTCGGACGGGATCATTGCAGGGGAAGCGGGTGCATACGCGGGAATGGCAGTCCTTTTCATTGGAGCGGTTGCATTATTTGCAGCAGCAATAGCGGTATTTTCAAAAAAGGATTTGCATATTTAGCGGATCAGATCCGCAATTTGCCATTGTGCTGATCATAGCGGTAAACCAGGAATTTATCAAAGTTGTCATTTGTATCAGGTAATCTTACTTCCTTAATTAATTGAAACGGTGTACTCCTTTTCAAGTACAGCTCATATTCCGGCATGGGATAGTAAAGAATCATATCTGTGGAACGTTCCTTTTCCCTGATGGAATCCAGAATGTTACTGACAACCTTTCTGAAAATATGTATCGAAAATGGGTTGAAAAAGTAGAACCGGTTATCTGCAGGTTCAACCTTGTAGTCTTCAGCAGGGCCATAAAGAAAACGAATGGGAGCGCCTATGTGTGGATGGTTTTCCAAATAAGCAGTCCTGTTCTGCACCGCCTGCTCATATGTTTCTTCAATCGCTTCCACACCCGTTACAGGTATTTGAAAACGATGATGTATATAAAACGCCACCCGCCCTCTGCCGCACCCGAAGTCGACCAGCTTATCCTTTTTATCCAGCTGATACTCCTGGAAAAACAGATCCAACGCCTCATAAGGTGTCGCCTCATAGCGGTTGTAATGGATGGTTTGATATAACCATTCACCGAAACCCGCAGTAACGATGGAAAGCAATTTATCGTAAATTTCTTCTTTCATTTTATATCTCCCCTTTCCCGCTTTCGTGCTCCATTGCCAGAGCAAGGCTTTGAGCCGGATGAATTTCCAAAGCATATCCTAAAATCAGCATATCAGCTTTCTGATTGCTGCGCAATTGAGAGAGAACATTTGAACTAGGTGTACATGACGCCGGGCATGATGACCTCATGACTGCTGTCACCAGGTATTTTCAGGCTGCCTAAAAGGGCGGCCGGATGGACAGCCCATTTTCCATAGCGTTCCCGTATGGCTTCGATGGTATCATCCAGTTTTTCCAGCCGGGCCCGCCGGGCAGCGTCGTCAAAGAGCAGCAGCTGCTGAGGTGTGCATTTGGGCTGCAGATTGATGGCACGAACCGTAATCGCCCGCACAAGTGTATGCCAGTCATAGTTGTTTTCAAACAGACACCTCGCTGCCGAGGCAATCTCCATGGGGCTTTGGGTGGCCATGGGCAGCTGCATCTGATATTGGCGACAGGCAAGGGTGTTATCCTTCACAGCAATTTGTACACCATTGGCCTTCATATCATGGACGCGGAGTCGATGTCCGATATCCTGGGATAAATAAAGCATGACCCTCCATACCTCATCGCCGGTTTCAAGATCCGAGGTGCAGGTGATGCCATGGCCGACGGACTTGACTGGTGAGCAGAATTCACTCTTCATCACTCTGGACTGATCCTCGCCGTTGGCAAAGATCCACAGTACTTCACCATTCTTGCCCAGGAGGCTTTTTAAAAAGTCTCTGGGGGCTCTGGCCAGCTCTCCAATGGTTTGAATGCCATAACGGGCAAGCTTTCTGTCAGTTGCCTGCCCCACATAGAGGAGGTTGGAGACTGGAAGCGGCCATATCTTATCCCGAAACTCACTGCGTCTGATGACGGTGATGGCGTCGGGCTTCTTCATATCACTGCCAAGCTTGGCAAAAATTTTGTTGTAGGAGACACCGATACTGACGGTGAGGCCCAGCTCTTCACGCACTGTGTGCCGGATTTCTTCCGCAATGGCGGGCGCATCTCCGCAGACATTCTGGCTGCCGGTTACGTCCAGCCAGCACTCATCCATTCCATAAGGCTCCACCTGGTCTGTGAAGCGCTGGTAGATCTCCCGGACAAGCTTGGAATATTTCAAATACTGGTCGTATTGAGGGGGTACCACCAGCAGACCGGGGCACCTTTTTCTGGCCTCCCAATTGACCATGCCGGTCTTAATTCCGAACTTCTTGGCTTTCTCCGATTTCGCCAGAACGATGCCGTGCCTGTCTTCGGTTGAACCGCATACGGCAACTGCTTTATCTCGCAAAGCAGGGTTAAGCATGATTTCTACGGATGCATAAAAGCCGTTCAGATCGCTGTGGAGGATGGCTCTTTCATTTTTCATCGCTTTTCCTTTCCATTTTCCTTCCTGTGCCCATCATTTATTCATTGACACATGAAGTTATGCCCTGTATAATGAAGATAACTTCATCCTATAATTCAATGGTAGCAGATGAATAAAGAATAGTCAACAACACGATGAAGCTGGTGAAGTTAAATTCACTTTGATTTTAGGGGGAACAAGATGAAAACTTTCTCAGAAAAGGTGAAAGAAGGCCGAGAGGGGTTAAAGCTCAATCAGCAGCAGCTGGGCGAGCTGGTTGGTGTTTCCAAACGCTCCATTGCTGCATATGAGACCACTGACACCAAGCCGCGCGGCAATACTGCCCGGAAGCTTGCTGCTGCATTACAGGTGTCGGTTGATTATCTGCTGAATGATGAGATCACCGATCCAAAGTACGGCATGGAAAAAGTCTCCTATGTCGAGGAAGTTCGTGAACGTTTGGGCCGGAAGGCAGCCAAAGAAATGGATGCTCTTCTGGAACAGAATCTGGCCTTGTTTGCCGGCGGTGAGCTTGATCAGGAAGCAAAGGATGCCTTTTTTGAGGCGGTTATGAAGGCCTATCTGAGGTGTAAAGAGGAAGCCAGAAAAACCTATGGCCGGAAGAAGAACAGGTGATCATATGTCAATTGAGAATATTTGCCGGGAAGTTTCCAGATTAATCCACAGGTATGACGAGCGGGATCCCTGGAAGCTGGCAGAAGCCATGGGCATAATCGTTGATGAGCTGCCTATGGGAAAAACACCAAACTCCTGCAAGGGCTTCTTTTTATATCAATCCAGAAAGAAGCATATCACGATTAACAGCGATCTGCCGGAAAATATCCGGCGAATCATCCTTGCCCATGAGATGGGGCATGCCGTTCTGCACCATGAAGCCGCCAGGATGGGGGCTTTTCATGACTTTGCACTTTATGACAGCTCTTCACAGATGGAGTACGAGGCCAATCTTTTTGCTGCAGAATATTTGCTGGAGGATGAAATTGTAAGGGAAAGGCTCAGCGAGGATACCTTCTTTTTTTCTGTTGCAAAGGAATTGTCGGTTCCGCCTGAACTTCTTGATTTCAAGTTTCGAATACTCAAACAAAAAGGGTGGCTTGTTGAATCTCCTATTCAGGCCAACAGCAATTTCCTGAGGCAGCCTGTGGGAACGGGTGATGGTATGTGAGTACATCGAGGAAGGTTTATGTGGCTGTCACCGCATTCTTTTCTGAGGATGGGAGGCTTCATCCAAAGCGCATCTGCTGGGAAGATGGACGGGAATACTCAATCGATAAGGTGCTGGATGTCCGGCCTGCAGCTGCACTGAAAGCAGGCGGGCAGGGAGAACGCTATGCCATTCGGGTCAATGGCCGCCAGAGGTATCTTTTCTTTGAACGCAGTACAGAAATGAGCGGACCAAACCTTGGCAGATGGTTTGTCGAAAGAAAAATAGACTAAATTTATGATTCATCAAATCTGTCAAAATTGATCGGCTGCAGGGGTTTTCTGTGCTGCTTTACCTGATCGGGAAAGCCAGCCGATAAATCACATCGGCCATTTCTCTTGCGGATTTCTTCAGTCCATGCTTTAGCCAATGCCGTATCAGGCCAACACTTCCATTGACTACAAAGATAAAGTAAGATTCATTTGCTTCTGCACTTCCGTTACCGGTTTTGGAGAGATTGATGCCGATCTGCTCATATATCAGCGTAAATACCTTCTTCTGGAAGTCCATGTCACCTTGCTCGCTCATCAGCACTTGAAGATGCTTGCTGTTCTCAATCAGATTTTGAAAAATCCCCTCAAGGATCTTCATGGTCTCCTGTTTATCCGGCATACCCATCAGGTTGGAAACGGCTTCTTTTGCCCATGAGAAGGTTTCCTCTTCAATCTTGTGCAGGAGATCATATAGATCGGTATAGTGGGCATAGAAGGTAGACCGGTTGATATCTGCCTTTGTACATAATTCCTTAATCGTTATTTTTGTGATTGGTTTTTCTTTCATCAACTCAATCAGACTGTCCTGCAATACCATCCGGGTATAACGCGTCTTCCTGTCTGTTTTAACTTCTTTCAAGGGTGTAGGCCTCCTGTAATTGATTACTTTCGCATTTTTTGTTTTGAAAACGACATTTTAATCTGCCTTGTTGTAAATAAAACGTTTTATAATCATCTGGTGGTTGCCAAAGCAACACCGTGTATATAAAATAATCTATCGGCAGGCAAAAGTCAAGAGACCGTATTATCTTGTTTTTTCTAGCAGATAGTAAACTTTAGATAAATCTTATTGCCTCCTATTGAAATAATAGAAGGAGAGATATTTTTGTCATATATCGAATTCGATCAGGTTGAAAAGGAATACGCTTCCAATGGAGTGGCAATCCGTGCTTTGGACGGCGCATGCTTTTCGATAAATAAGGGCGAGCTGGCTGTTATTCTGGGAGCCTCCGGTGCGGGCAAGACTACAGCGCTCAATATACTGGGAGGCATGGATACCGTCACATCCGGTGATGTAATTGTAGACGGTGAGAACATTTCCGATTACAGCCACAGGGATTTAATCGGTTACCGCCGCACAGATATCGGCTTTGTTTTCCAGTTCTATAATCTGGTTCCGAATCTGACGGCATTGGAAAATGTGGAGCTTGCCGCCCAGATCTGCCCAAACTCTTTAAGCGCATCCGAAACACTGGAACGGGTAGGGCTTGCGGATCGAAAAAACAATTTTCCCGCCCAGCTTTCCGGCGGCGAGCAGCAGCGGGTTTCCATTGCCCGGGCCATAGCCAAGAACCCCAAATTGCTTTTGTGCGATGAGCCTACAGGTGCGTTGGATTACCATACCGGCAAGCAGATTTTACAGCTTTTGCAGGACACTTGCCGCAATGACAATATCACTGTGCTCATCATCACCCACAACTCTGCACTGGTGCCTATGGCTGACAGGGTCATACACTTTCGAAGCGGCAGGGTGGTAAAAACCGTGGAGAATGAACAGCCTGTGCCGATTGCACAGATCGAATGGTGACAGAATGAGCGAAGCGTACCATAAGGATATCCTGCGCTCCATAAGAAAGGGCTGGAAACGGTTTCTGTCCATTTTTACCATCACGGCACTGGGCGTTGGAATGCTGACAGGCCTGTATGCCGCCAGTCTGGACATGTATTACTCTGCGGATCAGTATTTTGACCAGCAGAATCTCTTTGATATCCGTGTTCTATCCACTATGGGATTAACCCGGGAAGATGTGGACGCACTGGCCGAGGTGAAGGGCGTGGAGGCTGCAGAAGGCGGTTACAGTAAAACCGTTTTCACGGATGAAAATGGAGTGCGAAAAAGTGCAGAAATCATCGTTTTGAGCCGCAGCGGCCTGAACACTCCTTATTTGCTGGCGGGCAGGATGCCGGCAAAAGAAGGGGAAATTGCCGTTACGCAAAAATACCTGGATGAAAGCGGCAAAACCATCGGCGATGTACTTTTGATCGAGGAAGACATCAAGGACAATGATGATGAAAACAGCAAAGAAAAACAGCCAGAGGCAGGGGAAGCAGACGAAAACGACGCTCTGGATGCGGATATCGATCTGGAGATGGAATGGGAGGAAGACGAGGAGGTGCCTGTTTTTACCAATACGAGCTATTTGATCACAGGTGCGGTACTCGATTCCATGAACATAAAAAGTGAAGGAAACGGGAGCGATTTTCGTTCCACAAGCACCACCGATTATACCTTTTTTATCACGGAGGCAGATGCTGCCTATGATATTTTTACAGTGGTATACATTACTCTGTCTGACACAAAGAAGCTGAACTCCTATTCCGATGAATATGAAGATGCGGTACGATCTGTCATTCATGATATGGAAAGCCAGATCAAAATGAAGCGGGAACAGGCCCGTGATCATTCAATCCTGCTGGAAGCCCGCAGCAAGATTCAGGATGCCGAGAACACCATGAATGAAAAGCTTGAGGAGGCGGATCGGAAATTCTCGGATGCATGGGAGGAGATTACCGAGGCCAGACAGGAGCTGGCAGACGGAGAAGCCGATCTTCTTCTTGAGCAGGAGGACGCAGAAAGGAAAATTGCGAAAGCACGGGCGGAAATAAAAAGTGCAAAAAAAAGGCTGGCAGAAGCGGAGGACCAGCTGGCTGAAGGCAAAGCTCAGTTGACAGACAATGAAACCGAGCTCAACGAAAAAGCGCAAGGGTTGGAGCAAGGCAAAAAACAGCTGGCACAAGAACGGCAGCAGGCAGAAGAACAGTTTGCCGCAGCTGAGCAGCAGCTTGCCGAGGCACAAAACCAACTGGATGCAAATCGTGCACAATTGGAGGCCGGCGCAGCACAGCTTCAGCAAAGCCTGGGTGATGCATGGCCTGAGAATGAGTGGAATGCACTGGTGAACGCAGCTGCAGCTCTGGCAGCAACCGGTGCGGATGATACATCCCTTGCAGAGGGCACTGCCTTGGAAAGTGCAGCTCTGGCTGGTGCATTGCAGGCACCGATGGAAGCTTTGGCTGAATCCATCATTCAGGCCGGACTGGGAATGGGCAGGGTAATCGGCAGTCAGCGGGCTTTGGATGCTCAAAGAAATCACTTTTTGGAACAAAAGAAAGCCGCCTTGCAGCAAATGGCGGATGCAGAGGCTGAGCTGGCAGAGGGAGAAAATCAGATCAGTGAAGCCCGCCGGATGCTTCAAGCCAAGAAGATTGAGCTGGAAGAGGGGATGGCTGAGCTTGCGGATCGCCGGGCGGACCTGGCTGATGGGGAAGCGAAGCTGAATGCGGAGGAAGCCGATGCCAGGTCAAAAATAGCGGATGCCTGGGAAGAATTGTCTGAGGGAAAAGAAGAGCTGGCTGAGAACGAAGCCAAATTGATGAAGCAGGAAAGGGAATACACGGATCAAAAGAAAGAAGCACGGCAAAAGCTGGCTGATGCATACGCTGAGCTGGACGACATTGACAAGACCAAGTGGTATATACAGGATCGCAGCTCGCTGGAGAGCTATTCCAGCTTGAACAGCGATTTAACCTCCATTGAGGCAATCGGCAGGTTTTTCCCCATCATATTTTTACTTGTTGCCATTCTCATGAGTCTGACGACCATGACCCGGATGGTGGAGGAAGAACGCGGCCTGATCGGTTCCTATAAGGCAATGGGGTTTGATAATGCAGCAATCTATCGAAAATATCTTCTCTTTGCTTTTTTCGCTTGTCTGCTGGGCGGCTTTTTGGGCAATTTGTTTGGATTTATCGTCATGCCCCGCTTTATCATGACAATTCTAAAAGCGCTCTACAGCCTCCCGCAATATACTTTGCGATTCGATTTTCTCTATGGCATCGGCGGTGTCATGCTGTTCATGGCTGCAATCGTTGGAGCAACGGCTCTTGCCTGCCGCAGTGAACTGAAGCAAATGCCGGCCAGGCTCCTGCGTCCCAAGGCACCTCGGCCAGGCTCCCGGGTACTTTTGGAGCGCATTCCATTCATTTGGAATCGTCTTTCATTCCTCAATAAGGTGACCATCCGAAACCTGTTCCGCTATAAGAAACGTCTGTTTATGACCATCGGGGGAATCATGGGATGCACCGCCCTGATACTCTGCGGCTTTGCCATCAAGGATTCCGTTGCCGAACTGGCACCTCAGCAGTACGATTCGATCTACCATTACGATTTAATGGCTGTTTTCAACGATGAGGATAACGATGATCTGACCGATCAGCTGGCAGGTGATAAAAATATTGACAAATACCTGAATTTGCGGATTGAAGGCATGAAGCTGATCAATGCTGCAGGCAGGGCGGAACAGGTGCAATTGCTGGTGATCCCCGGCAAGGGTGATATAAAAGAATATATTCGTTTAGTTGGTTTCAATAAAAGACCTGCTGACTTGGGTGACCAAGGTGTCATCATTACACAAAATGCTGCCCGGCTTCTTGAGCTGGAGGCTGGTGACACCGTGTCTCTGCAAAATTTGGAGCTTGTGCAGCAAGAGGCCGCTGTATCCGGCATTGTGCAGAACTATCTGGGTAATAACGTGTATATGACTCAGGAATTATATGAGTCACTGTTTGGTGCTTACATACCAAATGGTGTGATTGCACACCTTTCAGATGCTTGCACCGACCATGCTGCCTATGCCAAAGGGCTGCTCGATAACGATTCTGTATTATCTGCCATCAGCACCGCTGCACTAAAGGAGGATTTTGGCTTTGACCTGATGTATGCTGTCGTTCTCCTTCTCATTGTTATGGCAGGCGGGCTTGCATTTGTGGTTCTGTTTACACTGTCCAACACGAATATTTCAGAGCGTGTGCGAGAGCTTGCCACCATTAAGGTGCTTGGATTCTACGACAATGAAGTATATCAATATGTGAATAAGGAAACACTGATTCTGACCGCAGCGGGTATCCTTCTGGGGTTGCCTGCAGGCTATGTATTGAGCGGCTTGCTGATGACAACGCTGATTATGCCGTCCATCCATTTTGCGTTGCATATAGAGCCGGCGAGCTATCTGATTTCAGCTGCGATTACCTTGTGCTTTGCTCTCATCGTCAATTGGATAACAAATCGCACTCTGGATCGCATTAATATGGTGGAGGCACTAAAAAGTGTAGAATAAAAGCGGAATGCTTTTTTATAATTAAAGTATCCTTTGATAAAAGGTGTAAACATCCATATAATAAAAATGACTGCAGTATACTGTGAGAATATACGAAGGAGGTTGTTGAAATGTTCGTAAAAAATATTAGGGTGGTTTTAAGCTAACTAAATATTGGCAGGGTACACATACATGAAAGCAGGAAGGTTCTGTTTGTGTTACCTGTGCGCCGCTTATTTCGAGCAGCCTGAATAGTGTAGAGTGCAAAAATGTAAACACGCGTAGGCAGCGTGTTTTTTTGTTGCCTTGTCGAACTGAAAGACAGCATCAATCGAATCATTCTCCTCTCTAAGCCTGCAGGTGATCGTAATCTGCAGGCTTTTTGACAGCTGAAAAATCAACCCTGTAACCAGGATAAAGGGAAATGATGCAAAGAACAATAAGAAACGAAGGCAACAGGAAAGGACATGAATAAGAAATGATTGATTTCTGGTGGAAAGTAAAGAAAGAGGTAGTTAAATGATGCTGGAAACAAATATAAAGATGATATCCCCTCCAATAGGGGAGTTGATTTATGACTTGGAGAATTACTGCAGACAGGAGGGACTGGACTCTCTGCTTATCCTTTCGGTTCTGAAAAACGAAGTAAAAGAACGAAAACCAATGCGTAACTGGCGAGAGAGAATCAACCTGACCAAAGAATGGGTGAAGCAGGCAGTAAAAATTAAGGAAGAGAATGATTCCGCAGCAGGTATGGATAATCAAAAAATTGAAGGTTAGCCTGTAATTGTTCATTCTTTGATGATATAATATTTGAAGCAAGGTTCAGTGGGAATGCTTTCATGATTACTACAGAAAAGGAGTTTATTATGAAAAGAGGAATTTGTGTTGCAGGTAACGCGATTGTGGATTTGCTGTATCCAATTGAGAATTATCCCAGGGAAGGAGAGCTGACCACCATCGAGGAAGACGGAATCAAGAAGTCGACAGGCGGTGCACTTTGCAATGTCATCGTTGATCTGGCAAAGCTGGATCCCAAACTGCCTCTGGTTGCAGTCGGCCAGATTGGCGTGGATGAAAATGCGCAGCTGATCAAAGACACATTGGGCAGCTTCAGCAATATTGACACGTCAGGGATCAAAGAAGAAGGGGAGACCTCCTTTACCATTGTGATGAGCAATCAGAGCAACAAGCAAAGAACATTTTTCCAATACCGCGGCGCAAATGCGTATCTCAGCGAGGATCATTTTGACTGGGAGAACCTGAATGTTGACTTGCTGCATATCGGTTATATCTTACTGCTTGATACCCTTGATGAAGAGGATGAGGAGTATGGCACGAAGATGGCGCGGCTTTTAGCGAAAGCCAGAAAGCAGGGCATCAAGACCTCCATCGATATTGTTACGGAAGCGGGCAACCGGTTCAAAAAAATCGTTCCGCCTGCCCTGAAGTTTACGGATTATTGTATTATCAATGAATCGGAGGCACAGGAGGCAACCGGAATTTTGCTGCGGGACGGCTCCAGGCTTGTTGAGGACAATCTTCCAAAGGCCTTGAAAGCGCTGTTTGAAATGGGTGTTTCCACCTGGGCTGTTATTCACGCACCGGAAGGCGGATACGGCATGGATCAAAACGGCGAATATGTCGAAATAGCAAGCCTGGATCTGCCCAAAGGGTATATCAAAGGCAAAGTGGGAGCGGGGGATGCGTTTTGTTCAGGTGTACTCTACGCTGCTTACAACGGTATGAGTCTTGAAGATGCGATTAAATTGGGTACAGGCACAGCCTCTGTTTCGCTGTCAGCGGAAGGAGCAACAGAAGGTGTCGTATCCTTTGAAGAAACAATGGATTTTTATAACCGTATGCGATAATGGTGTGGTTGCAAACGATGGAGGAATGAAACGTGAAAAAGGCAGTTATGTACGGAGCAGGGAATATCGGGAGAGGCTTCATCGGTAAGGTGTTTTCAGAGAGCGGCTATGAGGTGTGTTTCCTTGATATTGACAAGAGAATTATTAATGCTTTCAACAAAGATCGGGAGTATGATGTTAAAATTGTTGCCGATGGCTTTGAAAGACTGGATAAAGTGAAGAATGTGTATGCCGTTGATGCAAACACAGAGGATGCCGTCACAGAAATTGCAGAGTGCGACATGATGGCAACCGCAGTTGGAGTAAATGTTTTGCCCTATATTGTTGATAACATAGCCAAAGGGATTAAAAGGCGCATGGCATGCGGCAAAGGGCCGCTGGATATCATTCTTGCAGAAAATCAATTGGATGTTGACATCATGATGAGGCAGATGATTTATGAAAAGCTGAATCAGGCAGAGCAGGAATGGGCGGATCAAAACCTTGGCCTGGTTGAAGCATCCATTGGAAGGATGGTTCCTCCCCTGACAGAGCAGGAACGGGAAAAATCACCGCTTTTGATTGCAGTGGAACCCTATTCAGAGCTGCCAGTGGACTCTCTGGGTTTTAAAGGTCCAATTCCGGAGCTTGTGGGGTTGAAGCCCTTTACGCCCTTCAGCTTTTACATAAAGAGAAAGCTGTTTCTGCATAACATGGGGCATGCGATCTGCGCATATCTGGGGTGGCAGAAGCAGGTTGAATATATTTCCGAAGCAATACGGGATCAGGCGATTCTAAATAAGGTCAAAGCCGCAATGACATTGACGGTTCAGGCCCTATCAAGAGAGTATCCACAAATACCGGTTGATGAAATTGAAGCTAACAAAGACGATCTGCTGCAGCGGTTTCGCAACAGGGCATTAAAGGATACCATTTCCAGGGTAGGCAATGATCCATTAAGAAAGCTGAGAAAGGATGACAGGCTGATCGGTGCAGCCCTTTACTGCCTGGAGAGCGGCATTCAGCCTGATGAAATTGTCGAAGGGATTGCGGCAGCACTGAAGTATGATAATCCCAATGATTCTGCAGCGATGAAGCTGCAGGCTGATTTATCAGAATTCGGATTGGATTATGTCATGGAGAACATTATGGGGCTCGACAAGAATTCGGAATTGGCGGGATTGATCAGATCTAAAATGAAATAAGGATCCTGAATGATATTTAGGAAATTGAGGGAATTTATTACAACACTCTTATTTATGAATCAAAGGAGTATATTATATGTAAATACGATGATGATTCTATTAAGACAATTTATGATTCCGGCGATGGTGCCTCTAGTGATTTACTCTATCCTTAAAATGTAAAATTATTATCATTATGGTAGTCTTGTGTTATCTTTTCGTTTGATTGCTTGTAAGGTTAACTTATACCTAGAATGTAGGTCTATGTTTTTTGGGGGAATCAACATTAAGGTTTTCAAGCAAGGGGGTTTTTGCAGGTACGAAATCCTAATATTTTTATGGTTTTAAAGCCAGCAATAGATCAATTTGGAAACTACTTAAGATGCTTTGAGGTGCACTAATATGAATAATAAGAGCAGAACCAAAATTCACAGAATCAATAAAACGCTGGTGTTCAAAAATATCATCTTGCATTCCCCGTTATCCAGAGTGGAGCTCAGCAAAT
>DURK01000165.1 GCA_012837325.1 Clostridiales bacterium
GCCTTCAGTTGGACAGACCCAGGAATCGGCTCAACAAGCTCTGGTTGGATTGGGCGGGGGAAGCATCAGCCTGCTCCACCTGCTTCTGCTGCTGAGGAAGCTCGACGTACTGCACCTGACCTTCCTCCGGATATTTCATACCCATTTCCGTTGCGGAAAACTCAATGGAATTCAAGTCCTTCCTGTGGGACAGCTCCACTTCCAGTTTGCTTTTTTGCAGAATCTCCTGCTCCAGTTGGTTTTCCAGCTCCAAAATCGTTCGATGATGATTGGATATCATGGTATATCGAAAAACCGTGAAGCTTGCAGCTGCAAAGCAAATTAAAACCAGCCCGACGGTTGCAATCCTGTTTAGTGTCTGAAATCTTCTGACCGGAGCCCTGCGGGGCTGCTCCTTCTGCCTGGGCTCGCTCTGCCTGACAGGCCGTAATTCCCTTTGCTGAGTCTCCAATGCAGGAGCTGTTTCTTCCAGATATGCATATTTCTCTGCTAACATTTTTATTCAGCCTCCCCGCTGATTATACATGCCATTGTGCCGTTACCGCTTTTCACAGACTCTCAGCTTCGCACTTCGAGCGCGGACATTGGCAGTCAGTTCCTCCTGTCCGGGTACAAGGGGTTTTCTGGTGATGAGATCCACCACCGGAGTTCTGCCGCAAATACAGACAGGGGCTCCTGGAGGGCAGGTGCAGGGATTGTTCAGACTGCGAAAGGTGTTTTTCACAATTCTGTCCTCCAGCGAATGAAAGGTAATGACGCAAAGCCTGCCGCCCGGCTTCAAAACCTCTGCCGCATTGCGGACTGCCTGTTCCAGCAGACTGAGCTCCTGATTGACCGCTATGCGGAGCGCCTGAAAGGTTCGCCGTGCCGGGTGAGGCCCGCCCCGCCTTGCTGCTGCAGGAACCGCCTTCTTGATGACCTCAACAAGCTGTGCAGTGGTTTCCAGGGGACGGTTCTCCACGATAAAGGCTGCGATGCGCTTTGCCCATCGTTCCTCTCCGTATTCCCAAATCATTTGCGATAACTCCTCCAAGGAGGATTGATTGATCAATTCATATGCACTGAACTCCTGGGTGGTGTCCATGCGCATGTCCAGCCGGACATCATCATGATAGGAAAAGCCCCGCTCCGGCGTATCCAGCTGATGGGAGGATACACCCAGATCCAGCAGGACACCGTCTACCGCATCGATGCTTAGCTGTGTCAGGATATCCCTGATATCGACATAATTCCCGTGAACCGCAGTAAAGCAGTCCGACCATGCCTCCAGTCTCCTTGATGCGGCCTGGATGGCTGCGGGATCCCGATCGATCCCGATCAGGCGCCCGGTCGGGTGAATGCGCTTCAGGATTTCCTCCGAGTGGCCTCCGCCTCCCATGGTTCCGTCAACATAGATTCCACCAGGCTTGGGTTTCAGATAATCCAGGGTTTCCTTAAGTAAAACGGGTATATGGTGAAACTTCATCGAATCCTCTCTCCTTGACTGAAACCAAAGCGCTGCTCATTTTTGCTAAATTCCCAGCTCGGCCATCTTCTCAATGATGGCATCCTGATCAAGACCGGTTTCCCCGTTGTAGTTGTCCCAGGCGTCTCTGCTCCAGATTTCCACCCGGGTGGATACACCGATGATGGACAAATCCTTCTCCAGGGAAGCGTGTTCCCTGAGGTTGGCCGGAAGAAGGACTCTCCCCTGCTTGTCCGCCTCGCACTCTGCGGCACCGGCAAAAAAGAAGCGGATGAAGGCTCTTGCTTCCTTGCTGGTCAGCGGCAGCGTACGCAGCTTTTGCTCCAGGTTCTGCCACTCTTCATTGGGATATACAAACAGGCAATTGTCCAGACCTTTGGTGACAACAAACTTTTCGCCCAGCTCTTCCCGGAATTTGGCCGGCATGAAAACCCTGCCCTTTGGATCAATTGTATGCTGGTATTCCCCAATGAACATATTGCTATCCTCCTTTCCTCCATTTTCATGCAGTGAAGCAGATGTTACTGTACTTATACACCACTTCGCTCCACTTTACACCACTTTCATCTAGTATTCTATATCAATTCGCAAATTCCTTCAAAGGAATCAGAAAAAATAAAAAAAATAACTGCCAATCCAGATATGCAAACGATTGACAGAACAAAGGACTGTTTGTATAATGCAGACAGCGTAAAACAGGCAGATTTTGTGACTTTTTGTTGAAATGGGTCTTACATTTCGGCTTTAGTTAAATAAGACGCATAATGAGACGTATCAGGAGGACTTGAATGAATATGGGTGTAGGACAGGTCATGTTGGTCAGCACCATAACCGGGCTTGCTACCGGTTTGGGCGCAATTATCGTCAGTTTTTTTGGTGAGATGAACAAACGCACCCTTTCAGCCCTGCTGGGTTTTGCTGCGGGAATCATGATTTCCATCTCCACCTTCCACCTGCTGCCTTCAGCCGTTCAATACGGCAGTGTTTATCTGGCTGCAGGAGGATTCCTCTTTGGGGTTCTGGCGATGCTTTTGCTGGACAACTTAATCCCTCATCTCCACTTCTTCCAGGAAGAAGGCAGGGACAAAGGCTTTCAGAAAATGGGTTGTTTTATTGCCGCCGGAATCGCCATGCATAACTTCCCGGAAGGCCTGGCTGTAGGGGCAGGTTATCAGGCAGCGGACAAATTGGGGATGATGATTGCTGTGGCCATTCTATTGCACAACATACCTGAGGGAATGGGCATGGCAGCTCCCTTGAAGGCTTCAGGAACAAAGAATCGTACCATTTTCGGCATTACCTGTCTGGCCGGCTTGTTTACCCCCCTGGGCACCCTGTTTGGAGCCCTGCTCTTCCAGGTGTCCCCTTTGTTTATTTCCCTCTCCATGGGCTTTGCCGCAGGGGCCATGTTTTACATTGTCAGCGATGAGTTGATTCCTGAATCCCACAAGCAGCATTCCCATGCCACCAATATTGGAATTACCCTGGGCGTTCTTTTAACCTTATTGACAAGTCTGTAATAAAGTCTGTAAATAAAAAGCCCCTCCACCCTTTCTGATTCAACGGGTCCGGAGGGGCTGATCATATGATTTTCTTAAGGCGGAAGTCCAGGTAATCGCAGGATACCAGATGGTACTCCGTTTCTTCGTATATCCCTTCAAACGCATATCTGGTGCCTTCATCATGAAGGTGTCCGTAGACCACATGCGCCGGTTTGTATCGGGAAAGGATGTGAACCATTTCCGTGGGCTGGCCCTTGTCATCAAAGGGCGGATAATGAAGCATAACAATCAGGTTGCTGCTATGGTCTCCCTCGTCCTTCACTGCACTTTCCAGAGAAAGCTCAAGCCGCTGTACTTCCCTGTTGTAGACCTTGGCATCCTGCTGGGTGAAGTCCTTCATGCCGGGATTGTTCCACCCTCTGGTGCCGCAGAAGGTAAAGCCGGACATGCTGAGGCTGTCATTCTGCAGGACGTGCACGGAGGGCGGGAGGAGGCTTCGGACCTTGGAAAGGGATGACCACCAATAATCATGGTTTCCTTTTATCATGATCTTTCTGCCCGGCAGGCTGCCGATGCTGTCCAGGTCTATTTCAGCGTCCGCCAGCTTCATGGCCCAGCTGATGTCTCCGGGAAGCAGAATGATATCCTGGTCGGAAGCAACCTGTTCTTCCCAGTTCTTCCTGATCTTTTCCCAATGGTTCTGCCAATGCACCCCGAATACATCCATGGGCTTGTCTTTTGCACCTGACAGGTGCAAATCGCCGATTGCAAAGATGGAAATACTCATATCTCGTCTTGGATGATGCCGCGCTGATTCAGCACTTCCATAATCTGCTGGTTTACATCATCCGGTGATAAGGATGCATCACTTATGGACAGGGTGATATACTCTGCCCGGCTGTTTCGATAATAGTCCCGCAGAGGTGCTGTTTTGGCATCATACTCCTGCAGCCGCTTTACAATGGTTTCTTCATTGTCGTCTGATCGGCAGACCAGGGCTTCCCCGCAGGCGGGACAAGCCTGAAAACCCTGTTTTTTGTGATAGGTCTGCTTGCATTTGGGGCAAACCTGTCTTCCTAAAATACGAACAAACAAAACCTCCCGGCTTACGTCCAAATCAATGACCAAATCAACCTTCTGGCCTGTGGAGGTCAGGATGTGCTCCAAGGCCTCTGCCTGAGCGATGGTTCGGGGATATCCATCAAAAAGAACGCCTTCCTGGTATTCCGGCTTTTGAATACCGTGCTCCACCACCAGGTTCACCACCTCATCGGAAACCAGCTTTCCTTCCTTCACCACCTGAACCTGAGGATACAGCGGGTGAGACGGATCATTCAAAATCTCCCTGAATAAATCACCGGTAGACAGGTGCCTGACCTGAAGCTGTTCAGCCAACAACCCCCCTTGCGTTCCCTTTCCGGAGCCTGGAGGGCCCAGCATGATTATGTTCATTTAAATCCTCCTATCCTGTATGCAGACAATCAGCCCAGCTTTATTTTAGCCATTTGACTCCTGTCTCTTACATGAAACGGCTTGCTTACTCCATAAGTGCCGGGTACTTACGTGATGTTCCAGTACATTTTACTAGAAAAAGCCGGGTTTGGCAATGGATTCCCGATACAGGGACAGGCTTGCTGCTGCCGAGTCCGCCGGGGATGGGATATGACTATTTCATCGATCTGATTTCTCTGTACTGGCCGGGAGTCATGCCATAGGCCTTCCGGAAGCTGGAGATAAAGTGGGATGCACTGACAAATCCGCAAAGCGCAGCCGCTTCTTCAATGGAGCAGCTTTTCTTGTTCAACAATTCCCTGGCCTTTTCCAACCTGTATGTAATCAGGTAGCGATATGGGGTCATCCCGGTATGCTCCTTGAACAGACGGATGAAATAATATCGGTTGAGAGACAGCACGGTGCAAATATCATCCAGGCTGATGTCAGCAGAATAGTAGGAATGGATGTAATCCCTGGCAATTTCAACTGCCCTTTCCCTGGCACCGGGCCTGGCCTTGTTATCCCTTCCTGCAACTCCCGTGCTCCTTAAAATTTCAATTGCCAGTTCGGTGCTGAGGCTTTGGATCATGAGGGGGCAGTTGTCAGAATAGGCATCAAACTCGTTGAAAAAGCGCTGAACGGATGCTGCCAGGCTGGTGCTGCACGGGTTTTGCAGCCGTTTGAAAACCGACGGCCTTCCCGTGACCTGTTTTGCAATATCCTCCAAATAGGATGCTTTCATGTTAATACAGGTATAGTTGTCCGCCGGACCGCTTACAGTGGTCTGTATAAACACACCTGGCGGATAGACGATCAGACGGGATTTCTGGAACTGATATTCCTTGCCGTCAACCAGAATGGGAGGCGGTGTCACATTGCTGATGGTGAACACATAATCCGAATTGAAGAGCTTCAGCCCGGTTAGATACTCTGTGGGGCGCAAGGCGAGAATGTTCTCTGTCTCGCATTTTGTAATTTGCCGATAGCTTCGCTGAGGAAACGGCTTCAAAAAGGGATGCGTTTCACTGTACAAGATGACTCCCCCCTTTCGAATGGGATGCTGTCATCATTATAACATTTTTCAGCTTATTTTGCTATATATGGAAAAGGAAGCATGGAATGAGTAAAAAAAACCGGGCAAAATGCCCGGTTTTTTAATCTGCGTGTCTTAATATCTTTTCCGTACCATCCCATGGCTTCCAGATGGAATCATCCCAGCCTACATTCATGGAACCGGAACCGCTGATCGTGTGCGAAAAGTTCACATTTGGCGCAATGACGGACATGTCATTGGTTACTCCTCCTATAACGATATCCTCCTCTTCTGCCGTAATATGGAACGTGACATGCCCTCCGCTCTTTATGATGGAAGAGCTGCCTGTCGAGTAATCCAAGCTTACTGCAATATCGCTGAAGATCACTTCTGTCAAGTCGGTTTTTTCCTCCATGGAGAATAGGATGTTGCCCGAGTCCTCTATGATTGCCGTGCAGGTGCCCGATATAGTGCGGCTTATATAAGCATCTCCCTTGGATGCTGTGCTCAGCGTAACCTTATAGCCAGGGGTATTCTTCATCTTTCGTATTGCTTCGCCGAAGGGTTCCATATTCTGTATGGCCTCATGAGCCCGGGTTTCGAAGCTGCTCATCTCATGATCCGCTGTGATGGTGAACTCTCCCTCATAGTATCCGGCAGCGCTGCCGTAATCATTGGCTGTTACCTGATCCAGAAATAGAATGAGGGTCCAGATTTGATAAT
The DNA here is from genome assembly GCA_012837325.1 of Clostridiales bacterium. GTDB lineage: Bacteria > Bacillota > Clostridia > Caldicoprobacterales > DTU083 > DURK01. The sequence goes on from DURK01000165.1 coordinate 6,218, forward strand.
TGCTGTCCACTCCAAAAAACGTAAAATTTCTCCCGTCCATGGTATCCATGAAGCGAATGGCCCACCCTTCGCTGTCGCTTTCATGCTTGTAGTTGTCAATTTTCCTCTGCAGCTGGTAATAAAACTCATTCAGCAGACGCTTGGCATTGGCCCCGTCTGCGATATCCTTCCATTTTTGCTTGGTACGCATGTGTTCATCCATCATCATATCGCAAAAGCTTCCAATGGCTGTCAGCTTCTCCAGCCACTGATTCGCTTTATTGAGATTTTTGCCCAGCTGTCCCGCCTGATCCACAAATCCGCCTGCTGTGTCCTTTACCCAGTCCGATACCTGCTTGTCCATCAGTTTTTCGGTCGCGGTTCCGATATCATCCCAGCTGCTGCTTTCCATATAATCGTCAATGGTATCCAGGACATCGGCAGCTGCGCTGGAGGCCGGAACAGACTTCAAGGTTGTCAGCAGGTTTTTCTTAACCCTTTCCATATCCTCCTTTGTGAACTCCGAAGCGCGCCTTGCTCTGCTCACCGCTTCATTGGCTTCCTTGATATCCAGCTCGGTCAATTTCATGGCCTTCAGTGTTTCTTTGACCAGCTTGTTGATTTCCTCCTTTGTAAAGGGAACCTTCTGAATCAGTTCCCCATCCATACTCATGCTGCCAAACTCAAAAACCAGCGGCTCGCTGCCGGAGC
>DURK01000019.1 GCA_012837325.1 Clostridiales bacterium
GTGGTGGTGACAGGTTTGTAGCCGTGGGAAATTCCAATTATGCCCTTGTCAGGAGAAACGGTCCCAACGCGAACAAAGAATGGACAAGGCATACAATATCCACCAGCGGCACCTTCAACGAGGTGATTTACATCAATGACAGGTTCTATGCTGTTGGTTCCAGTGGCATTTACTATTCAACCGATGGCGAAAGCTGGACTCAAGCCGTATTGGACGGAGGACAACCAACATCGGCATTTACAGCGATCGCCGGGAGGAATTAAGCATGGTGCGGAGAATTCGGCAAATAGCGAATAAAGGTTTCACAGCCGTGGAATTGATCATAGCCCTGGCATTGCTGGGTATTATACTTACCTTGGGATATAACCTCTTTTATTATGTTGATAATTCGTTCCGAGAAGGCGAAAAGCAGTGGATTGCACAGAAAGAAGCACAGAAGATCGCCGATTGGCTGGACAACAGCATGAAAAACGCCTATACGGTTCTGATATATAGCAATTCAGCATATTATGCGGACACTTCGTTTTCGGAAGACGACGAGTATGTTTACATATATGAGACTGACGACCACAGGATCTATTTCAGAAACAGCGGAGAAGAACAGGCGCAGCTGCTTGCCGACATACCTGCCGCACTGGAGTTCAGGATTGAAACGGCTGATCCTTCAACGCCGAAGAAGCAGCTTGAGTACGATGTTACAATACTGGATGATGATGGCAGCACCAGTCTTTACAATATGTCTTCAAACATCCATTTTGCAAACATGCTGCGATCAGCGGGCGTCAATCTGTTGGGAGACGGAAAGGCGGATGGTACCACAACCAGGGGCAATATGATAAAAATGCTGAATAACACCGGGGACTTAAACAGCATAGTGGTCAATACCAGTTCATTCTGCTTCATAGCCACGGCAGCCTATGGCGCTCCTGACAGCACGCCTGTGAGCATACTCAGGCAGTTCAGGGATAAGTGCCTGCTTACCAACAAGGCCGGGCAGGCGTTTGTAGAGTTCTATTATACCCATTCGCCCGCCATAGCATCCTTCATCCAGGACAAGCCGGTGCTGAGGGTGGCCGTATGCATCCTGCTCATGCCTCTGGTTCTGGCAGCATATTTGCTTATCGTGCCTGGAGCGGTATGGCTGATGCTTTATGGCGTGGCAATCGCTTTCATCCTATATCTTTATAAACGATACATGGTTGGAAAAGGCCTTTCTCCATTGGTTCAGCACAGGCTGCCGCAGGACACAGGGAGGTCATGAAGAAAGCTGCTTTCTGATGAAGTCGGGGTCTACCGCATAGGAAACGGCATCCTCTACGGAGATGTCTCCTTTCTTGGCGAGTTCCAGCAATGAGGAATCCATGGATTTCATGTGCTGCTTTCCGCTGGTCTGTATGGCATTGGCGATCTGATGGATTTTGTTCTCCCTGATCATATTGCTGATAGCCGGGGTAGTGATCATTACCTCCGTTGCTGCCACACGACCTGATCCATCCGCCTTTTGGATCAACTGTTGGGAGATAACCCCTCGCAGGACCAAAGAAAGCTGGGTCCTGATCTGGTGTTGCTGATACGGAGGAAAGACATCGATAATCCGGTCAATGGTTTTGGAAGCTCCTATGGTATGAAGGGTGGACAATACCAGGTGCCCGGTTTCGGCAGCGGTCAGGGCGATGGAGATGCTGTCCAGATCACGCATTTCACCAATAAGGATCACATCGGGATCCTGCCTTAGAACAGCCCTCAGGGCGCTTGAATAGCTTTCGGCATCCTTACCGATCTCTCTTTGATTTACGATGCTCTTTTTATGCTGGTGAACGTATTCGATGGGGTCCTCCAGGGTGACGATATGGCAGTCACGATTTGAGTTGATCCAATCCACCATGGCAGCCAGGGTGGTTGTTTTGCCTGTACCCGTGGGACCTGTTACCAGGATCAGACCACGATGAAGCATGCACAAATCTTTCAGCACGGAAGGGAGCCCCAGTTCTTCGAAACTTTGTATGTTGGTACTCAGCAATCTGAAGGCCAGGCAATAGCAGTTCCTTTGCCTGAAGACATTGAGGCGGCATCGATGGAAATCATGGTGTGAAAAGGCGATGTCGATATCACCGGTTTTTTTGAGATATTCCATTTGCGTATCATTGAGCAGTTCACGGACAAGGGCCTCGGTGTCCTCAGGTGTTACGGCATCATATTTAAGGGGAACAAGATGCCCGTTAACCCTGCAGATCGGCGGAAGCCCGACAGAAATATGGAGATCTGAGCCGTTCCTTTCAACTGTATCTTCAATGATCCGGCATATTGTTTTTCTATTCAGTTTCATACCTGATTTCCTTTGCTGATTAGTGTTTAGCGTGTTCTATTATAGCAGATTTATGTAATAAATGATATTTGTTTATTATAGACACAACTTCTTAATAATAGAAATTTAAAAAATATGGCCGCTTTTTCGAAAAAAAATCATATTTAGTGTCTAAACTTTGAAATTGATGGTATAAATATGGTAGATAACAACAGGAAGTATCAGGTTCGGATCCTGTTGGGCTAATGTTGATTTATTACAGGAGGGTCAGTTTATGTTGAAAATGTTCATGAAGAACAACAAAGGCTTCACCCTGGTCGAGCTCATGGTAGTTGTGGTCATCCTGGGTATCCTGGTAGCAATTGCGGTACCGGTGTATAATTCTGTTACTGGTAATGCAGAAGCAAATGCCTGCAAGGCCAATCA
>DURK01000166.1 GCA_012837325.1 Clostridiales bacterium
AAGGAGGTTTCTGATAGCTAAAGCTTTTCTATTCCACCAGCTCTGCTGGTGGTTTTGTGAGCTAAAGCGCACAATAAAAAACCCACCCCGCTTGCACGGGACGGATGCAAAGACCGCCAACACCACTCACAACGTGTTTTCACCTGCTTCCATTAAGCAGTATCGTGTTCAATATTCATTGTATCCACTGTAAATTTTTATACTTTTTATGCTATATTGAACATGTGGAGCACTTATATCATGGACACTCCACAAAGCAGACATTAAATTCCAGGAGAAATATGCCATGTACCTTTGGACAAGAGAACTGATCCGTAAAATCAGACGGCCAATTTATGTTGTTTTATCAGTGATATTTGCCTTGAACGCTCTTATATTTTCCAGCGGTTTAGAGTTGAAGCTGATACCTTCAGCAAAAGCAGGCGAACTCCCAACGGAGTCTGCGCCTCTTCCTCCACCTGTACAGGACGCTATTGCGTTTATTGACCCATATATTGATGAAGCCCTTGCGCTGATTGAGAGCGATCGCCAGCAGCATTCCAGCGTTTCATTTGATTATGAGCCCAAGCTTCTTTATGATAGCCTGAGCCTGAAAGAAAAAGCCATGTATGATGAAATGCTTTCAAACGCGCAGCATCTTATCCCCTACTCCTATACCGCTAAGCAGTATGGATACGAAGGCATGGACATGGCCTTGAATGTATATGGTGCTATAAAAACCGACTATCCCGAAATTGAAAATTACTTTATGTTGTATGAGGTAAATGAGGATAATAGGACCATTGCACTGGAAGCCCGCTATTTTATGCCAAGGGGCAAAGGATTGCAAATGGCCGATCCAGCCATGCTCCGGCAAGAATTGCAGCGCTTTGATGCGGTTAGTAACCGTATCATAGAGCGCATGCCGGATGGTTTTTCTACCTATGATAAATACCGTTATTTAGCTGCGGTTATTTCGCTGATTACATCCTATGACTATGAAAAGACCGAAGGATGGCAAATTGGAACCGCATATGGCTCTATTTTAGGCGGCCATTCCATTTGCCAAGGGTATTCAAGGGGATTTCTGTATCTTTGTCAAAAAGCAAACCTGTGGTGTAAAACTGTGGAGGGTATTTCCGGCGGCAATGCATCCCATATGTGGAATATCGTAAAGCTGGATTCTGGCACCTATTATTTAGATATTACATGGAGTGATGAATTTGGCTTGCCCGGCAGCCGGGGATGGAACAGCTGCTTCATGCTTACGCAGGATGAACTTCTTATGGATCATGAAATCACGGATGGCACAGTTGCAACCGGTACATCACTTTATTTGGTCGATAATCCGCAATAATCAGGAAGCATAGAGAACGACACCGATAGGTGTGGCAAAATTAAATATGCTGGCTGCCGTCGAATAAATCCTGCCGTACGTTTTCAAAGCGTACGGTAGGATTGTTTTTGCTTTGAAATCTTTTAACATAATCTGCACATAACCTTATGCAGCCTATTTATAGACTTTTTTACGCAAAAACGGGTATTCAAACAAATGGCCTTCTCCATTAATCTATGGATGTACAAAACAATTTGTACATCCCCATGCGGTTTTCACCCGATTCAAAACGGAGCCAGTATCCAAAAAATAGCTTCATGCGAGAAAGGATAAAAGGAAAATGAAAAAAAGAATGCTTCCGGTTCTGCTGATACTGATGATGGTATTCAGCCTCTGTAGCGCCCACGGGGCGGCCACTTCAAGCACTGGGAAATCAGTCACCCTGACCCTGTATGCCGACTTCTCCAATGGTTTCGATAGCATCATAGAAGAAACGCAGATAACCATGTCCATTGAGAACGAACCTGCATCGCAGTCACTCCTGGCCTTTGCGCTGGCCGACGGATTGTCGGAGTGGACGGGTTTGGACTTCACGCTGAACGATGTCTCTTTCCCGGATGACGAAAGCATCATTGTTGACTGGTCGAAGGATTCGACACTTATCGCAGGAATAGATGACCGCGAATTTAAGGAAGGCTTCCGCTTCTATGACGCTGTAAGTTTGAACTGGTTTATGATGGACAGCCTGGCAACAACGCTCAAGCGCAACATGAACCTGATGAATGTCTATTATCAGTCCGAAGCGCAACCCATTATATTCCCAAACCCGGAGGACATGGCGGCACAGGGCCTGCCGCAACTGCCGGTAGACCAGCCCTACGAAGGCAGTGCGTTCTTTGTATCCCATGCCGGTGGCA
>DURK01000020.1 GCA_012837325.1 Clostridiales bacterium
ATGGAGGAGCTGATGCGGGAAGGGCAGGCCGTATCCCAATACATCGGCTTGTATCTGACAGGCCTGATTGATACCCGGACCCTGCACTACCAATACCAGATCATTGACCGATTTCTGGGGGTAACCATATGGGTGACGGACAGCCGGGGCTATATCTGGAGCAGCCACAATTCCACCCAGCTGGAGGAGGTGGATTGGGAGAATGAGAAGCTGACCGTTGATGAATTTGTGCAGGTATTGGAAGGAAACACCATCACCCGGGTCGGACGCTTCGGGGAGAGCTTTCCTGTGCCGGTTATGACGGTGGGGATGCCGCTCAAAATTAATGACAAAATCGGAGGCACCATCTTTCTGCATTCCCCCATACAGGGCATCAACCGGACACTTCAGGAAACCTATCGGAGCATCTGGCGCTCCGCCTTCATCTCCTCTTTTCTGTCCATCTTCTTTTTGTATTTTATGACCCGGCGGATCACCCGGCCTCTCATTCAGATGAACATGATATCAAGGGAAATCGCAACAGGAAACTTTAAAAGGCGGGTACAGGTCAAAACCAAGGATGAGGTCGGACATCTTGCCATGAACTTCAATGCAATGGCCGATGCCTTGGAAAAGCTGGAGGTCATGAGGAGAAGCTTTGTGGCCAATGTGTCCCATGAGCTGAAATCGCCCCTTACCTCCATGCGGGGGTATATCCAGGGGGTGCTGGATCATACCATCAGCAGGGAAGAACAGGACGAGTATTTAAATATTGTGCTGGAAGAGACAGACAGGATGAACCGCCTGATCAACGATCTGCTGGACTTGTCCCAGATCCAGGCGGGACAGTTCTCCATGGAATTCATGACACTGGATATCAACGAAACCATACGAAGGGTTTTGATTGCGCGGGAAGATCGCATCAACGAAAGGAAGATGGATGTAGAGGTGGACTTTGATCAGGAGGTCCGCCTGGTGGTGGGAGATCCGGATCGACTGCAGCAGGTGGTTATCAACCTGCTGGACAACTGCATCAAGTTCAACCGGGAAGGCGGCCTGATTACGCTGAAAACCTGGCTGTACAAAGATAAGGTTTTTGTGAAGATTGCGGACCAGGGACCGGGCATCCCCAAGGAGGAGGCCGTTCATATCTGGGAACCCTTTTATCAGATTGACAAGTCTCGAAGCAAGCAGAAGGGCGGCACCGGACTTGGGCTGTCCATCGTCAAAAAGATCATTGAAGGTCACGGCCAGGAGATCTGGCTGAACAGTGAAGAAGGGAAGGGCTCGGCCTTCATTTTTTCCCTGAAGGCTGCGAAAAAGCCTGATTCCAAGTTTGAATGATTGTTTACACCTGGTTCATATTTTATTCAAAAAGCTGGTTTATAATAAAACCAGGGAAAGGATACAAAGCTTCTTCAATCAGTGGAGGTGTAATCAATGAAGGAATTTTATGAGTTTGATGAGGAACGCTACCAAAGGAAGAGCAGATTTAAAAGCTATCTGGCAGTAGCATTGATTTTTGCGATATTGGGCGGTCTTACCGTTTATGCCATATCTCCCTATCTTGCCGATCGGAATACACCTGAGAATCCTCCGGTTGCGCAGGAAGGCGGCAAGCTTCCCGGGGGAGAGGGACCGGCAGAGCCGGTGACCAAGCCGGAGGAAAAGGAAACCATCATAGGCAGCACCGAGGATCTCTACATCAACCGGGAAAACCCGGTAGCGGATATTGCCGAAAAGCTGGAAAAGGCTGTGGTAGGCATCACCAACCGCTCCGAACGGGTTGTACCCAACTTCTTCTACAATCGTAATACCATACAGAATGTTGAGGGATATGGATCGGGCTTTATTATCAGCAGTGAAGGCCATGTCCTGACCAACCACCATGTAGTGGAAGGGGCAAAGGAGCTGTTTGTCATTTTGTCCAATGGAGAAACGGTGAAGGCCGAGCTGATCGGTTCGGATCCCTACAGCGATGTCGCAGTGGTAAAAATGGACTATGATGATCTCACCGTAGCCAAAATCGGGGATTCGGACAAGGTTCGAAAGGGTGATTTTGCCATTGCCATCGGCAACCCACTGGGTCATCAGCTGGCGGGCACGGTCAATTTCGGTGTCATCAGTGCGGCCAACCGGACGCTGCAGATGCAGGGGAAAACCATGGAGCTGATCCAGACCGATGCAGCCATTAACAATGGCAACAGCGGCGGCCCCCTTGTAAATATGAACGGGGAAGTCATCGGAATGAATACCGTCAAGTTTGGCGGAGAAGCGGTAGAAGGGCTGGGCTTTGCCATTCCCTCCAACGTTTTCAAGCCCATTGCCGAGGAAATCATCAAAACCGGCAAGGTGAGCTATCCGCAGACACCCTGGCTCGGGGTCTATATCCGGGACATCACAGAAGAGGCAGCCAGGGAATACAATTATCCCGTCGGCATTCTGGTTGACGATATCGAACCGGAGAGTCCCGCCGCAGAAGCCGGTGTGAAGCCCGGCGATGTGATCATCGGAATGAACGGCCAGAAGCTGAAGACCATAAAGGAATTAAAGGCTGCTCTGGAAAAGATGCAGGTAGATGACATCGTCGATCTTGAATTATGGAGGAACGACGTTGAGTTTGTCCTGAAGGTGAAGCTGGGCGGTATAAACGTATACGACTAAAGGCTGAAAGCAAAACCTGAAATCATAGGCTGGATGAGGAGCCTGAAATCATAGGCTGGATGCGGGGCCTGGAATCAGAGGCTGAATGTGGGAGCCTGAAAACAGAAGATGACTGTGAGAGTAAATCAAACCCCGGGCAACTTTATAAGTTATCCGGGGTTAATTTTTCAACCAAGGTATATAGGGGTTAGCCTGTTTCAATCAAGGTATATATAGGAAGCCAGGATATACGGAATGTTATCCTTGTTTCCCCAGTGGTTTCCAAAGATGCGAACTCCCCTGCCCGGGCCGATTTGCAGCGTTCCCCAGAACTCCACATGGACGAGCTTTTCGGGCTGATCCTGGGCGGAAACATTCACCAGCAGAGTCGTTCTGATGCCGGTTGACTGAACATCGGTTACATTTCCGGAGAAGGTAAAGGGAATACCGTTATGCAAATCCGGATAGGCCCGCATGCTGTCATAGTCCATTGCCCAGGCTGAGCGGGTGTATTCCGATTCGTTGTCCTGCCGCTGTATGACAGCTTCCAGTACCGAGTCCTCTTTTCCTTCCAGCCTGGCAGTCAGGGTGAAGGGGGTGCTGCCTCTTGAAGCTGCTTTGACAAACAGCCTGAAATCACCGGTAGCAGGATCCAGCTGGATGTCTTCCCGGGTTTCCAGACTGGAGGAAAGGCTGGCTTCCGGATGAGTGTTTCCTGTGATTTCCACCCAGTCGTCCTGTCCGGCCTGGATGGGTATTTTCTGGTTGATGGACAAGGCAAACTCCATCTGTTTCTTCCGGAAGACGATCTCTTCCACCAGCTCTCCATAGCCTTTTGAAGAAACGCGAATTTCATACCGGGTTTCCGGCTGGTCCGATATCTCCAGCTGCAGGGAGAACTGTCCCTCATCGTCCACCAGGTGGGAGTAATTGCTGCCGTTTACAAAAACACTGGATCCCGGCAATACCTTCAGGAGCAGGGGATAGGATCTGCCTTCCACCAGAATCTCCATTTTGGATGGGGACAGGAAGGTAACCGGTACCGTTTGGATGGGCACCTTAAACCGGATTTCTTCCGTGCGGCTGGGATAACCGTCTGCCAGCACGGTGAGGGGCAGGGTAACTTCAAGGGCTCCATCGGTCTGTCCATAATGACTCGGATCGAATTCCCTGTCAGCCAGGATGATTTCAGCCTGACCACTGACCACAGGAATGACTTCATCCCTTACCTTAATCTGTTCACCTGCGGAGGAGATCACAAGGATTTTTCTAGCAGGCTGACCGTTCAGTTCCGTTTCTTCAACCCGGTAATCAAAATCGATGACCTTAGCCACAGGCTGGTTGTCAGCACGATTTTTGATCAGCTCAGCATACCCGACATAGGCCAGGATTCCGATCAAGGCGATTAAAACGATGGTGATCAGGGTCTTGATTACCTTCAGCAAGACATCATCGCTTTTCTCCGCTTTCCGGTAACGGCGCAGCGGCATATGGCTTTGAATGTCAAAAGCGCTTTCCTCCTTGTCCTTCGCGGAGAAATCCAGCAAAAAATCATCGAAGATATCGGTGTCCGGAAGTGACGAGGAAAACGCCTGGTCGTCCGGATTCTCCAGCCCTTCAGTCAATGAGCTGTCAGCTTCTTCTTCCAACAGCAGTCCGTCGGCATCTGAAGAAAAGGATATCTTTTCTGAAGACTCTTTTTCTAAAGATTCTTCACTTGTCAGCTGTCTGCCGCAATGAAAGCAGTATCGATGGTAGTAGTTGTTTTTCATACCACAGGACGGGCATACCATATGGAAACCTCCTTTGCCGTGAAGCAAAAAATGTTGAATCATCTTGTTTTTTGTTGGCTGGTACTCTATCTTATTATTCGCAGTCGAGGGTGGTTTTTCCTTCTCATTGGGGAGAAGAAAGGGGCTTTTTTGAAGAATTTGGGCAATTAGGGTACCGCAGGATGCAAAATCATGGTAGAATAACAATATTACAGCCAAATGATTCATCTTTTAAAAAGGCAGTGCTGAGTTACAGGGAGTGAAGCAAAGGAAATGGATCTATTTCATGAAGAGTCGGTATATAAGGCAAATACAGGCCTGAACACCTTCATTTACATCTTGGCCTGGGTGGGCATGATTGTGTTTGGAATCAATGCAATTTTCTGGCTGCAATCCACCCTGATGCAGATCGTGCAAATCGGCCAGGAGGGCTTTGATATTTTACCGCTTCTACTGCTTGCGGTGTTTGGCGGGTTAACCTATTTGTGTTTCATTCTTCGCAATAATCAGCGGGTTGAGTATGATTATACCTTCACAAACGGTACTTTGGACATCGCCCGGATCACCAACAACTCCCGGCGTAAAAAGCTGCTGTCCACCGAAGTGAAGGATTTTGAAGTGATTGCACCGATCAGTGATGAAGGCTTTCAGAGAATGATTCAACACCCCGGCATCAAGAAAATGAACTATTTTCTGAATCGAGGCAGCGGCCTGTATTATGGTGTGTTTACCCACAATCATGAAAAGTCTATTCTGATCTTCGAACCCAGTGAGCAGATGGTAAGGCTGTTTAAGATGGTCAATCCAAGGAATGTAAAAGCAAACTAAGGCGCGCTCCCTCACAGGGAGCTTTTTCTCGTATGACCAGGGCAAGGTGTTTTGGTTACAAAGCGACGAGAAGGGTTAATCTATATATATCAACAAGAAGAAAAGGAGCACAGGAGCATACCAGCACATGAAGGAAATCTATTTAGACAATGCAGCGACGACACCCGTACTGCCCCAGGTGGTGGAAGCGATTATCGACTGCCTGAAAAATGATTATGGAAACCCGTCTTCCATGCATCGTTTGGGCATTCAGGCGGAAAAGCGGGTCAGGGAGGCAAAAGGCCGGCTTTCCAGCTTACTGAGGTGCACGGAGGATGAAATCATCTTTACTTCCGGCGGTACCGAAGCCAACAATATGGCAGTACTGGGAACCGCTTACGATAAAAAACGAAGAGGAAGGCATTGTATTACCACTGAAATCGAGCATCCATCGGTTCTGCAGGCCTTCGCTCATCTGGAAGAGCAGGGATACGAGGTAAGCTATCTTCCGGTTGATCAAAACGGTGTGATTTCACTGGACCATCTGAAAAGCCTGATCAGGCCGGACACCATTCTGGTGAGCATCATGCATGTGAACAATGAAACCGGCTCGATACAACCCATTCGGCAAATTGGAGCCATGCTGAAGGCCGGCCCAGGCAAGCCTGTTTTCCATGTGGATGCAATCCAGTCCTTGGGCAAGCTTCCGGTTTATCCGGCACAATGGGGCATTGACCTGTTGTCTGCCAGCGGGCACAAAATCCACGCTCCAAAGGGGATTGGTGCCTTATATATCAGAAGGGGAGTGCGGATTCAGCCCATCCTGTTCGGCGGGAACCAGCAGGGCGGCATTCGCAGCGGAACCGAAAACATTCCGGGCATTGTAGGAATGGGGGAAGGCGCAAAATGGATGGCAGAGCGTCTGGCTGAAGAAGGCGGCTGCCTGGCACAGCTGAAGAGCAGGCTGTTACAGGGGATTTTGCAGGCTTTTCCTGATGCAGTCATCAACGGAAGTGCAGATGCCTGCGCTTCGCATATCATAAATGTCGGTTTTCCCGGGCTGCGGGGCGAAATCCTGCTGCATGCCCTGGAGGAGGAAGGGGTCTATGTCAGTACCGGTTCGGCCTGTTCCAGCAGAGACAAAAGGTTCAGCCATGTGCTGAAGGCCATGGGGCTGAATGACCGCATTTTGGAAGGCTCCATCCGGCTGAGCACTTCCTATCTGACTACAATGCAGGACATTGAAGAGTTTCTTCCCAGACTGACCCGGACGGTTCAACGAATAGAGCGGTTTACCAGGAGGTAAGCAATGGAAAAAGTAATTTTGATCCGCTATGGCGAGATTCATTTGAAGGGTCTGAACAGACCGTATTTTGAAAGAGCGCTTCTGCGCAATATAAAAAAAGCACTGAAGGACATTCCCAATGTAAAGGTGATACGAGCCCAGGGCCGCTTTTATGTAGAGGATTATGCCGATGAAGCAGCAGTCATTCAGGCACTGACCCGGGTGTTTGGAATTGTCTCCATCAGCCCGGCTTATAAGTTTGAGAAGGACTTTGAAGCCCTGGTAAAGCATTCGAAAGCGATGATCGAAGGCCTGCTGGCGGGTACGCAAAATGACGTGTTAACCTTCAAAGTAGAATCCAGAAGGGCGGACAAGCGTTTTCCCATGGACTCCATGGAGATCAGCAGGGAATTGGGGGCGAGGCTTCTTCAGGCATTTCCCCGCTTAAAGGTGGATGTTCATCATCCGGAAGCGGTGCTGAATGTAGAGATGCGGGAGTTTTGCTACCTGTATCATCAATCCATTCCCTGTGCAGGGGGCATGCCGGTTGGAACAAACGGCAAGGCAGTGCTGCTTCTTTCCGGCGGAATTGACAGCCCGGCAGCCGGCTGGATGATCGCCAAGAGAGGCGTTGAGCTGACGGCAGTGCATTACCACAGCTTCCCATATACCAGTGATCGTTCCAAGGAAAAGGTCATTGATTTGGCCAGGATTCTAGCCGGCTATAACGGGTCCCTGCGGCTGCATGTGGTACCCTTTACCCGCATTCAACAGGAGCTGTATGAAAAGTGCCCGGATGAGCAGCTTACCGTTTTAATGCGGCGTTTTATGATGAAAATCGCAGAAGAGATTGCCCGAAAAGAAGGTGCCGCCGCTTTGATAACAGGTGAGAGCATCGGCCAGGTAGCCAGTCAGACCCTGGCAGGCCTGGTTGTGACCAACGATGCCGTTTCCATGCCGATCTTTCAGCCGTTAATCGGCTTTGATAAAATCGATATCATGAATCTCGCCCAATCCATCGGCACCTATGAAACCTCCATTTTACCCTATGAAGACTGCTGTACCGTTTTCACGCCAAAGCATCCGACAACCCATCCGCGGCTGGACAGAATAATCAAGTCGGAAGCTCTGGTCAACGGAGAGGAATTAATCCGGGAAGCGCTGGAGAACACCGAAGTGATTGAATTATAATCATAACGGATTGCCAAAGCTGATAAATGACAATGACTATGACAATCCCTCAGCCAGGCTGGGGAGAAAGGATGAGATGAATGGATCTTTCTCAGGAAATGCTGAAGAAAAAGGTTTGGGCTGTCGTGGGTGCAAGCATCCACCCCGATAAATATGGATATAAGCTGTACAAAAAGTTGAAGGATCATGGCTATCGGGTCTATCCTGTCAATCCGGGATATGATATGGTAGATGGAGATAAATGCTATCCCAGCCTGTCCGAATTACCGGAAAAGCCGGATGTGATCGATATGGTGGTCAATCCCCGCATCGGCCATGGGATTATCGAAGAGGCTGCCTCACTGGAGATACCCTATATCTGGCTGCAGCCGGGGACACATGACCCGTCGATCATACAGCAGCTTGAAGAAAAGGGCATCGCTTATGTAAAGAACTGTGTTTTGGTTGCCTTAAGAGAAGAGTAGATAGGGGAAGGGTACGTATGAAAATTCTGGCTGTAATCTGTGTCGTTTTATTGCTGCCTGTTTTGGCAGGGTGCGATGTTGTATTAACCGCAAACCATCAGAAGCCTGAAATTTACGCCTTTGTCCGCCCTGCAAAAACGGCCCATGATGAGCAGATGATCCAGGGACTGGCAAGCGGCGGGGAAGAGCTGCAGGCGAATATGGAGATTCACGAAATTGATCTGACGGAAGAGCCGGATGATGCCATCAGGCAGGTCAAGGCAGCAGTCCGCCGATCTACCAGGGCGATCATCATTACACCATTTGAAAACGACGAACTGCAGAAACAGCTGAAAAAGGCCCGCGAGAAGGGTATTTCTCTTATCTATCTGGATGCGGTTCAATCCTATGAAATACCCGGTACCTATATTGTAACCGATGATGAAGCAGCGGGTGAAAAAGCAGGACATCTGCTGGCGGAGTCAATGGGAGGGGAAGGCAAAGCCGTGATTCTGAGTACATGGCCGGATGATCAAAGAGCCCTAGACCGGGAAAAGGGATTTCAGGAAGCCCTTGGGGAATATGATGATATCAAGCTTGTCAACCTGTTTTACTGTAACGGTGAAGAAGAGAATACCAAAAAGACCCTTCAGGATATTTTAACAGCCCATCCGGATATCAAGGGGATCTTTGCAGCCTGCCCGAAAACCGCCTCTGCTGCCGTAAAGGAAGCAGCAGGCAGGAGTCAGGATATACAGATTGTGGGCTTTCATCACACAGATGAAACCCTTGAGTTCATCAGGAACGGTCAGATGTATGGCTCGGTAAGCTTAAAATCCTTTGAAATGGGAGTCGAAGCAGTCAAGGCGGCGGTGTCGATGGTTTCCGATCCGGCTGCACATGCTACAATATCCTTGGACTGTGAAATAAGAACCCGGGATAGCTTGTACGGGGCAGGGGAGCCAAACAGTCCAACCAGCTAAGTTCATGAGATCATGATCGTCTTGTTCTGATCAACAAATCCATAGCGTAAGCAGGAAATGATTCACTCATTCACCTGCTTTTTTTGTTTTTTATGACACACTCATTTACATGCTCTTTTATGACACACTACTTCACCTGCTTTTTTGCTTTGCTAGGACACACTCATTTCTACACTTTTCTTTTTTATACTCCTCTTCACTGCTTTTTATATCGGGGAACGAAACTTTTGGCTGCTACCATAAGGGCCTTGCCATGTATAAACCAGACCAAACAGTGAAAAGCTACCATAAATCGCCAACAGAGGCAGGAGGATATCTGTGAAGCATTTTTGGACGAGAAAAAAGCCGGCCGGACCGGATTCTGAAGGCCTTCTGATAGAATTTGAAGACAATAATCGGGATATCACGGAAGAAAATGTGAAAACGATCCTTGCCGATAGCAGTGATATTATCTATCAGGAGCATTACATCAATGGAAACAGGAATCTTCCGGTCATGGTTGTTTATGTGGACGGCATGATCGACTTAAAGCTGGTCAATAATGATATCTTAAAGCCTTTGACTCAGGAAAAGAGTTTTGGTGAGGTAAAGGGATTTCAAGATGTAATCAGTTTGATTGAGCAAGGAACGGTGTATCATGCCGCCCGCAAAATACGAACCAGTCTTGGGGAGCTTTTAAGTGATATTCTGAATGGTTCTGCAGCCCTGGTATTTGAGAAGGAGAAAAGGGCTGTTACCTTTGATGCCAAGGGGTTTGAAAAAAGAGCGATCACCGAGCCGACCAATGAAAATGCAGTGAAGGGGCCTAAAGATGCCTTTGTTGAAGTCCTTCGCGTAAACACGTCCATGGTGCGCCTTAAAATTCATACCCCTTATCTTCGTATTAAGGAAACCATAGTCGGGCGTCAGAGCAGAACGAATGTAGCAGTGATCTATATTGAAAACCTGACCAATGCAAATATTGTCAAAGAGGTATTTGAGCGCCTTGATGCCATTGACGTGGACGCTGTCATGGCTGCTGGTTATATTGAAGAATTTATTGTGGATAAAAGGAGATCTCCTTTTCCACAGGTATTAAATACGGAACGGGCAGATAAGTTTTGTGACAATATCATAGAGGGAAGGGTAGGCATTCTCATTGACGGGATGCCCATCGCTTATATTGTTCCGGCTGACATAACGCTTTTTTTCCAAGCTCCTGAGGATTATGCCTATCACTATCTAATCAGCTCCTTTATTCGTCTGCTTCGCTACGGATCGTTTTTTATTGCCCTTTTCCTGCCTGCGTTCTATGTTTCCATAACCACATTTCATCAGGAGATGATCCCCACAGTACTGGCTGTTTCCATTATTAAAAGTAAAATAGACGTTCCTTTTCCTACGATAACCTCCATGGTGGGTATCATGGTTGCATTTGAAATGCTGCTGGAGGCTGGGATCCGGCTTCCGAGAGCCGTCGGTCAGGCAGTTTCCATCATTGGGGCGTTGGTGGTTGGGCAGGCAGCTGTCCAGGCCAAGCTTCTCTCACCCGTTGCTGTAATTGTCATAGCGGTAACGGGTATCGCTGGATTTGTTATCCCCAATCAGGATTTGAATAATGGGGTTCGCATTTTTCGCATGATATTTACACTCTGTGCTTCTGTTGCTGGGTTATATGGGCTTGCCCTGGCGTATATCATGCTGGTATACCACCTGAGCAGCATAGAAACCTTTGGAGTACCCTATCTCGCTCCGCTCTTTGCAGGTGATGGCAAGGAGAGTGTAAAAGATACGCTGATACGAATGCCCCTGCCCTTTATGAAAAACAGGCCTCAAAACTTGAAAGCAGAGAATAAGAAGCGTCAGTAAGAGGTGGTAAAGAAATGAAAAAGCGCGTAACAGCCTTTTTTCTGATGATTGCTGCAATGATGGGAGCTGCAGGATGTAAAACCAATTTTCTGCCTGAGCGGCGGGAGATCGATGACTTACAGCTGGTACAAGTATTGGGTATTGATAAATCTGTTGAGATACCCGGCAGTCAGGTTCTCACAATAGCCAGCAGGAAGGATACGCCTGACACCGGACTCTCCCGATCCCAACAGCATCCAGGCAGCAGCGGAGAAGGAGAAATCAGCCTGGGAAACAAGGCCTTTATCAGCACAGCCCAGGGGAAAACACTTTTTGAAGCCGTATGGAAAATGCAGGCCAGCAGTGATAAATTCCTATTTTGGGCACATACAAAATATTATCTGATCGGAGAAGAAGCAGCAAAGGATAACATTGCCAAGTACATAGATTTTATTGCCCGGGACAATGAGTTTCACATAAACAGTAAAGTTTATATCGTCAAGGGGACAACTGCGAAGGAGCTGATCGAGCAAGTCAATAAGTCGGACTTGTATATAGCGGACAAGCTGGACAGTCTGGGGCAAACCATTAAAATGCTCAGTACATCTGAGGAACTGACTCTGGCGGAGTTGATGAGGTTTTTTGATATTCATTTTGGATCAGCCCGAATTCCCTGCATTGAGTTGGTAGACCGGGGCAGCGGTCAGGGTCAGCTGATTCCGGCTGTCGAGAGCTTTGGCTATGCTGTCGTGGCAAACCTGAAGCTGGTCAGCTATATTGGCCGGGACATATCACGGGGGGTGAACCTTATTACGAACAAAATGGAATCCACCATTGTAACAGTAAAGGATCTAAACGGGGAAGACGCCTCTCTTGAAATCATATCAAGCAAAACAGAGGCTGCTCCTCGGTATGCAGGGGATGAACTGACGGATATTACACTGAAAACCAAAGTAGAAGGCAACCTTGGGGAGGTTCAATCCCAAGCGCACACGATTTATGAAGAAAATTTCAAGCATATGGAGGTCCAGTTGTCTGAAATTCTGGAAAACGAAATGAGGAGTGTACTGCAAGTGGTTCGAGAGTCCGAGTCGGATTGCCTAGGCATTTGCGATATGCTCAGGCTGAAGGATCCTGTGAAATGGCATAAAATAGAAAGCCGCTGGATGGAGATTCTGTCCCATTTAAACATTCACGTAGAGGTTGAATCGGAGCTGAGAAGGAGCTATGAACTAGGCGAACCGAGCAGCAAAAAGGACATGAAATGATATGTTTTATCTGATTCTTGTCATAATTGGACTGGGTATACTTGATATTTTCCAAATGAGAAAAAGAGGGGAAAAGAAGGAGATTGCTGTTTATGTAATATTTATGCTGTTGGTCGGTTTATTTGGTATTTTTTATTTTACTGACCCAGAGCGCAGCTTTTCAAAGCTGATCCTTTCCTTTATCGGCATAAAGGAGTGAGTTCCATTGCTGGCATCTACGAACAAGATTTCTACAAAGCAGGCTGTCATCCTGTTTATTACTGTTCAAAGCTCGCCTGCCATACGCATTATTCCGAGAGTTGTATCCAGGATGGTAGGGCGAGCCGGCTGGCTGCTTCCGCTGCTTTCTGTCCTGCCCTTTATTTGCCTGGTCGTTATCATGCACTCCCTTTTCAAAAAGAACAAGGATAAAAACCTGGCTGATTTATACTTGGAGGTTTTTGGGAGAATAGCAGGAACTGCGATCTTAACCCTTTGTCTTTTGTGGCTGATGATCCTATTCGGTTTTTATGTAAGGTATTTTTCTGAACGATTCCTGTCATCTCTTCTGCCCAGAACTTCACCTGCCTTTTTTTATCTTACCATTTTGGCTGCTTCTTTTTATGCTGTCAGAGGGGGAATGATCAATATCGCCCGAACCGTTGAATTTCTTTTTTCTCTGTTTACACTTGTTTTTGCAGCGATATTTCTGTTTAGTTTACCTAATATTCAACTTATCAATCTGCTTCCTGTCACCCAGTTTGATATTCTGCCTCTGGTCAAAATTGTCTACCCTTTACTTGGTTTATGGGGATACTTTTCACTGGTGTTCTTTTTTGGAGACAAGATCAATGACAAGGAGCATATCCGAAGGTTTGGGCTGCAAGGATCTGTTTTTTTGGTAATCGTAAACATGATGCTGCTGATCCAGACGATCGGTGTGTATGGTCATACCGTTATCCAACGGATTCCGATGCCCTACTTTGTTTCCATAAAGAGCATATCTCTGCTGGAAACCATAGAGCGAGTCGAGTCAGCAGCCCTTGCATTCTGGATCTTTGTCGATTTTACAATTATATGCTTTTTTCTGTATCTGGTGATCAGCATCATGAAATCCATTTTTTCTCTTAAAGAGGCAAAATATCTGACAAGTCCGGCTGTTGTGTTTGCCTTCATCTTTGCCTCCTATTCAGGGAATGACGCATTGGAGTTGGAAAAGTTCTCAAACCATGTCGGCATACCAGTCAATATATTTGTATGCTTTGTCATGCCTGCTTTGCTGCTTGCAGTGGGGAAGATTCGGAAAATGGTATAATGAATCAGGATATCATCACGAACTTGTTCTAATACCTCCACAGCTGAGAATATATTTTTATAGCAGTGGAGGTGTCAGCCATGTTTTCAAAGTCATGGATCAGGCAAATACAAGCCGTTATTTACATCTTATTGATTGTTCTGTTATATGGTGTTTTGGATCAGTATATCCTGAAGCTGAGCGAGACTTATCAGGACAACAACACCGATGACATGGTGTTTTCTGAACTGATTCATCCATATCAGCAAAATAAAGAGGAGCAGCCAGATAATCAGGAGCAAAACAATCAGGAACAACAAGACAATGAGGAACAGAAAGACAATCAGGAACAAAACCAGCAGGAGAGCCAATACGATATTCTTATCGACTTAAGCGAATCGATGCTTTATCTATTTGAAAACAACCGCCTGATTCATAAATACCCGGTAGCACAGGGCAAAACCAGTACACCTTCTCCGATCGGCATCTGGTCTATTACCAACAAGGCCAGAAATTGGGGCAGCGGGTTCGGGACACGCTGGATGGGATTGGACGTTCCCTGGGGTATGTATGGGATTCACGGAACAAACAAACCCGGCTCTATCGGGCGCCGCGCATCTGCCGGCTGTTTCAGGATGAGGAACAAGGATGTGGAGGAATTATACAGCATTGTCCCGTACAAAACCAAGGTTATCGTCTATGGTGGTCCGTATGGCAATATGGGTGCTTCCTTTGAAAAACTGGAACCGGGGGATCGGAAGTCTCAGGTGGCAGAGGTACAAAAGCGGCTGCAAAAGCTTGGTTATTATAAGGGCAGTATAGACGGCATATTCGGGGAAGGCATGAAAGCGGCATTAATTCAATTCAAGCGGGATAACAATCTCCCAAATGATCATTATGTGGATTGGGCAACCTACAAGGCACTGGGAATTATGCCCTTTGAATGATGTGCTGAGCGACAACTGAGCAAAAAACCGGATGATAATCTGGATGATGAATTGAGCCATAACTGGGCGATAAATCGGATGATGGCCTGAATAATGAGATGAGCCATAACTGAATGAAAAGCTGGATTATTAACTAAAAAAGCTGGATTATAAACCAAATAGAGCAGGATAAATAGAGCAGGATTATAAACAAAAAGAAGGATTATAAACCAAGCGAAAAGCTGAATGTTAACCTGAAATGCAAATTAAATGCAATGACTGGTTAAAGGATGCGATGGTGTTGTGCTAAATGATAAAATTCATTGTATGGGCTGTGTTTATATGCTATAATTGGTGTTGTCTTGGACTGAATTGAGGTGGACAAGTCTCAGTATTATCAGGATACATAGGAGGAAATATGAGCGAAGTACAAAACAATGTTAATGCATATGAAGATGAAATTGATCTTCGTGAGTTGATTATGGCTTTGTGGCGAAGCAAGTACATTATTGTGAGCATCGCCCTTGTGTTAGCTGTATTGGTCGGTTTGTACAGTATGTTTATCTTATCACCTGTGTATCAGGCAAGGCTGAATATCGTGATTAACATGCCTGAGCAGTTTCACACCCGCTATGGCGATTATGCACTGCCGATTACCTCAAATCAAGAATATATTCAGTTGATTACCACCAATCAGGTTTTGAAAAATACAATTAAAGAAATGGGCTATGATGTGGAAACCGCTTCACTGGAAGGTCTGCGCGGTCGTATTTCCATACAGGATACAAAGGATGCCAAGCAAAATTTTTATGAAGTAAAGGTATCAGCTGGTAATCCTCAGGAAGCCCTGAAGCTGGCTCAAACTTTGTTTGACAATTACATTGAATTTGTTGACATTATGACCAAGGAACGGGCAATTGAATACTATGTCAACTTTTTCCGTACTGATATATTATCTCAGGAAATTGCATTAAAGAGCAAGATGGAGCTTCTTCAGAAGCATGAAGAGCTGCTGGCAGTAACGCCTCAAATTATCAACCAGAAGGATGCCATGCAGGAAGCAGAGCAAAGCTTGGGCGGCTCCATAGACTATATTGTATTGGAAAACGTAATCAATCCCAACTATACCAGTATCGAAAATAAAATCATTACACTACAGCAGGAAATATATACAATCGAGGATAAAATCAGAGAATACAATGAAAATCTGATGCAGTTGGAAGAAGAGAGGCAGATCGTTGCGCAATACTATGAAACCGGGGAAGAAGGGGATCAGCGTCAACCCAGTCTCATAGGAATAGTTAAGACCAGCATCTACCTGCCTTCACAGCCTGTCGTACCCAGCAGGAAGTCCAGCCCCAGCACCTCCAGAAATGCTGTGATCGGTCTTGTCATTGGGCTTATGCTTGGCTTCATTGTCGCTTATATCAAGGAGTTTTGGATGAAGCCAAAAAAGCAGTAGGAGCGTAAATCATATAGCGTGATAATAATACTTAAATAATTTATTAAAAAAGCACCAATCCAAAGCGATTGGTGCTTTTCCGTGTACCCTTTCAATAAAAACTTTATCATTTCCCTTTTATAATTTTCTATCCTTGTAATTAACCTTTTCTAGTTTAACCTTTTAAGCGTATTTTAAAGATGAACTGACTCGATGGAAAGCAAACCATTTAATTAAGAGACCATATGACTCCATTCAACATAATTACTTCATTCAATAAATATCTCAGGATTGACTCCATTACGGGCAGTCGGGCAGTCAATCCATTCCATACTGGGACAGTTAAACCTGTGATAAAATCCTAGATTCCATTAACGGAGGCTGGGCATTGTTTCGTACCACCGCGATCGGTTATAAATACAATAACAATTCGTCAATGGAGGGTTGGAAGAATGGATCAACAAGAATTGATGAGCAAACTGGCGCAGGTGATAGACGATTCCAATGCAGGAGTTCTTTCCACATCAGATCAGAAGGGCATAACCCATATGAGATGGATGACACCAATTCTCATAAGAGGCAGAAAAGGCGTTGTTTATGCAGTAACTTCCAAGGGTTCCAACAAGGTGGAACAGATACTGCAGCAGCCTGATGTCACCTGGATGATTCAAACCCGAGCACTGGATCAAATCATTACAATATACGGGAAAACGAATGTATTGGATCATCCATCCATCAAATCGGAGCTGCTGGAAGCAGTGGGAGACAGGCTTACCATGTTCTGGCATATCAACGAAGCTTTGAAGGAATTTGTGGTATTGGAGACCGAGATTGAAAGAGCCGTATATTACAAGCCCATGAAGGGGTTGTTGGAAAGAGTGGATTTTGACTAATGCTTGAAGAATTGAAAATCCTTCAGGCAAGGTGAAATTTTAAAAACCGCATTAATATTAAGACAGGTTAATGTGCAGCTTTGCAACCGAATCAGTATTAAGATAAGTTAATGTGCAGCTTTGCAACCGAATTAATATTAAGATAAGTAAATGTGCAGTTTTGCAGCCGAACTCATCTTAAGACAGAATAATGTCAATTTTGTCATCTGATTTTTTCTAGTTCGTCGTTAGAAAAATCATGTGCAATTTTTCCGGAAGCAAAGAAGCACACAGAACTGTTTGACAGGGAGGGATTGTGTTGAGTGTATTATCGCATTATGACAAGGCATTTCTCATGAACTTACTGGAACAAATGCTCTTGATAAGGAGATTTGAGGAAAAATCGGCCCAAATGTATGGCCTGCGAAAAATCGGCGGGTTTTGTCATTTATATATCGGACAGGAAGCAGTTGCCGTTGGATCTATTGCAGCCTTGGATATGAAGAAGGACTATGTACTAACTGGCTACCGGGATCACGGTCATGCACTGGCATGCGGCATGCATCCGAATGCAGCTATGGCTGAGCTGTTTGGAAAGGTAACAGGTTGTTCAAAAGGGAAAGGCGGTTCCATGCATTTCTTTGATGTAGAAAACAACATGTATGGAGGAAACGGGATTGTAGGCGGTCACATTCCCATTGCTGCCGGAGTGGCATTCAAGCTGAAGTATAACCAGGAAGACGGAGTGGTTTTGTGTTACTTTGGTGATGGAGCCATTCATCAAGGTGTGTTTCACGAGACCTTGAACATGGCAAAAATTTGGAATCTGCCCGTCATTTTCATCTGTGAAAACAATCAATATGGGATGGGAACCAACTTCAAGCGGGTTTCCTCTGTTCATGATTATTCGGTAATGGGTGCTTCCTATGAAATCCCGGCATGGCAGGTGGATGGAATGGACGTTCTCACGGTTTACGAAGAAACCAAAAAGGCAATTCAAATCGTGAAAGAAGAAAAAACACCGGTATTCCTTGAGATTCAAACCTATCGGTATCGAGGACATTCCATGAGTGATCCGGCCAAATATCGGACAAAGGAAGAGCTGGAGGAGTATAGAAATCAGGATCCCGTCATTATTCTGCAATCCAGAATGCTGGAGGAAGGATTATTAACACAAGAGGAATACAAAGAATTGGATAAAAGATGCAAGGATATTTCCAACGAGTCGGTTCGTTTTGCTGAGGAAAGTGCAGAGCCTCCCCTTGAGGCCATGTATGAGGATATCTATGCATAAATGGAGGGTTGAAGAATGGCTTTAATTACATTTCGTGAAGCGATCAGGCAGGCAATGGATGAAGAAATGGCGCGGGATGAGCGGGTGTTTCTGATGGGGGAGGAAGTAGCCGAGTATGACGGCGCTTATAAGGTCAGTCAGGGCTTGCTGGATAAGTATGGTGACAAACGGGTAATCGATACACCTATTACGGAAGCAGGGTTCTCTGGTATCGGTATCGGCGCAGCGATGGTCGGTTTGCGGCCGATTGTGGAATGGATGACATTCAACTTCTCACTGCTGGCCTATGATCAAGTGGTAAACAATGCTGCAAAAATGAGGCATATGTCTGGCGGTCAGGTAAGCATTCCCATTGTATTTCGGGGTCCAAACGGGCCTGCAGAATATTTAAGCTCCCAACACTCCCAGGCTATGCAATCCATTTATGCGCATGTACCCGGGTTGATTGTTGTAGCGCCCGGTACGCCCTATGATGCAAAGGGGTTGCTTAAGTCAAGTATCCGAAACGACAATCCGGTACTGTTTTTGGAAGCAGAGCTGATGTATGGCTGGAAGGGCGAGGTTCCGGAAGAGGAATATCTCATTCCAATCGGAAAGGCAGATGTCAAGCGGGAAGGAAGCGATGTTACGCTTGTAACCTATTCCAAGCCTCTGCGCCTGGTGGAGCAGGCTGCCCAGCAGCTGGCGGAAGAAGGGGTGGAAGCGGAGATCATCGACCTTCGTACAATAAAGCCCTTGGACGAGGAAGCAGTTTATCAATCGGTCAGGAAGACCAATCGATGCGTAATCGTAGATGAAACCTGGCCTTTCGCCAGCGTGGCTTCCCACATCGGGTGGCTGGTATCGAAGAACTGCTTCGATTATCTGGATGCACCGGTAGAATTGGTAACGTCCGAGGATGTTCCCATGCCATACAACCATACGTTGGAGCTGGAAGTACAGCCTACAGTAAAAAAGATTGTTGCTGCAGCAAAGAGTGTATTGTATATATAATTTATTTAAGTGATGTTTGTGGTGTTAATGGAAGGTGTGGACCATGTATGATAAAATTTCAAAATATTTCGATAAAAAGAAAGACAAGGGGGGAAACCCATGGCTGAGCAAGTATTGATGATTGCCCTGTCACCCACCATGGAGGAAGGAACGCTGGTCAGGTGGCATAAGAAAGTAGGAGACCGGGTAGATGCCGGGGATGTATTGTGTGAAGTGGAAACCGATAAAGCGACAATGGATTATGAGTCCACCTCCGAGGGTACTTTATTGAAAATCCTGGTGGAGGACGGAGATCGGGCTGCCATCGGTGACGTCATCGCCATCATCGGCGAAGAAGGCGAAAACATCGACTCCCTCCTCGGGGACAGTTCTCAAAAACTTAGCAGCAGGGGGGACAGTTCTCAAAAACTCGGTGAACTAGATGGTGAACTAGATGGGGACAGTTCTCAAGAACTTCAAGAGCTTCAAGAACTTCGAATATCGAGCAGTTCTGGAGAAAGAAGCAAGCCCGCAGCCACAGCCCAACAAAATCAGGATTCCCGCATCAAGGCATCCCCTTTGGCTCGCAGGATGGCAGAGATGAATAATCTTCCACTAAGCGATATAAGTGGAAGCGGGCCGGACGGGCGTATTGTAAAAGCAGATATTGAGAAGTTCATGAAAGAGCGATCCGGCCAAACAGAACCAGTTCGGGAAGAGCTTGTTAGAGTAGAGGGATCTAAACAAATACCGTTGCCAGCTAAAGCACATACCGCAATCTCTTTACAAGCAGCAGCGCCTGGGGATGAAGAGATACCGGTATCTGCCAAGAGAAAAATTATAGCACAGCGTTTAGCGGAATCTAAATATAGTGCCCCTCACTACTATCTGACGGTGACAGTTGCTGTTGATAACTTGATTCAAACCAGAAAAAGTTTAAACGAATCCCAGCCGAACAAGGTATCGTTCAATGCTTTTTTGATGAAGTATGCAGCAGAAGCATTAAAGAAGCATACAATGGTCAATGCAGTCTGGAATGGGGACACCATATTAAAAAGAAGACAGATTGGCTTAGGCCTGGCTGTTGCGCAATCGGATGGTTTAATTACACCAGTGGTTCGGGATTGTGGAAACAAAGGCTTGCTTGCCATTGACAGTGAGCTTCGCGAATTAATCGACAAAGCCAGAAACAATAAGTTGATGCCGGAAGAATACCAGAACGCAAGTTTTACCATTAGCAATTTGGGTTCTTATGGAATTGAGGAATTTACTGCGGTAATCAATCCGCCTGGTTCTGCTATACTCGCAGTTGGCGAGATGAAAAAGATGCCGGTAGTGGATGAAGATGATAACATCAAGGTGCAAACCCAAATGAAGCTGACACTTTCCTGTGACCACAGGGTAATTGATGGTGCAGTAGGAGCAGCCTTTCTGAAGGAATTAAAGGACATTATCGAGGATCCCATTCGAGCGTTGTTCTGAAGAAGAGCATCCTTTAACTTGGCTCTGGGTTTGACAGGATCGATTGGAGGAAATCCTATGGAACATAAATTTGATTATGATGTAGTGATCATCGGCGGCGGTCCCGGGGGATATGTGGCAGCAATCCGGGCATCCCAATTGGGGTTAAAAGCCGCTGTTATTGAGAAGGAAAAGGTGGGAGGTGTATGCCTTAATGTTGGCTGTATACCTTCCAAGGCACTCATTCATCAGGCAGAGCGATATCAAAGCCTGACTGAAATGGAAGAGATGGGAATTGCTATTGACCGTTCCAATTTTCAATATAAGAGGGTATTTAATAAATCACGGAAGGCGGCAAGCACACTGTCTAAGGGTGTTCACTTCCTGTTAAAGAAAAACAAAGTGGATTTATATGAGTCCCTTGGAACCATTACAGGCAAAAATGAAGTAAGCTTGGCCAATGGAAAGAAAATCACAGGAAACAATATCATTATTGCAACGGGCTCGAGAGCCAGGGAGATTTCGGGGTTTGCATTTGACGAAAAGTATGTGCTTTCCTCAACAGGGATTTTGATGCAGGAAACACTTCCGGACAGGATTCTAATCATTGGCGGCGGAGCGATCGGCGTTGAATTCGCCTATATTATGAATTCCTTTGATGTAGAGGTGGTTCTTGTAGAGGTTCTGGATCGAATCCTGCCTCTTGAAGATGAAGAAATATCCGCTGCATTGACCAGGGCCTTTACAAAAAAAGGCATCAAGATCATGACCAGCACCAAGGCATTGTCTATGTCAGTAGAAAATGGTCAAGTTTCGGTGAATCTTCAAGACGACAAAGGAAGGCATGAAACAATTGCTTTCGATCAGGTTCTGGTAGCGGTGGGACGAACACCTAATACCTCTGGGCTCGGCTTGGAGGAAATGGGGATCAAAACGGAAAAAGGCTTTATCCAGACAGGTGACTATTATGAAACTACTGTTTCCGGCATTTATGCTATTGGCGACGTAATTAATACTCCATTATTGGCTCATGTTGCATCAAAAGAAGGAGAAATTGCAGTTGAGTATATGGCAGGCTTGACTCCGCCAAAGAGGCTGGACCTCATGGCTATTCCCAGTGCAGTGTACTGTGAGCCCCAGGTAGCCAGCTTCGGTTATACTGAATGGCGTGCAAGAGAGGAGTCGATAGAATTCGAAAAAGCAAGTTTTCCTTTTAGGGGAGCAGGAAAATCAGTAGCAGTAGAACAACCGGATGGAATGGTAAAGGTGTTGTTTGATCCCAATACCAGGGAAATCTTAGGTGCTCATGTTATAGGTTCCAACGCAACAGAGCTCATTCATGAGATACTTCTTGCTAAAACAGCAGAGCTGCTTCCCGAGGATATCGCCACCATGGTACATGCCCATCCAACCTTGTCAGAAGCAGTGATGGAGTCCATGCGCGCTGCAGAAGGCTGGGCCATCCACATTTAGCGGGGACAGTTCTCAAAAACTTAAAGATTTAGGGGGACATTTATCAAAAACTGTAAGGAAGAAAATTGCAGATAATTGAGAAATGTCCCACATTTATTTAAAAACTACTTTACCGAACACATGTTCTATGTTATAATTAAATCAATCTAATACATTTCTCATACGAAAAACTTTATAACTTATGATTGGTGGTGTCAAATGTGCCAAGAAAAGCGCGTCAAAAGCATGAGTTAGCCATTTATCATATTATTAGCAGAAGTTCTTCTGAAGTTCTTTTATTTAGGGAAAACTCGGATAAGGACTATTACTTAATGCTTCTGAAAAGGTATTCAGACAAATACAACTCCAGCATATATGCATATTGTCTTATGAACAACCATGTGCATATCCACTTAGATCCCAAAGGCTTTGATGTGTCGAAATTTATGCATAGCTTAAACACTGCGTATGTAAGGTACTACAATATGAAATATGAGAGGCATGGCCATTTATTTCAGGGGAGGTTTCAGAGCAAAATACTGGACTCTGATCGATACAATCTGGCAGTATCTGCTTACATTCATAACAATCCGAAGGATATCCCGGAGTACAGCGGTAAAGAAGAAGATTATCCGTATTCGTCCTATGGCATTTATTTAGGTAAAAGAAAAGATAAGCTTAACTTGGTAAACCGGAGATTTATTATGGGACTTCTCCTCGCAAAGAGTGATGAGAACTTTGTTCAGAAGTATTTTGAATTGGTCAATCATCAAAGGCAGAGAGACAAGACAGATGAATTGAAAAACCAAGCATCTATTAAGCTGGAGAATGAATATATCAGCGGCAGGCATGTAATTTTGAGAAATACACCTCCTAAAGAAATTCTGTCATTTGTGTCCAAGCGTCTGGATCATACAAGGGGTTGCAATTTAGCTTGGAAAGGCAAGCAAAAAACGATCAATTACCGTGCCTTTTGCGCATATGCTTTAAGGGTTCTAAGCGGGTTGACTTATCGTGAGATCTGCCAAAGCATTAGCAGCATTACGATTTCCTGCTGTTCCCAGTTATGTGAGAGAGGCTACAAGCTCTTAAATGATAGTGAAACGGTCTATTCCGAATTGTTTGATGAACTTGTAAACAATGCAGCATAGAGGCAACAAAGCCCTACTTCCATATTATCAGCTTTAGGATAAAGGGTTTATTGGCCTATTTATGCCTTTTTTACATAACCCTGGATATAAGTGAATCTATTGAACGTTTTTAAAAGCTGAATACAATCTATTGACGGTTGTTTTAGGCTTTTTTACGTTTAAATAAGTTACAAGGCGTTGCAATTGAACAAGGAAAAGGATATTTAAGTAGGGGTTGAGGAAATCTTGAAGATTGGGAAGTGAAAATTGAGAAGCGTCCCTGCTCAAGACTGCTTAAGAAGTTGAGAAGCGTCCCCACATAGACATTCAGCGGGAAAATAGATATAATTAATGAGAAAGATTGTAAAGGGGAATGGTTGGATGAATATCGATCAACTGGTAGATCAGATACGCAATAATCCGGAGATCATGAGAAACGTTACATATTGGAAGGAGTTAGAGCCCAAAAGTGCAAAGTACAGCCCTTTTCCTATAGGACTGCGCCAGGAAATACAGGACGCTTTAAAAAAGAAAGGGATTCATCAGCTCTATTCCCATCAATCCAAAACAATTGATTTGGTTTTTCAAGGGAAAAACGTAGTGGTTGTCACCCCTACAGCCTCTGGGAAAACTCTCTGCTACAATCTACCTGTGATCAATGAGATTCTCAACAACAATGATGCACGAGCCTTGTATCTGTTCCCCACCAAGGCCTTGTCACAGGATCAAGTCAGCGAACTTCATGAAATGATGGACTTGCTCAAGCATCCAATTAAGACCTACACATATGATGGAGACACACCGGTCAGTGCCAGAAAAGCGATTCGACAAGCAGGTCATATTGTTGTTACAAATCCGGATATGCTTCACTCCGGTATCATGCCTCATCATACCAAATGGGTAAAGCTATTCGAAAACCTGAAATATGTAGTCATAGATGAAATTCACACCTACCGCGGCGTATTTGGAAGCCACTTGGCAAATGTACTTAACCGGCTTCATCGCATATGCAGGTTTTACGGTTCCAATCCTCAATTTATATGCTGTTCTGCAACCATAGCAAACCCGAAGGAGCTTACAGAGCGTATAATCAGTCGGGAAGTGGAACTGATCGATGACAATGGTGCACCATCAGGGAGAAAGCATTTAATATTTTATAATCCACCCATGGTCAATAAGCAGCTGGGCATTCGCAGAAGCTCCGTTCTGGAAACCAAGCGGCTGGCAACCAACTTTATCCTCAACGGGATCCAAAGCATATTATTTACCAAAAGCAGGCTTACTGTCGAGGTGCTGGTCACCTATCTGAAGCAGCTGGTTCAGGACAAGCTGGGAAACTCCAAAACCATCAGGGGTTATCGAGGCGGCTATCTGCCCAACCAAAGACGCGAAATCGAACAAGGTCTTCGATCAGGAAATATATTAAGTGTGGTCAGTACCAATGCACTGGAGCTGGGCATCGATATTGGCCGGCTTCAAGTGTGCATAATGTGCGGTTACCCGGGCACCATCGCCAGCACATGGCAGCAAGCCGGCCGGGCAGGCCGCAGAAATGATACTTCCATTGCCATGCTGGTGGCCAGCAGCAACCCACTGGATCAATATATTATTCAGCATCCCGAATTTTTCCTGGAATCCAGCCCCGAATACGGCCTCATCAATCCAAATAATTTGTACATTCTGATGTCACATATCAAATGTGCTGCCTTCGAGCTGCCCTTTGAGGATGGAGAAACCTTTGGAGTGGATACCCTGGATCAAATTCTGGAGTTTCTAGAGGATGAAAAGGTGCTGCGCCATGTGGGCGGCCGCTGGCATTGGACAGCTGATAATTTTCCTGCTGATGCTGTCAGCCTTCGGACCGCTGCCAATGAAAACTTTATCATCATTGATGTATCCCATCCAAAACATCGGGTGATTGGGGAAACCGATCGTTTCAGTGCACCGCAGCTTCTCCACGATGAGGCCATATACATTCATGAGGGAGTGCAGTATCAGGTGGAAAAGCTGGATTTTGAGGAGAAAAAGGCCTATGTCAGGAAGGTAGACGTGGATTATTACACCGATGCCAGCCTCGCCGTGACGCTTAAGGTTCTGGATGTGTTTCAATCAGCTGATGAAGAAAGAACGGGAAGAAGCTGGGGGGACGTCATGGTGACCTCTCTGGTCACGATGTTCAAAAAAATCAAATTTGATACCCACGAAAACCTGGGCTGGGGCAAAGTCCACCTCCCTGAGTTGGAGCTTCAGACAACAGCCTACTGGATGACCCTGAATGACACACCAGCGGGCATCCAAAGCCAAGATGACCTTCAAAACGGCTTGATGGGGGTTGCCAATGTACTGGGTCAGGTTGCACCTTTGTACCTGATGTGTGATCCCCGGGACATCCATGTGGTGTATCAAGTGAAATCCCCCTTTACACAGAAGCCGACAATCTATATATATGACAGCTATCCCGGAGGAATCGGTTTCAGTGAACGATTGTATGAGATGCATCTGGAGTTGTTTGAAAAAGCCCGTGAAATCATATCCGAGTGTATCTGTGAAAGCGGGTGTCCTGCATGTGTTGGACCTGCTGCTGAAGTATCGGAGGATGGAAAACACTTGGCACTAAAAATACTGGGAGGAATACTAGGTGATACGCAATCTGAAGAGCAAGCTCAAGGCAATGTCATCCAGCTCCCCTTTGCATAACCAGGATCTGAGTTCTTCTGCTGTAATAAAGAATGATGCCTGCATTGGCGTCGACCATTTCAATCCCGAAACACCTGAACATTTTGAGCCTATTGAAGTCAATCGCGGCAATGAGATAGGGGTTATAGGGAGTACCGAGGCCAGAGGTGCTTTAGGCGGCCAAATTATCGAAACACCCGACGGGTGCTTTGTGCGAAAACGTTTCATATATGAACTGGATACCACCTATGGGAATATCAATTTATTGGGTCTGCCGGCCTCTGATTTCTCAGATTCTGAGTGGTGGACCCGGTTGGAACAAAGCTTTCACCCAAAGGACATCGTGTTTCTTGATACGGAAACAACCGGCTTGGCAGGCGGAACGGGCACCTATGCATTTTTGATAGGTCTGGGCTATATAACAGACCAGGGCTTGGTCATTGAGCAGTATGTAATGCGTGATTTCGATGAGGAATACCCTATGCTGCAGTCAGTCATAGATACCCTGAAAAGATTTCGGGTACTGGTAACCTTCAACGGGAAATCCTTTGACTGGCCTTTACTGGAAAGTCGATTGATTTATTCCAGGCTTCGAACAATCTCTTGGGAGAATGCGCATCTGGATTTGCTGCATATTTCAAGACGGCTGTGGGGCAGGTGCTTGGACAGTTGTTCACTAATGAGCATCGAGGAAACCATTCTAGGAAATGTCCGGGAAGACGATATTCCCGGTTCGCAGATTCCACAAATTTATTTTGAGTATCTCGACAGCCGTGATACAGAAATGATGATACGCGTCATGCAGCACAACGAATGGGATATTGCAGCTATGGCTGCCTTGTTGTTGCATGTAAAAAGTCTGTATGAGAATCCAGCAACCAGGGCGGACGCATATGAACTGCTTGGTATAGCAAAAGAATTGGAGAGAAATCATAGGATTCAGCAAGCATCCGCTTGCTACCAAGGCTGTATTCGGAAATCCAACATCCATTCCCTGACGTTGGAAGCAAAAAAACGATTGGCCTATCTGACAAAGAAGCATGAAGGGCAAGGAGAGGCAATGGAAATATGGGCTGATCTGGCCAGGGATGAAGGCAGTCTTTTAATTTTTCCATTAATTGAAATGGCGAAATACCTGGAACACAGAAAAAAAGATTTTTATGAAGCACTGAAATGCACAGAAAAAGCCATTCTGCTGGCAGGTATGCGAAGCAACGGTTCCTTTAGGTTAAGAGATGAGCTGTCTGCCAGAAGAAGGCGTTTAATAAAGAAACTGGAGAGGAGTACCAGGCAATGGGGTTAATCGGTAATATTTATGGATTTTTGGGTTATTTCAATCATTCCAAAGGTAAAAATGAGAAAGCTTTAGACTGGTATCAAAAAGCCGAAAAAAACAATGTTACCAGTCCAAATTACCAGATGGCATATGGTGTTTTGCTTATGCGGACAGGACACTATGAAAAGGCAAGACAAATATTTGATCGACTGCTGGTTTTTTTCCCTCACAATGCGAGCATCAGAACCAATGCGAGGTTCAATCTTGCTTTGGTTTATTGGAAAATAGGCGATTTGGAAACTGCAGTAGAGCGAATGACTAAAATGCACAGCGAACTGAAGAACTCCAGAACCTACGGCGCTTTAGGCTATCTGCTGATCGAAAATGGAGATTTGGACAAAGCATTGAAATTTAATCTGGATGCATTGGAATACGATGATACGGACCCTGTTGTGCTGGATAATTTAGGTCAAACCTATTATCAACTGGGAGATTTGGATCAAGCATTCTCATATTTTCAGAAAGCAATTGAGCAAAAGGAAGATTTGGTGGATGCGCTATACCATCTGGGCAACATCTATATCAAGCGCGAGCAGTTGGATGAAGCCAAAGAAGTACTGGAAAAGGCTCTGGAATGTAAAATATCTGATCTCAATACCGTCACTCGTGAGGACATTGAAG
The DNA here is from genome assembly GCA_012837325.1 of Clostridiales bacterium. Classification (GTDB taxonomy): domain Bacteria; phylum Bacillota; class Clostridia; order Caldicoprobacterales; family DTU083; genus DURK01. The sequence continues at coordinate 27,653 of DURK01000020.1, forward strand.
CAAAGCTGAAGGAAATCGGTTAATCATTCGGGGGACAGTTCTCAATTTTTCAACTTTCCAGACAATTTCTTGATGACACCGAACCCTGATCAAAATTGATTGAAAGTTGAGAACTGTCCCCAACAAAAGTAAAGAAATTGAGAACTGTCCCCGATTAGTCCCGATTAGTCTTCGGGGATTTCTTCGTCATCCTGGATGGTTCCGGGAGTGAACCAATCTATGATATCATCCCAAAAATCATTGTCAGGGAGAGTCTGCTGCCTGGGTATTTCAATGGAAATGGCTCTGGTTTGAGGCCCTTGTA
>DURK01000167.1 GCA_012837325.1 Clostridiales bacterium
CGGTCACCACGGATTCGATGAGAATACCCGCCAGTACGATTACCGCGGCAGCGCTCCATCCCGATAGGGAAAGAAATCGAATATTCGCAGGTGTTTTATCCTGTTCTCCCACTGGCTCCGCTTCATCACTGTGTAAGTGAGATGCGTCTTCATCATGACTGTGAATGGGCAGAGCCTGCGGCAGACCAACAGCTGAGGCAACAATAACCACCATCAAAGCAGTGGATAAAAGCAGGGTAACCAGGTTGGCGATTACAGCTGAACCAGCTGTGCCCCATTTTGCTGACAGCACCTTGAACAAATAATAGCCCAAAACCGCTTCACTGCCCATCACCAGAGCATTCAGCCCGATTGTTGTAAAGCCCCCGTGCCCCATCAGGGCAAGGATGGTGTTCACAGTAAAAACCGCTATGAACCCAAGACCCGGGCCGGCCAATATGCCGCAAAGCACAGCCAGACTCAAATGCACGGGCAAAAAGCCAAGGGGAACGGACATAAAGATCAGCATTAAGGCACCCACCACTCCAGTGAAAGGTATCTTCCGCCGCACTTCATCGCCCTTCAGTCTTTTTGCAAACAGCCAGACCAATGTCGCACAGACGATCCATGCGGGAACCCACCAAACAGGCGCAATGACGCCATCAGGTAAATGGATATGGCTCATCGTTCTCCTCCTTAATGCAAATCATTTGCATTTATACCATTATTGTATAAACCACAAACCGCTCTGTCAAGCAGAATCCCTTCCTCTAATTATTCCCTTTTATCCTTACTTTTTCCATGAAGCCGCATTTTTCTCTGCCATAAATCGGTAGAAATGTTTTGATCTCCTTGCCAAATACCATCTTTGATTTTATACTGTAAAGGAATTGTTTTAAAGGAGAATACCCTATGGACAAAAAGATACTGAAGAAATCCCTGAAATTGTTCACCGTCTTTTTTCGAATCGGTGCCTTTACCTTTGGAGGGGGATATGCCATGATCCCCTACATCGAACGGGAAATCGTAGACAAGAATAAATGGATCAAAAGCGAGGAGATTATCGATATCTTTGCCATTGTTCAATCCGTCCCCGGAGTGATCGCCGTCAATTCCTCCACCTTTGTTGGATATCGGATAGCCGGATTGACCGGTTCGATTGCAGCCACACTGGGTGTGGTGCTGCCTTCCTATATCATCATAGCGGTCATTGCCCTGTTTTTATATAACTTTAAGGAGTACCCTCTTGTGAATGAAGCTTTTCATGGAATCCAGGCAGGGGTTGCCGCTCTGATGTGCTACGTGGTGTATAAGCTGGGTAAATCCAGCATTAAAAACGGGTACGGCGCAGTATTGGCTGCGGCTTCTTTTCTGGCCTTGACCGTCTTTGGAGCATCGGCAGTTCTGGTGCTTCTGGCAGCCGGTGTATTGAGCTTGACTGCATTTGCCCTGCATTCCAGGAAAGCAGGCAAAGGGGAGGAAAGGTAGATCATGCAAATATTAATTGAATTGTTTCTGATTTATGCCAAAGTCGGTCTGTTTACCATTGGGGGCGGGTATGCCATGATCCCCTTGATCACCCAGGAAATTACCCAGCGCAACTGGCTTACCCTGGAAGGTGTCATTGATATTATCGCCATCTCTGAAATGACCCCCGGGCCCTTTGCCGTCAATTCCGCTACCTTCATAGGAGTTCAGCAGATGGGCCTGATTGGAGGTGCAGCGGCTACCCTGGGCGTCATCACGCCATCCTTTCTCATCGTTGTATTCGTCGCCAAATACTTCTCCAAAGTAAAGGATCACCCCATTGTACAAGCGATTCTATCCGGCCTTCGCCCCGCTGTCATCGGCCTGATCGCCTCCTCGGCCTTTCTGATTGCACGAAATGCTTTTTTCCCTGAAGCCATGGGAAGCTGGCTGCAAAGCATCAGCTGGAAAAGCATTGTCATTTTCCTGTTGGCACTGGTTGGAATTATAAAGCTGAAAATTCATCCTGCCTTGATGATTCTCATCAGCGCAGCTCTTGGGATTTTGCTTTTTGCCTTCTTATAACGAAAGGGAAGTCATAGGATAAACGATCTTCAGCTGCAAAAAACTTTGATGAACTCATCATAACATCAAATCTGATCGTTACGATGCCAAGGGATGTTTATTAATAATAAACATCCCTTTCTTCAATCAATCGACCCAGCTCCACCAGTTGCACCAAGTGTTTTTTCTCTTCCCGTATGATGGACTGCAGCACTTTCTCTGTAGATTCTTCCCAACCCAGCCTGGACAGCTCCCCATAGAACAAAATGGAGTCCTTCTCGGCCTGCATTCCGAAATCAATTACGTCCTTCAAAGACTGAAACCGCTCATGTTGGGGTTTGCCATCCTCCGGAAAAATCTCGTTTCTGGCTAAGGCACTCAGATAGCCGATGGACTCATCGTCCAGATCTACTTTTCGACTGTCCTGGGTATGCACTTCGCTTTTCAACTTCAAAAAGTATTCTTCGTGCTTTCTCTCTTGTTCTGCCAGATGGAGAAGGATATTTCTGGCCGGCTCGTTTTTCAGCCCTTCTGCAGCATCCGTGTACAGCTTGATGCCTTTCTGCTCGATTAATACTGCATAACCAATGACATCCTCATAAGTATAGTGTACCGTTCCCATTATTATGCCTCCTTGTGTGTAGGTTCTCTTATGGTACGAGAAGCTTGATCATACCTTATCTATTATTAAACAGATTTCTATCGATAAAACATCCCTCCTAGACATCAACCTGGCTGATATTCTTGCCAATCAGTTGGAATTGCATTATGATATGTATTGTTATTCATATTTATTTATAAATATCGACAGGAGACGATTTGATGAAAAGAGAAATCAGGAAGGGATTGAAAATGGCGCTTCCCGTTGCCCTGGGTTATCTGCCTTTGGGCATGGCCTTTGGCATTCTGGCTGCACAGCATGGCTTGACACCGACGGATGTTTTCTTTCTGTCTCTTCTCGTATATGCCGGCTCCGCACAATTTATTGCCTCCGCCATGCTGGCCTCGGGAGCGGCTGCA
>DURK01000168.1 GCA_012837325.1 Clostridiales bacterium
AAAATTGCACATTGAAAATATTAAATTATTGTAATATTCTGTGGACATCTTAAAATCCCTGTGGATTACAGATGTAGAAAAAACATAGCCTATAAATTGCAACTGCTGAAAACAGCATAAATCCTGTGGATAAGCCGTTATTTATACACAATATGAGCCAAATAATCGCAAATATTTGCGCATAATCAGCTTATCATAAAATACCGTTGATATCCTCATTATCTCTCCTACATGATATAGTATATGGTAAGAAGTAGGGGGAGGCAAGACAATGCTGAACAAGAATATCAAGGATCGGGATCCCAATAGAAAATGGGTCCATGAAATTGGTACAAGAATTAAGGTAATCAATGGTCCTCCATATCGACAAATATACATTGATTATGTGCTGATAGCTGAATACTTGATTGGTAGTAAGTTTGAAGAGGCCACCGCTCTTGTTATGCTGTCAAAAAACTCGTCTGTCAGCGTTCCTGACCTGGCTGCCGCATTTGGGCTGCATCACAAAACGATATATAACTATATCTCTTTGTATGAAACTAATGGCTTGGAAGGATTACGTCCAGCAGCCCATTACCCCGGCAAAGTCAACAATGAACTGGTTGAATTCATACAGTCTGAACAGAATAAAAATCCGCATATGACTCTGACTGCATTAAACAGGAAACTGTTTCAGGTATATGAACTGACACTATCAGAAACAACTATACGTAAACTGGTGGAATCGGAGACAATCAGTCCGCTAGCTAAGGAACCATCTAAGCCTGATGGCCAAATCAACTTCGAGGAGCTTTTAAAAGAACAACCAACTGAACCTGCCGCGTCATCAGATACAGAAGGCGTCAGTACGGGCAATTATACGCGCTATGCCGGATACTCTATCTTCACCTCAATGATAAACGAACTGTTTTCGGGAATCTTTGAGTATATAGATAAAAAAAAGGGTTCCTCTGCAAAGACATGGGAAGCTAAAAAGCTGATTACCAGCTTTGTCCTGTACTTCATGATGGGGATAACGAATATCGAGCAAACCAAAACAGTAAACAGGAAAGAATTGGGTTATCTACTGGGTGAAGGGGCTGCTCCCTGCAGTAAAACACTAAAAAGGAATATGCATGATTTAATGCAGATGAACCTGCCCCAGGTTGTACCAGAGTTACTGACCCAGGAATATATCGCAAAGGGTTATGTTGAATTAGGCCAGCTTTATTACGATGGACATTTTGTACCATACTACGGCAAAGAAGATATTGGGAGCGGCTTCTTTACTCAAAGGCGGCTTGCAGTGCCAGGCCATGAGCAGTATTGGGCCAACGACCTCAGGGGAAGACCGGTATTTTTCCTGAACAGCTATGGCTTTTCCCGTTTCTCAGAAGCCATCTTGGAGCTATGTGAAAAAGCCATTACCTACATGAAACAATCAGGAGATACCAGACCGCTTTTGGTTGCATTCGATCGTGGTGGGTACAATAGCTCCTTGTTTCGTGAGCTCAGCAGGATGGGTGTATGCTGGGTCACCTGGAAGTCTGGTAAAACGAAGGAACGGCCGGAGGATGCCTTCAAAGAAACCTTTACCCTTGAAACAGAAAGAAAACAGTGTGAATATGGTATCCTTTATACCACTCATAAAATGGCCAACGTAAAGGAACCCTTTGATGCAGTGGTTATCCTGAACAAGAAGACAAGCAAACAGACTACCATTCTTTACGATATTCCTAATAATGTAAAGAACTTCTATCAGCCGGTAGATGTGGCAAAGTTTCTGCTGAGCCGTTGGAAGCAGGAAAACTTTTTTAAGTATGCCTTAAAAGAAGCAGATATTAATCAGACCCATGGCTTGGAGAAAGGGACGGAAAATGATGCCTACTATATTCCCAATCCTGAATACACCACTCTGTTATCTAGAAAAATTAAACTATTAAAAACATACGAAAAACTGGAAGACAAAAAGGAGAAAATTGAGGAAAGGTATTTTACATTGAAGAGAAAGCCTACTTTTGAAAAATACCTTTCTCGTAAGGGTTATCAGAATACAATATCTTCATTGAAGCAGATATCAAAAGAGATTGATTCCATTGATGATGATTTGCTTAAAATACCGTATTCCATACCCTATACCAAGAAGGATGGCTCCCTTTACACCTATATTGATTTTTCAAAGATCAACTTGATGAATGCCTTAAAAGCCGCCGTATTCAATATGCGCTGCCGTGCAAAGGATATCGCAAGGGAGTATTTCCATGACTACAGGGAATTGTCCAAGTTTATTGAAGTTCTCACCCAAACGGGTGGTTATTACAAGAAAGGCGAGTATCAGGATACTGTTTATCTGAATACTTTGGAAACCCCTGCTTATCAGGCTGCTGCCGAACAATTGGTAAACAGAATAAACCAGTCATCACCAAAAACGCTTGGACAAGAAAGCAAACCGCTTGTAATAAACTTCAAATACTGATGCGCTTTTTTGGTATTAACTATTTAGATGTCCCGAACTCTGAAATTATGACCGGCATAAACACAGGTTTTTTCCATGACACGGTATGTGGAACCTTTTTCTTTGGAAT
>DURK01000169.1 GCA_012837325.1 Clostridiales bacterium
AGGCTGCGTTTTACATCACCCGGGCTTGCCACGGTAAAAAGTACGGCTGTGAGCCTGCCTGCAAGTACAAAGGCACAGGGCTTTGCGGTTATTATGCCTGAAAGCATTTCTGCCGGCGCACCTTTCCAGGTCACGATAGAAGCGCGTAATGTAAACGGCAGTACCGATGTCGGATTTATCGGAGAGGCGGTCATATACTGCAGTGATGCAGAGGCTGACCTGCCGCAAAGCATTGTATTTGAAGCAGAGGATAAGGGCAGAAAAACCATCACCGTAACTCTATATACATTAGGCAGCCATACAATAACGGTATCGGAAGCACCTGACCCTTCCCTGCTGGGATACTGGAGGTTTGACGAGGGTAACGGTACTTCTGTCAGAGATTCCTCAACGGGCAACAGAACAGGCAGCTTTGAATACATTGAGTGGTACAGCGGTGCTCCCGGCACAAGATATGCCAATCCGGGGGGTCTTTGGTTTCCCGGCTATGGATATGTGGAAATAGGATCTGCGCCGAATATCGCCAACAAATCCTTTAGTATTGGATTTTGGGCAAAACGAGACTTCAGCACCGGTAAAGAGGAGTGGCTTATATTGCATGGGAATACTGCAACGGATCAGGGACTGCATATCGGGTTCAGGGAAAATAATGAATTCAGCTTTGCATTCTATTCAGATGATCTGAACATACCCTCCGGCAGCTATATTAATGACACTAATTGGCACCACTGGCTGGCAACATATGATGCAGTTACCAAAACACAAAGGGTTTATCAGGATGGGATACTTCGGGGAACCCGTACTGCATATAACCATTTTAATTATACAGGTGTAATGTATGTAGGAATGAGAGAAAGACCGAATGACCTTTCGATTTACTATAGAGGCCATATGGATGAATTGCAGATTTACGGCAGAGCGCTGACGCCTGAAGAAGCAGGCCTGCTGGCTTTGGGCAGCGCGGCAATCGTCTGTGGTACCAATGAAATCCGGTCGGAGGAGCTTTACAGTGTCAGTGTTCAATGGGGAAGCATGGAATTTGTGTATTCCGACGGTACGTGGAATCCGGAAACCCATGAGTATGAAGGCGGTGGCTGGACCCATGAACCTGATGCCAATAAGATAACAATAACCAGCGAATCCAATATTGAGATTGGTGTAGGATTCGAGTATAAGCAGGAGAGCAGTTTTACTGATATTAGTGGCAGCTTTGCAGATGAAAACGGCATCATTGAAGCGAAAGCCCTGCCCAGAGGCGACTCCCAGCCACAAAGCTGTATTGTACATCTTGTTCTATCCGGATATCCACCAATAATGGACAAACAGAAGATTGGCACAGTCGTCGTTACCATAAATTAGGAGGCTAATTCCTTGCTATTCTCCTTGAAGCTTCCATCCTTTTAATGCGAGTGGTGGGAGAGCTCACTTATAAATTATTACACTTGAGGAGCAATATATGAGAAACAAAAATTACCTTATTATCATACTTATACTAATCACTATAGCATCAATCACTACAGCTGTAATTGTCCTACTAAAGAACTCTGCCGGAGTTACCGATGGACAGATTTTCTATCCTCCTGTGCCTGTCGACACTAATACCAAGCCAATTGACAGCAAAGCTCCGTCTCAACCTCAACTGGATAAACCGGAAGGAGGAGGTGCTGTTTCCCTGATATATTCCAAAGAGGCAACAGCAATGAAAGGAGACGAAACGGCAGATATACTTTTTCAAAATCCATCCAAGTCGAATCAGAGTATAGTGATTCAGCTTCATATTTCAGATTCGGAGTTGATTAGCAAAATCGGTAGAACCGGAAGGACAGTTGAAGAGATGGAGAGAATAGAAGGTGCTGACGAATATAATAGTGAAACCTCCCACATGGTAATTGCAGAATCCGGGCTAATAGCTCCCGGAAACATGCTGTTGTCGCTTAAGCTCCATCCGCTTCCTGACGGAACTGTTCTGCCTTCCGGTGTTTATAATGCGGTCTATCATATTTTAGCCTATGACAACGAAACCAACGAAAGGGCTGTAATTAATATGAGGATTCCCATAACACTTACAATTATCAGTTAATGTTTTGGGAGTCAATGCAGGTTTGGTTTTTTATTGGGTGATTAACCTAGAAGATTGACAAAGGCAATTGGTTAATGAAGCCCAATTTAAAATATGTAATATTTAATAAAGTGAAGAGGTGTTAATCCATGAGAAAAATTGTTTCCCTATTACTTACTCTCCTGCTTTTTATTAGTATGAGAACGGCTGCAACAGCTGCCACAATCACTGCGGTTCCAGGCAGTGACTCGATGGATGTAATGGCTACATATGAGCCCGGTGGTACTTCAGAAATAATATATAGTGTAGACATTTCATGGGGCAGTATGGAATTCACTTATACAAGTGCCACGGAAGGAACTTGGGATCCGGAAACCCATACATATGGCGGGAGCTCGCAAGGAACTTGGTCATGTGATAATGATGCAAATAAGATCACTGTTACAAATCATTCCAATACTGCTATTACAGCACTACTTGTTTATGAGGCTGAGGAAAGCTATGATGAAATCACCGGTACATTTGATATAGAGTTGCTGGAATTTGAAACCGCAGAAGAAACTGAAGTACAAAGCGCACCATCAAAAAGTGCGAAGCTCACTCTTTCGGGAGAACTGCCAGATGATACCGATTCAGTTAAAATTGGTTCTGTTACTGTAACAATTAATGAGCCATTAAGCTAAACAGAATATGTGACAGGCTGTATCAGGTAAACTGCTGCTGTGAGGTGTCTTCTGCAGTTTTGAGGATACCTCCTCCTTTGACAGCGCAGAACCTTTTTGATAACGCAGAACCTTTTTGATAATAAGATACTATAGATTTTTGTAATGTTTTGTTTTATGCAAGTTTTTTAGCTATTAGATTGGACATTTGAGGTCTGCATGATTATTGAGGTAAGAAATGGTAAAATATCAGAAAAGCAATATTCAATTAACAGCTGTTATGTCTGCTGTCTGCACCTTGTCAGTTATTGTTATGATCATTACTGCTGTCTGGGCTGCTGGAAGAAATGACAGGGAAAGCTTGTTTGTACCGCCTGGATTCGACAGTAATGCAATGACGGGGCTCCCTGAGGTGCCTGAAAATTTGCCATATGCACCAATTGAAGTCGAACAGGGATATACAATTTATCTACTTGCTGAATTACACGAACAGGACGGAGCAGCCGATATTTATTTTACATCTCCGGAAACAAATACCGTGTGGCTGATGCTTCGGGTGATAGACCATGAGGGAAAAGTCCTTGGTGAGACAGGAATAATATGTCCAGGTGAATATGTCAAGTCGATTGCTGTCTCTAATGTATCTGATACTGAAACCAATGTGAAGTTGAAAGTAATAGCTTTCCAGCCGGAGACCTATATAAGCATGGGTTCGGTAAGCTTAAATACAGTAATAATACCAATTGATTAGCTGAGGTGATTTATGAAACAGTTTACCTCTTTTATTGCCACAATTATTATATTGTGTTCGGGATTTATAGTATTGAATTACTTCATTCCTATAATACCGGCTTCTATTGCATCGGCATCTGCTGATGACACGGATGAAACAGTGGAACCACCGGTATCAATCACTGTAAGGGCATTCTATGAGCATTTGGAGGACCCAAATATTTATAAAAGCCCCATAGAAAAGGGAAAAGCCTCAATAACAACGAAGGATGGTACTATATTGGAAATAACAGCCGGTCTGGATATATTTGATTCTGATGTATTGCTTGTAGTAAGACAAATATTATCAGATGAAAAGGAAGCTTTTCACTGGTTTAAGCAGGTTATGAAAGCGATCAGTCCGGAAATAATGCCTCTGGAAATATATTTTATTAACATGGAAAAAGGGTTGAGCCAAATGAAAATTTTAGTATTCTGGTTACTATCCCTGACAAATATACAGAGCCCAGAGTCTACCAGGTTACAACAAAAGGAAATACCAAAGAATTAGCATCGGTCATAGATGCCGGACAAATATCATTTAACATTAACCATTCCGGGTATTATGTACTTACAGGACTTCTGCCTAAAACGCCAAAGACGGGTGACAGCACAAGTCTGTTGATGCATATTGTTCTGCTTATTATGATATTGGGGGTAATTGGATTTTTTGGAGACGTATCAAGGGTACACATAATCAATCACAGAAAATGATTATTTATAATACACCGGCTCAAACCCCTCCAGGCAGGGCTCCGATTCCTTAAATTCGATTGCTCAGTATCCTCATATGTTTATCGTTTACTCGGGTTCTGCCTACCATAATCATACGCATTATATTTTACAGACAATACTCGTCCGCTATAAAGGTTATAGGGCAATTGACTAATATTGGTGGTACTGGGCATATAACAAAAGACCCGCTTGGCGGGTCAGTTTTGTTAATAATATTTCTTACTATCCTTCCACTCATAAATCTTATTCAGTATCTCACCAAATCTCTGGAAATGAACAACTTCCCTTTCCCTCAGCCATCGTAGCGGATCAATTACATCCGGATCATCCGCCAGATCAATTAAATGTTCATAGGTGGCTCTAGCTTTTTGTTCAGCTGCCATATCCTCTGTTAAATCTGCTATGGGATCACCCTTAGACATGATATAAGCTGCGGTAAAGGGCACACCGGTGCCTGTGCCGGGCCAGGTTGCCCTGTCATGATCCGTATACCAGGATTCAGCTCCTGCTGCTTTTATCTGCTCTATTGTTGCCCCCCGCATCAACTGATGAACCATAGCACCGACCATCTCAAAGTGTGCGAGTTCTTCCGTGCCAATGTCATTTAACATGCCTTTCGCCTCCGGGATCGGCATGTGATGCCGTTGAGATATATACCTCAGGGATGCTGCCAATTCACCATCCGGTCCGCCATACTGGCTTAATACAGCTGCAGCCATCTTGGGATTTGGTCTTTTTATCCTTACCGGATACTGCAGCTTCTTCTCATACAACCACATACATCATACCCCCTCCCAAGGCCAGGGATCATTAATCCATTGCCATTGGTTCCTGTTGGAATTGAGTCCGAAACCGAAGTTTATAAGAGGGCCGTACAGCCTCTCGTATTCATTTTTCAATATTACAATTTGTCTGGAAATATTATCAAAGTCAATCAAGGCTCGTTGATCTCTTGGATGACTATTAAGATATAGATTAATTTCCACTGCTGCAAACTCGTATGCTCTGATTCGATCTAAAAGCATTTCTCTTTGATTTCTAATCACTGCAAACCCCTCCCGCCTTTGTCTGCCATATAGGGCATGACAAGCTCTGGAAACAAGGTACCTTCTTTTAATGCTTCCTCAGGAGGAAAAACCTTTCCATATGTCTGAGGCAGTACATAGGCCCTTGCCAGCCGAAGATTCGATTGGACAGGAGAGTTGGGTTTGTTGGGATCATGATTGTTGGAACCCATTTGATAACCGTAATACATACAACGCACTCCTTCCTTGTGAAACGATATCTCGCGCATATCTATATTTATATACTATTCTATAGGGCGGAAATAAGTGCACCATAAAAAGGCATGTCCAAGCGCATAAAAAAAGACATACCTGCTTCAAAGGTAATGTCTTCTTTGGTTATTTTCTGATTTCCATCAATTCATCCAGCCTGGTCATTTCCAGGAGCTTCAGAACTCCTCGCTGAGGATACTCCAAGACTAACGCTCCATCCTTTTGCTTAACCCGTTTCAACAGGGTAATAAAAATACTTAAACTCGAACTGTCCATAAAATCTACCTTGGATAAGTTTACAACTGCCTTTCTATCTGTATCAAGAAAGTTATCCAAAATGGTTTTACGAATATCTTGGGCATTGTTGAATGAGATATCTCCTTCCAATTCAATATAGATCACATCATTTTCATGATGTATTCTCATGTACTCACTTCCTTGGGAATAATCCGTCTCTGTTCAATATATAAACGGATGGTAATCTTTTCAAACCATATTCGGTTTTCTTACTGCCTGTGAAACCGCTGTATGATAGGCATTCTACCGTCTACCCCCAGAGCATGAGAGGTAACTTTTAAGGCAGGCGGTGCCTGTCGACGCTTGTATTCCATTCTATCTATCATGCTCATAATCTTCAATACCAACTCCCGATCAAATCCCTTTTCTGCGATCTCATCTGCTGACAGATTTTCCTCCACATACAATTGGATGATCCCATCCAGCATAATGTAATCGGGCAGGTTGTCCTGATCCAGTTGGTTCGGTCTAAGCTCTGCAGAGGGAGGTTTGATTAGGGTGTTGACAGGGATCCTCTCCCATTCCCGGTTGATATAATCACAAAGCTTGTAAACCATGGTTTTGTAAACATCGCCGATGGGTGCCAGGCTGCCGCACATATCACCATACAAAGTGGAATAACCAACCGCCGACTCAGATTTGTTGCTGGTATTGACAAGCATCCTGCCTTCCCGGTTGCTGATGAACATGAGCAGGTCGCCCCTTATCCGGGCTTGAATGTTTTCCTCCGCCAAATCTCCTGCTGTTTGCTCGCTGCCGTTTACCAGCTTGATATAGGATGCAAAAATGTCTTCTATGGGCAGCACCCGGTATTCAATCTCCAGACTCCGAGCCAATTGTTCAGCATCCGTCAGGCTGTGATCGGAAGAATAACGTGAGGGCATGGCAATACCCATTACATTGTTCTTTCCCAGTGCATCCACTGCAATACAGGCTGCCAGTGCAGAGTCTATGCCGCCGCTTAAGCCCAGCAGGGTTTTTGTGAATCCGGTTTTATGGAAATAATCACGAAATCCCAGCACAAGTGCACGATATAACCAGGAGATATCTTCCTCCGGTGCAGCTATGGATTGACAGGGGAGTTCGGTATCATAGATGAGCAAATCCTCTTCAAAAGGCTTTCCCAGATGGGTCAGGCTTCCCTTTTGATCAAACACCATACTGGAACCATCAAAAATCAGTTCATCATTTCCCCCCACCTGATTCACGAAGAGCAAGGGTCTGTTATGCTTCTCAGCGATGCCGGAAAAAAATGAAATACGTTTTTCCAGGCTGTTGTAATAATAGGGACAGGAGGAAAGATGAATGTACAGATTTGGGATGCTTTGAGAGTTTGAGTCGTCATTCCAAGCTTGATCCATAACAATGCCTATTTTCATGCCCTGGTAATCAAGAACCTTGATAGAATGCTCTGTCCGGTCAACAATTTCTCCGTTTTTTATCAATATGGCACTTTTACGCGGCCGGCCCGTGTCGAATGACGAAACAGTGCTTAGAAGCACTCCCATTCCAACGGTATGAGAAAGAAATTGTTCCAGAGCCTGCTGCCCTGCACGGATAAAATCCAGGCGCTGAATCAAGTCTCGCAACGGATTTCCCAGCAGGGCGCATTCCGGAAAAACCACCAAATCTGCTTCGTTGTTCCGAGCCTTGTTTACAAAGGAAATCATCTTTTTGATATTGCCTTCAAGATCTCCTACAGCAGAGTTCATCTGTACCAATGCAATCTTCATCTATTTCATCTCCCGTTTTTTCACAAATCCTGCGACCTGTTCCTTCATCTCTTCTCTGCTGCATACGGATGTATGCCGAATCTTCTTTTCTCTTAAGCCTTGCAGTGGATTGGGTATGGGCATTCCCGATACCTCAGCCAGCTGCTCCAACAATTGAACCGCATCGTGACCTGCATCAAAAGGTCTGGACAAATCTGAACGGTCTGCAGCATAGGTTTGCAGAGCGTGAAGCACATCCCCCGGAAACTTAAAGGGGCTGGCGGTGGAAACCAGGAGGGTTGCCCTATTATCTCCCGTTTCCCTGCAATATGCATCATAAACACATTTCCCTACTGCAGTATGGGGATCTAATGTATAACCTGTATCGTGGAAGGTGTCGCGAATGGAGGCCAGGGTTTCCTCTACACTGGCATATCCGCCCCACATTATGGACTGCAAGGTTTCCAAAGCCTTGCCTTCAATCTTATAATACCCTTGTTCCATCAATTGTTCCATCAACCGCCTCAACTGCACGTCATCCCGGCCGCCAAGTTCATAAAGCAGCCGCTCCAGGTTGCTGGAAACAAGAATGTCCATGGAGGGTGAGATCGTTTGAACAAATTCACGCCTTTTATCATAGATTCCTGTATGAATAAAATCGGTCAGAACCTTGTTGTCATTGGAAGCACAGATTAATCGGTTGACTGGCAGCCCCATTTCTTTTGCATACCAGGCAGCCAGGATGTTTCCAAAATTCCCGGTAGGAACAACAATATTGATCTCCTGCCCCAGGGTTATCCGGTTTTGCTTTGCCAAATCAAGATAGGATGAGAAGTAGTAGACGATCTGCGGAACCAGTCTGCCCCAGTTGATGGAGTTGGCAGATGAGAAGCGAAAGCCTCTTTGCTCCATCTGCTCTGCCAAATGAGTGTCCTGAAATATCCGCTTCACTCCAGTCTGTGCATCGTCAAAGTTTCCTTTTACTGCAGAAACCACTGTATTGCTGCCTTCCTGTGTAACCATTTGCAGCTTCTGCATGGGACTGACGCCTTCAAGAGGATAAAACACCAAAATTGCCGTACCGGGAACATCTCGAAAGCCCTCCAGGGCAGCCTTTCCTGTATCTCCGGACGTAGCGGTAAGTATAACAATTTCTTTTTGATCCCCTGTTGATTGGATGGCAGTTGTCATCAGATACGGCAAAATTTGAAGCGCCATATCCTTAAACGCACAAGTGGGGCCGTGCCATAACTCCAGTATATGAAGCTCTTCTCCCAACACTGTTACCGGTGCAATGTCAGAGGAAGAAAATCGTGCTGTGGAATATGCATTTTCTATGCAATATGTCAGCTGCTGCGGACTGTAATCGGATAGATAAAGCGACAGAATTTCTTGTGCACGCTGACGATAATCTGCCGAGATCAACCTCGCCAGCTCCTCCCTGTCCAACTTGGGAATGCTGTCTGGAACAAATAAACCGCCCTCCGGCGAGAGACCCTGCTTGATTACCTCCATGGAAGTCATGATTAGCTTGTTGTTACGGGTGCTGTGGTACCTCATAATATAATCTCTTTTCTTTTTATTATCGGTTTTGCCTGGATTTTCGTTTTTTACATTATAACCCATGCTTGTTCTGCCTGCAACAATAGTAAAAAAAGCCTTCGCCTATAGCGAAAGCTCAATGAAGTTGTATTCAAATGGGAGACTCAAAAAAGAAAGCCAAGGAATTCTCCCTCGGCTTCAAGTGTCTGCTTTGTCAGGCAATGTATTCCTGTAAGAAGGCAGGTGCGCTGTCAGGATTTCCGTTCATCGTGATAACAAACTTAACATTAAATTTATCAGACAGCTTCTTTACATGAGTAAGGAAGCGTTTCATTTCCTCCAAATCCCCTTTACCAATTTCCAGCAGGTTGTCAATGTAAATTTGGTGGGTATCATAATTGCGGGCAATCAACCCGGATAGGAAGCCGTAAAATTCATTTAGTTTCCTGATTCCAAATTCTCTGGTGTTCACGTATCGGATCTGGTAATTAAGGTCAATCATGTGGCGATTGCCGCCATTGACGAACACAATCTCACCTTTGCAGTCCTCAAGGGCTTTGTTAGCCAGATCGATCACCGTTCTGGTCTTCCCGGTGCCCTTGGGACCAATGATAAACTTTATCATGCTAACCGCCTCCCACTTTATATATAATACTTTTACAAATCTTAACTCAATTATAACATAGGTGTAATCTACTTGCTATAGCAAAAAGCCCCTGCTATCAAAATATTGCGTCAAATTTTGTCGTGAATTGTGCTTTTATAATGCCTGCTTTTTTCATCCCTATGTTTACCAATTGAGCATAAAATATTACAAAACTGGTGACGGTTCCTTGTTTTCCTGCATCATCCCTTATTTCTGGCCGCCCTTTTCCGCATGGAGGTGTTCAGGATGGCTTTGCGAATTCGCATGGTTTTTGGAGTAATTTCTACCAGCTCGTCCTCGTCAATAAACTCCAACGCCTGCTCCAAACTCAAAATTTTAGGTGGAACCAGTCTTATCGCTTCATCAGAACCCGAAGCACGTATATTGGTTGCATGCTTTCTTTTGCAGACATTCACTTCAATGTCGCCCTGCCTGCTGTTTTCACCTACTACCATGCCTTCATATACCTTCATACCAGGGCTGATGAACATATGTCCCCGTTCCTGGGCATTGAATATCCCATAGGACACTGCTTCACCGGTTTCAAAAGCAACCAGGGAACCTTGATTTCGGGTGGCAATCTCCCCTTTGAAAGGCTGGTATCCATTAAAAGCGGAATTCAGGATTCCTTCTCCTCTGGTATCCGTCATGAATTCAGAGCGGTATCCAAACAAACCTCGGGCTGGGATGGAAAACTCCAGTCGAACATTGCCGCCTTTCCCGGTCACCATATTGACCATTTCCCCCTTCCGGGAGCCCATTTTTTCGATAACCGTGCCTGCATATTTTTCCGGCACGTCTATGGTAACCAGTTCCATTGGCTCATGAAGCTTTTCATCTATTTCCTTGTAAATAACCGAAGGCTTGGAAACCTGAAACTCGTAACCCTGCCGCCGCATATTCTCAATCAGGATGGATAGATGCAGCTCCCCTCTGCCGGATACCTTAAATGCATCCGGTGAATCGGTTTCTTCCACACGCAGACTGACGTCGGTATAAACCTCTTTAAAAAGCCTGTCCCGAAGATTCCGTGAGGTTACATATCTGCCGTCCTGCCCTGCAAATGGACTGGTATTTACGGAAAACGTCATGGATATGGTCGGCTGGGATATGTTTACGAAGGGCAAAGGCTCCGGGTGACTGATTTCACATATTGTCTCCCCAATATTGATGCCTTCCACACCGGAAACAGCAACGATATCTCCCAGCTGTGCAGCTTCCACCGGTGTCCTTTTCAAGCCTTCAAATTGATAAAGATTGGTAATCTTTACCTTGCGCTGCCCTCCATTGACGTTGCATAACAACGCATCCTGACCGTTAAGAATCCTTCCCCGATCTACCTTGCCAATGGCAATTCTTCCGACATAATCATTGTAGTCTATGGTGGATACCAAAATTTGCAAAGGACCTTCCAGGTCACCGGAGGGAGCAGGAATATACTGCTGAATTACATCAAACAGCGGCAGTATGTTCATGCCCTTCTCGTTTATGTCCAGGAAGGCTGTTCCTTCTCTGGCTGAAGCAAACACAAAGGGGCAATCAAGCTGCTCCTCCGCTGCTTCCAGTTCAATAAACAAATCCAAAACCTCATCGATGACCTCACTGGGCCTCGCTTCCGGCCGATCAATTTTGTTTATTACCACGATCACCGGATGCTTCAGCTCCAAGGCTTTTTTCAGTACAAATTTGGTTTGAGGCATGGGACCTTCAAATGCATCAACCAGCAGCAAAACCCCATTCACCATTTTTAAAACACGTTCTACCTCTCCGCCAAAATCAGCATGCCCCGGTGTGTCAATAATGTTTATTTTCAAACCCTTGTACCGGATTGCCGTATTCTTGGACAGAATGGTGATTCCTCTCTCCCTCTCCAAATCGTTGGAATCCATTACCCGATCCTGTACCTGTTGGTTTTCACGGAACACCCCGCCCTGACGGAGCATTTGATCTACCAGGGTGGTTTTTCCATGGTCTACATGGGCAATGATTGCTATATTTCGAATGTCTTCCCTTACAAACATAAGATTCCTCATTTCCTTTTGCATGTGGCATTTAACAAACTATAATGATAACACAGATGGGTTATGTCAACAAGTATTATTTTCAGCCGCCATATGCATCTGAGGAGTGATACTTAGACACACAACAAAAACCCCCTGCTGAAAACAGGAGGCTTTTTATGTATTGCTATAATAAAAGACAAATATGAAATTACGACTCGGCAACAACCTGTGTATTGCCCCATTTGTCGCCCATCCTGCGGCCTTTTGGATCGTTTAGTACGGTTACAATCTCTACAATGGCAACAATCAGAGAGAGTATGGGGCCAATGATCCAACCGATTATGGGGATAATGGCAATCAGGCTTGGGATTGCAAAAATCACATTTCTTTTTGCGGATACCACAAAATCTGCCTTTTGACCACTCAGCTCAACTACCTTAAGCTTCATAACCTTTTTCCCAACGCTTTGGCTTTCAAACAATCCATCCTTTAAGAGCATATAAGCTGCTCCAATAATGCCGCCGATGAACGGAATTAGAGAGACTATCCACTGAATTACCCCATCAATGATTGCTGAAATGAGACGGGTTCCGATATCTACCTTGGGATACTCATTTTGACCTTCCTGAACCTGCACAGTAGCGAACTCTTCAGACATGAACACACACCTCTCCTAATTTTATTGTATACATATCTTTATGTGGTCAAAGCATGATGTATCCCTTATGTTGGAAGATATGTATACTTTTGATGATATTATACCATGGTATGCATTAATTAGAAATATAAAAAATGAAAAACTCATGAGTTTTTATGCAAAATTTGAAGAAAAATATATGAAATTGCTGCCACTCTAAGTACAGAGAAGAATTCCACAGTGTAAACGATGAATCATACTCAGAGTGGCATTGAGTTTAAAGTTCAGAAAGCATTAAAGTACCAGGCAACTGTGTGCTGCATGAAAGCTTTATGCATATTTTAGAATTTGCTTCAATATTTCATTTCGCTTTTTCTCAACCAAATCATAATTCATAGCCCGGACATAATATCTCTCTTTTTCCCCGTGTGCTGCTTTAGCCTTTGACAAGTGATCAACTGCTTTTTTCAAAAGGTCATGGAAACGCAGTTCTGCATCCAGCCTGTCTTCCTCATACTCTTCCAACAGGTCTTTTTGAACACAAATATTTAAATCAGCTTTCTGGACTGCAGATATTCCTTCTACATTCTCAGGCTCAAAATGATAAGGCCTGCTATTATGCACAACAGCACTTCTCAAAGCCGGTATGATCAGCATATCCAGCTTATCCGGTTCAACAGGACAATGGTATTGCTCTGTGTTCAACCCGATTCCTTCTGCTGCCTTTGCAACCCTTTCTATTATCTGCTTCACGCCGGTTCCTGGCTGCCCTTCGATGGTGTAAACCTTCATATCCTCTTCAATCAACGTATCCTTGTAATCCAATACTCCTTTTGGAGTGATTGCAGAACCAAACATATGCCTGGCTTGCGGTGCTGTATGGTAATTGGGTACAGCGCTTTCCAGCACGGTTTCCACCAGCATCTTTGATATTCGATTGTATTTTGCCTGATCAATGGATCCTGCCACATACCATTTCCATTGATCATAAGCCAGCTTCGCTTGCTTTAGTAACCGGAAAGCAGTTTGAAACTGCATGCTTCCTCTTTGGTTAATCTCCATGATTTCGATCTTATATGGCTCGATCTTGGAAGCATCCCAAAAATCAGCCAAATTGATGATGTCATCCAGCGCCCCCGGAACCCTTGGATCAAAGATATGCGGAGCGGTTCCGTCCAACAAAGCAACCCCAAGGGATGGAATAATCAGTCCATCCAGAGAGTCAGGGTCAGATGCACAATGAAAATGCTCCACGTCATACCCTCTCTCCACCATACTCCTGCTGATAACATTCATAAAGGTAGATTTACCTACGCCAGGGCCTCCTTTGATAATGAAAATACGGTTTGCTGCAGGCTTTATCATATATTCAAAAAGAAAATGGGGACCGATTGTAGTGTTCCCTCCAGGAAACATCTTTCTTATCTTTCCTTTTACTGTCACGGTTATTCCTCCTTGCCTCTGTGAAACAATTCTCTTTTATATTATGTTTCAGCAGATTAGATTGACTATGTACATACCGAATTACTTTCTCCAGCTCGATCTTAGAGAAAAGTAAGCCGCCCCTGATCGGGGCGGCTGAATATGCAACTCTTTTCAATGCTTGTTTCTTCATGGCGCAAATGTCATTTATACACAGGCTTAAATTGCTTCAGCCTGAGGGCGTTTGTGACCACGGAGACCGAACTGAATGCCATAGCAGCTGCGGCAATCATGGGGTTTAGAAGCGGGCCTCCAAACAAGTGCAGTAAGCCGGCAGCTATGGGAATCCCCGCTGTATTATAGGCAAATGCCCAGAAAAGATTTTGCTTGATATTCCTTATGGTGCGTTTGCTCAATTGGATGGCAGCAGGCACGTCCATCAGATCGCTGCGCATCAATACGATATCAGCTGATTCCATGGCTACATCCGTACCCGAGCCGACTGCAATACCTATGTCGGCCTGAGCAAGCGCAGGAGCGTCGTTGATACCATCACCCACCATGGCCACTTTTCTGCCTTCCTGCTGAAGTTTTTTTACCTGATCTGCCTTGTCTTGAGGAAGCACTTCCGCCAGTACCCTGTCAATTCCAACCTGCCTGGCAATGGCTTCAGCGGTTCTTCTGTTGTCGCCGGTGATCATAACCACTTCAAGACCCATCTTATGAAGAGCATTGATGGCATGCTGGCTGCTTTCCTTCACCACATCAGCAACAGCAATGATTCCTGCCAGGATTCCGTCTATCGCAATATACATTGGTGTCTTGCCTTCTTCCGCCAGGCGGTCAGAGTTCTCCTGCAGAGTAATCTCGATGCCTCTATCGTTCATCAGCTTTTTGTTTCCGAGCAGCATATTCCTGCCCTGTATCACAACCTGGATTCCATGGCCTGGCAGCGCTTCAAAGCTTTCCAAAGGCAGGAGCTCCAGATTTCTTTCCTGAGCTTGGTTGACAATGGCCTCCCCCAGGGGATGCTCGGAACCTTTTTCGGCGGATGCGGACAATCGCATCAGTTCATTTTCATTCAACTGGTTTGTTGCGATGATATCCGTTACGACGGGTTTCCCTTCCGTCAACGTTCCGGTTTTATCAAACACGATGGTTTGTACTTTGTGAGCGGTTTCCAGCGCATCGCCGCCTTTGATGAGTACACCATGCTCCGCTCCTTTCCCGGTACCTACCATGATCGCCGTAGGCGTAGCCAAGCCCAATGCACAGGGACAGGCAATGACAAGTACGGAAATAAAGATGGTCAGAGAAAAGACGATCGACTCTCCGGACAGGTACCAGCCCAGTCCGGCTAAAACTGCAATCGCAATAACGATGGGTACAAAATAGCCCGAAATGATATCCGCCATTTTCGCAATTGGTGCTTTGGAGCCCTGTGCATCCTCTACCAGCTTGATAATCTGAGCAAGGACGGTATCTTTTCCCACCTTGTCTGCTCGGAACTGGATGGTGCCATTTTTATTGATACTTGCTCCTACAACTTTGCTGCCTGCATGTTTTTCAACCGGAATACTTTCTCCTGTCAGCATGGATTCATCTACCGAGGTTCTGCCTTCTATTACTTCCCCGTCTACCGGAATTCTCTCACCAGGCTTGACCAGGATGATATCACCTGTTTCCACCTCGTCGATGGGAATGATGATTTCTCTGCCATCTTGAATAACAGTTGCTGTCTTGGGTGCAAGGCCCATCAATCTCTTGATGGCCTCAGAGGTTTTTCCCTTGGTTACGGACTCCAGATATTTCCCTAAAAGGATCAGAGCAATTATGGTGCCGGCACTTTCAAAGTATAAGTCGTGGGCATATTCATGATGCCCGTTCCCAATTTGGATTATGGCGTAAATTCCATACAACACAGCAGCACTGGTACCGATGGCGATCAGAGAATCCATATTGGGCTCTCCTTTGAACAGGCGTCTGAAACCTACAGTGTAAAACCGGTATCCGGCAGCAACAACAGGTATCACCAGCAGGAGCTGGAGCAGCCCGAATTTAAGCGGATTCACATCCGGAGAAACCATTTTGGGCAGAGAAAGCCCTGCCATGGGGCCCATAGCAACGTATAATAGGGGAATGGTAAAGAAAACAGAAATTATGAATTTCGTCCAGAGTGTTCGTATCTGCTTTTCTTTTCGCAATGCATCCTGATCAATTTGATCCTGGGTCTTTATATCCAAGGCCTGATAACCAGCTTTGGTTACAGCGTTTTTTATTTCAGATATCCTTGTCCGCGAGGAATCGTATATGATCTTTGCCTTTTCCGTTGCAAAGTTAACGTTTACTTCGCGGACTCCTTCCACCTCACCAATAGACCTTTGAACGGCATTGGCACAAGAGGCGCAGGTCATGCCGGAAATGGGCAGCAGAATCTCCCGTATTCGGTCATCCGACTCCTGCTCGGCCTGATACCCAATCTTTTCAACAGCGGCCTTGATTTGATCCAGACCGGTTATGGATTCATCAAATTCTACAAAAAGCTTTTCCGATGCCAGGTTGACACTGGCTGATTGAACTCCTTCCATCTTTCTCACGGTTCTTTCTACTGCATTTGCGCAGGACGCACAGGTCATACCGGTTATATTCAATGTATTTTTCATTTTCTTGTCTCACCACTTTACTTTGCGTATTTGTTGATCAGTTCAATTACTTCATCTATCTTTTCTTCTCCGTTTCCATGGGCAAATGCTTCCTGAACGCAATGCCGTATGTGTTGGTCAATGGTCGTCAGATTGGCTTTCTTTAGAAGAGCCTGTACCGAGAGAATCTGCTTGGAGATATCAACACAATATCGATCATCCTCCACCATGCGGATAATGCCTTCCACCTGCCCTCTGGCAGTTTTAAGAAGATTTAATACCCTTTTTTTATCCTCCTGTACCAAGAGCCGCACCTCCGATTTCTTCCTTCTTTACCCCTCCCGTGGTGGGGTAGGGTATAATACTATTATATACGCTCTTTTCCATCTGTCAAGCAATATATTGCGATTTGATATGTAACTACCTTGACTGTTCCTATTATTCATTCCTGATTTCTATTTTATTCTTGAGGCATGATCTCATAAGACCATCAAAGAACCAGCAGGAATACGGCTTTGCGAGTTAATTTGGCCAGCACAGCTCTCTTGACCGTTTCCGGCATGATAAAAAGAAATCAGGTCATTTTTACGGAAATGAATCTATTGTATAATGGGTGAATCATCTGATTTTTATATCTTTATAACAAGCTATTTAGTATAATAGCATAAAGGGGGTAAGCGCATATGAGAATCATTGTAATCGGTGCCGGCAAGGTAGGATATCAGATCACTGAATCCCTTTCCCGGGAAGGCTTTGACGTGGTGGTTGTAGATCATGATCAGGATGTTATCGATCGAATTAACGAAAACCTTGATGTTATGACTCTAAAATCCAATGGTCTGTTGAGCAGTACCTTAAAACACCTGGGTTTGCATCCTGACGATACCATTATCGCCGTTACCGACAGCGATGAAGCAAATATGCTTGCCTGCCTGTCAGCCAAAAATCTGGGTGCGGGTACAACCATCGCCCGCATTCGCAATCCGGAATATACCAAGGACTGGGCGGTTACCAAGGAACAGCTCAGTATTGATTTCATCATTAATCCCGAAAGATCAACCGCTCATGAAATCAGCAGGATGCTGACCCATTCCCCTGCCGGCGCGGTGGAGGACTTCGCCAAGGGCAAGGTGCAGATGGTCACCATCCCCATTAATGACAGCACCAAACTGAATGAGGTAAAAATTAAAGATATTCAAAACATCGAGGACATCCTGGTTGCCGCCATTATCCGCAAGGGAGAATTGATTATTCCCAAGGGTGATGACATGATATTAACTGGTGATGTCATCTATATTATCGGTCAGAAGCATGAAATCCTGAAGTTTTGCAAGAGCATAGGGAAAGCACCGAGACGGGTCAGCAATGTTATGATTCTCGGCGGGGGCCGAATCGCCTATTATTTGGCGGAGGATCTGAATGATATGGGTATGTCGGTTAAAATCATTGAGAAGGATCCGGAACGCTGCAGAGAGTTATCAGAAGCCCTGCCCAATGTATTGATTATCAACGGCGACGGCACGGATATCAATTTGCTGAAGATGGAAAACATCATGCAAATGGATGCAGTGGTCGCTCTGACCGGGATGGACGAAGAAAACATTCTATTGTCACTGCTGGCAAAGCAAATGGGTGTTAAGAAGGTCGTGTCCAAAGTCAGCCGCACCAATTACATCTCCCTGGTAGAAACCATCGGTGTCGATGCAGGTATTACCCCCAGCATGATTACAGCAGGTGAAATACTAAGATTTATTCGAGGCGGCAGAATTATATCCCTGTCACTTCTGCTGGGTGGTGAAGGGGAGGTTATAGAACTGGATGCACATCCCGCAAGTGCGGTTGTCAATGTGCCTTTGAGAGAATTGGATCTGCCGAAAGACGTACTCATCACCACCATTGTGCATAAGGGCAAGGTAGTTGTTCCACATGGAAACGACATAATCAGGGGAAATGACCGGGTGATCGTGCTGTGCCGTACAACCGAGGTAAATCGTGTGAGAGAGATGTTCAGCAGTTCAGAAAGGAATCGAAGAAATGGACTTTGGAATCGTTTTAAGAGTTCTCGGACTTTTACTTCTAATTGAATCTGCCTCCATGCTGCCCTCCTTCGGCGTAGCTTTATACTATCATCAAGGTGACTCAAAAGCCTTGCTGTTTTCCATGGTTACCACTCTTGTATCCGGTTTGCTGCTGTACTTTGCAGGCAGGTACAGTAAAAAAAGGGGAACGGTCCGGCATAAGGAAGGGTTTCTTATCGTGGGGCTGGGTTGGATCCTGGCATCGCTCTTTGGTGCTCTTCCTTTCTACCTGTCTGGAAGCATACCCAGCTATGCAGACGCTTTTTTTGAAGCCGTATCCGGTTTTACCACGACCGGTGCCACCATATTAACTGACGTGGAGGCCATACCCAAAGGCCTGCTATTTTGGCGTTCCTTTACCCATTGGCTGGGCGGTATGGGAATTCTGGTGTTTGCCATGGCTCTCCTGCCAGCGTTGGGGGCAGGTTCATTTTTGATTTTCAAGGCAGAAACGACCGGCCCTACAACAGATAAGCTGACTCCGAGGATCCGTGAGACTGCAAAAATGCTGTATGTGGTTTATATTATCATTACTCTGGCACAAATCATCACCCTGCGGTTAGCAGGAATGTCCCTTTACGATTCCCTCATCCATACCTTTGGTACGGTAGGTACTGGTGGATTTTCAAACTACAACAAAAGCGTAGGATATTTCCAGAACCCGACATTTGAATGGATTATTACCATATTCATGTTTGTCTCCGGTGTTAATTTTTCACTGTACTATGATGCACTTCATGGAAACATCCGCACCTTGCTTAAGGATAGGGAATTCCGCTTGTATATTTTTCTGGTTTTAATGGCTGTTGTGATGATAGCGATTAATATAAACAATGCCGTCTATCATGACCTGGGCGAATCCATCCGGCAATCTTCCTTTCATGTATTGAGCATCACCAGTACCAGCGGCTTTTCAGCTGTCGACTATGATCTATGGCCGGACTTCAGCAGAATGATTCTGCTCCTGCTTATGTTTTTTGGCGCTTGTGCAGGATCCACGGCGGGCGGCATTAAAATCATACGCATTCTGCTGGTACTTAAAATTATACGTAAAGAGCTGAATCGTCTGATTCATCCCAAAGCCGTTCTAGTTACCCGTATCGGTGACAAAACCATTCCGGATGAAACCCTGCAAAACACCTCCAGCTTTCTTTTGCTGTAC
The DNA here is from genome assembly GCA_012837325.1 of Clostridiales bacterium. Classification (GTDB taxonomy): domain Bacteria; phylum Bacillota; class Clostridia; order Caldicoprobacterales; family DTU083; genus DURK01. Next base: position 19,646 of record DURK01000169.1, read on the forward strand.
CTGGTAATCTTCCTGGCTGCAACGATCATTCTGCTGGCCCAGGGAATGGATATATTGAGCGGAGTATCCGCTGTAGCCACTACTTTGAATAATGTGGGCCTCGGATTCAATCAGTTTGGACCGGCACGCAATTTCAGTACTTTGTCTGACTTCTCAAAGGTGCTGCTGTCGATGCTGATGCTGCTGGGGCGGCTTGAAATCTATACCTTGTTTATACTGGTGTCTCCCGGTTTCTGGAAACGTTAGCGTCTTCATGAGGCATTCCCGGTAAATAGGAAAGAGTGAGCGTCACCAGGTCACTCTTGAAGCGGCGCAGCGTGACACCTGTTTGCTCCAGCATTCGTTTTGATGCCTTGACGCTGTCGGTTTCAGCATATTTATCGCTTAGATATATGATTTCCTTGATCCCTGCTTGGATAATGGCTTTGGTACATTCGTTACAGGGAAACAGGGTTGTATAGATTTTATTTCCTTCAAAGGAAGCACTTCGATTGTTTAAAATAGCATTCAGCTCAGCATGAACCACATAGGGGTACTTGGTATCCAAAGCATTTCCGTCCCTCACCCATGGAAATTCATCATCGGAACAGCCAATCGGCAGACCATTGTATCCTACACTTAGAATCCGGTTGGATTGTCTGTCAACAATGCAGGCACCTACTGGGGTGGAAGGATCTTTGCTTCTGTACCCGGACAGCAGGGCAATACCCATAAAATACTCATCCCAACTGATATAGTTTTCCCGTTTACTCACATTTGCATCTCCTTTGCTTTTTCATTGCTCATATGTAATCCCTAAGTTCTTGCAGACTCGTTTCAGTCATCTTGAGCACCAGAGAAGAATTTAACTGCATATAATCAATATACCCAAATTCCGCATTGCTAAAATAACAAAAACTATATATGAAGTCTTTGCGGCTTCATGGATTGCATAAATAGACTTCTTATGTCATAATAGTTTGCAAGGAGGTGATGGAATGGAGATAGAGCGGAAAATCAGGCTTTGCAGTCTGACTGAGGTTAAGAACTTTATCGTAGTGGCTGGTAAATACCGTTGCGATGTCAAAGTAAAAGCAAGTGATAAAATCGTAGACGGAAAAAGCATGATGGGCATTGTCTCCCTGATGCTCTCTCAGCCCCTTACCATTATCGCTCAAGGCGAAGATGCCGATGCCTTTGCCGGACACCTTGATCAGGTCATGTCACGGACACAACAATAAAAAAGTATCTCGATCAACGTTGAGATACTTTTTTTATATCCATTTGTAAAGTGAGATAAGCCGTAAGCCGAGTTCTGTCGTGAATGATCATCTGTCTAGGCCTGTTGTTGCCAACAGGCTCAAGCGACCTTTCCCAGGACGCGGCGGGCAACCGCAAATATGTCCTCTATTCGGTCTTGCTCCGGATGGGGTTTACATAGCCATTCCAGTCGCCTGGATGCTGGTGAGCTCTTACCTCACCTTTCCACCATCACATGCTGGAAGCTGGGTTTTTAACCTCCAGCCTCCAGGATGCTGTATCTCTCTGTTGCACTTTCCTTGGAGTCGCCTCCACTGGGTATTACCCAGCACCCTGCCCTGCGGAGCTCGGACTTTCCTCGTTTGCCCGAAGGCAACCGCGATCATTTGTCTTACTCACTTTTTTATTCACTTGTTCAGGAACTATATCATAACATGTGTATTTTCCTTACGTCAACTGGGAATGGATTCCTTATCAAATAAAATCCTTCCGCAATTCTCACATTCCACAATACGTTTGCCGTCTTTCACTCTTTGTACAACCAGAGAGGCCAGACTCATAAAACAGCCATCGCATTGATTTCCCATCAGGATGGAGATAACCGGTGATCGGCTGGCCTTGATGTTTTTATATTTTGCCAGCAGAGCCTTATCAATCCCTTCTCCGATCTTGTCTCTCTGCTCCTTAAGCTTTCCCAGCTCTTCGTTTATTTTTTTTACTTCCACATCATAATGCTTTTTCACATCAACATATTCCTTTTTGGCATTGGCTACCTTTCGCTGAATGTTGGCCAGTCTGCTTTGGAAATCCTTCATCTCCTGAGTCAGCTTCTTCAGCTCTTCTTCCTTCCTTCGAATTCTGTCATTCAAGGCCATGCCCTCTTTGATGATGACTTCCAGTTCTTCCGGCAAAATTTCCTCCTCGGATTTCAGCTTTGCAAGTTGAGCCTGAATTCTATCACTGAGCCCAGTGTATTCCCGCTGCATTTTGTCTATCAAATTCATTTTCCGATCTGCATCCTTGTCCATGCTTACCAGGTTTTCCTCTTGCTTTATCAGGTAGTTTTTAAGCTTCACCAGCTTTTGGCGAGAATCGGAGTTCTTTTTCTCAAGAATGTATTGATCCATCAGCAAGTCCAACTCCTGATACTTCCATAAGGTATTTAATCCTTCCATACTGGCATCCTCCTTCTATTATGATGAAAAGGAATAAGCCCGGCCTATTCCCTTAATCTTCTAAAACTATTTCCATAATCTTCAGACGGAATAATATCTATATTATATTGTAATGCATGGAGCTTATTTTGTAAACGTTGTTTTAAAGCTGCCATTGCCGGATATTCCGTTGTATAATGTCCCACCACTGCCATTGCCATACTTCCATCCATCACCGGCAGCATCTCATGATATTTCGCTTCTCCGGTAACATACAAGTCCGCTCCTGCTTTTTGAGCTGCCTGGATGAAGTCGCCGCCTGCTCCCGCACAGGAAGCCACAATGCCGATTGGCTTCTCCGGATTTCCTATATAATCCACCCTGTCAGCGTTCAAAGCCCGCTTCACCTGATTCAGATAAATCTTCAGAGGCAGTTTGTCCGGCAGCCGGCCGATTCGTCCAAATGAAGGAGACTCGGAATCCATTGCTAATGGATGGACATTTTCCAGCTCCAGCAGAGCTGCCAATATGTCATCGGTACCGCCCTTTGCCTTATCAAAATTGGTATGGGCGGTATAGACCGATATCTCAGAGCGAAGCAACGCTGATATTTGAGAACCTGCAAAGGTGCTGTCGGTAACCGATTTAATGGGTTGAAACAAAACCGGATGGTGACTGATAATCAGGTTTACCTTTTTGTCTGCTGCCTCCCGAATGACATCCGCGGTAACATCCAGGGTAACCATAATACGATGAACAGGACTTTGCCGGCTTCCAACCAGCAGGCCTACATTGTCCCAAGGCTCCGCCAGGTGCGGTGGTGCAATTTCCTCCATTATCCCAATGATATCAATTACTCGATAAGACAACGGTAAACCTCCTTGTACTGCCTGTGTTTTTCCTTGCATTCCTGCAACCGGGCTGCTGACAGGCCGGTCTTTCCCTTTTCCAGGTTATCCATGATCTCTTCCAGGCCATGAATCTTTCCTTGCATCCATTCCTTTAAAAGAGGATGCTTTTTTTCTATCAGCTTCCAGCCAACGTCATAGAAAACTTCCTTTTCATAACCTGCAGCTGTTTGATCTGAAACTGCCACAATAATTTCATATATCCTACGGCCTTCTTTTGCCAGTTCCTCATCGGTAATCGCATATCCATTATTCAGCAGCCACTTGCGAAGCTCTTGCTGACCTATCATCGGCTGAAGTATCAAAGTGGATGCACTGCGGGCGGCTGCATCGCCCTGCTCCAGAATTTCCCGGATTAAAGCTCCTCCCATTCCGGCGATCAGGATGGTATTCGCTTCGCCCGGGGACAATACGGATAAACCATCCCCCAGCCTGGTTTCCATGCAATGCTCCAGGTTCTGCTGCCTGATCAGTTCCCTGGCCTTGTTCAGAGAACCCTCACTGATGTCGGCAGCGATGGCGTATTGTATTCGGTTCTGGCGAATCAAATAGAAGGGAATATATCCATGGTCGGTTCCGATGTCTGCCAATGTATGGGAAATTGGCACCAAATCCGCTATGGCCTGCAGCCTTGCACTTAATATCATCGCTTCTTCACGAGTCTCCTTAACCTGCATTTTCTGAATAAGCAAAAAACACCGTGGCGTGCGGTGCTTCCTGAAGTTCAGATCATCGATAAAGTTGGTGGGCCTTCAGGGACTCGAACCCCGGACCGACCGGTTATGAGCCGGTTGCTCTAACCAACTGAGCTAAAGGCCCGGACATAAAAATATTATATCTCATTGGCTTATCGCCGTCAACAGGTATTGTATTGAAACAGCGGCAAATGCTGTTATTTGCCGCTGTTAGTCCAGGTAATCCTTTAACTTTTTGCTTCTGCTTGGATGACGCAGCTTTCGCAGCGCTTTGGCTTCAATTTGCCGTATTCGTTCTCTTGTCACATTAAACTCCTTGCCTACCTCTTCCAAAGTACGGGCTCTGCCGTCATCAAGGCCAAACCGAAGCCTCAACACCTTTTCCTCCCGGCTGGTCAAGGTGTCCAGCACTTCCATCAGCTGTTCCTTCAGCAGAGTAAAGGCAGCTGCTTCTGCCGGGGCAGGAGCATCGTCATCAGGTATGAAATCTCCCAGATGACTGTCTTCCTCTTCCCCGATAGGGGTTTCCAAAGACACGGGTTCCTGAGCAATTTTCATGATTTCTCGCACCTTGTCTACCGGTATATCCATTTCCTCTGCAATTTCCTCAGGCAGAGGCTCACGTCCGTACTCCTGAAGAAGTTGCCTGGAAACACGAATCAGCTTGTTAATGGTTTCTACCATGTGAACCGGAATGCGGATGGTCCTAGCCTGATCGGCTATGGCACGGGTTATGGCCTGCCTGATCCACCAAGTGGCGTAGGTGCTGAATTTAAAGCCCTTTTCGTAATCAAACTTTTCCACAGCCTTGATCAAACCCAGGTTCCCTTCTTGAATCAAATCCAAAAAGAGCATTCCTCGTCCGACATATCTCTTGGCTATGCTGACAACCAGCCGGAGGTTGGCTTCCACCAACTGGCGTTTGGCCATTTCGTCCCCCTGAGCCATTCTTTGAGCAAGCTCCACCTCTTCTTCGGCAGTTAAGAGCGCCACCTTCCCAATTTCCTTTAAATACATGCGCACCGGGTCATCTATGTTTACGCCCTCGGGAACACTGATACTGACATCTTTATCGGGTGCTTCTTCCTCCACTTCATCGATTACATCGATGCCAAAGGATTCCAAAGTCTCGTATACCTTTTCAATTTGCTCCGGTTGAAGATCAATTTCTTCGAGCATGTCCATAATTTCCTTATATGTCAGGGTTCCCTTCGACTTTCCCTTCTCAATGAGCTCTTTAATCTTGTTAACTTTAGATTCACCGTTTTTCATGCAATTCCCTCCTTTCCAATCTATAGATGCAACTTGTGGTTGATCTGCTGCATTTCCTTCAATAAGGTTGTATATCTATCCGGGTCAGGAATTCCTTCCTGCTCCATGGTGGAAATCTCGTTTTGCAATTCCTGTCGCTGCTGCTCCAGTATTCCCTTTGCAACCTGATTCAGACAATCAGCCAGAAACGTATCTATGTTATCATACTCCATTTCCTGGTGAAATATATCTACTAATTTCCTGATATCGTCCTTGTCTTCCAGGTGGCTCAGCACCTGAGCTTCGCTGACCTCTCCCCTTCTTTCCAGCAGACCTTGGACGATTTCTACGACCCGTTGATATAGGGAGTCTTGAAGAGTCAAACCATCGAGACCTTTTAGAATCTTCTCGGCAATGGTTTTTCCCTGAACCATCAGATTTACCAAATAGGCCTCTGCCCTGAGATAGCCGGGCTTCATTACAACAGGATGTACATTATTTTTAGTATACCTATAATTTCCAGTCCTATTCCTTCGCACCTTATTTTCCAGCTGTCCTGCGGCCTGCACCTTGGCAATTTGATCGTATATGGCACGAGATCGAATGCCCAGTAAAGATTCCAGCTCTTGTATGCAGGCATCTCTTTCAATGGGATTGTCGACTTCAGCCAGCACCTGTGCTGCATCGGTTGCAAAGTCTACTTTTCCCTCAGTGGTATGCAGATCATGCTTCTCCCGCAGCCTGGACAGTTTGTAGTTAACCGGAGAAAGGCTGTTATCCATCAGCTTCCTGAAGTATTCCGGCCCATATTGCTTGAGAATATCATCTGGATCGAGCTTGTTGGGAAATTGCATGACCCGCGCTCTGCAACCGGATTCCCTGAGGATGTCAAGGGCACGCATGGTTGCTTTTTGTCCGGCTTCGTCCCCATCGTAGGCAATGTATATTTCTGATGCATATCGCCGCATTAGCTTTGCCTGCCCCGGTGTCAGGGATGTTCCCAAGGATGCAACGGCTTGGGGGAATCCGTATTGATGCAGAGAAATAACATCCATGTAACCTTCTGCGATGATAAGGAACTCCAATGGTCTGACCTTGGCTGCCAAATGTAAGCCGAACAGGTTGTAGCTTTTATTGAAGGTGACTCCGTCAGAGGAGTTCAGATATTTGGGAATAGAATCATCCATGACTCTGCCGCCAAAACCCAATACCATACCCCGCGTATTCATGATCGGAAATATGATCCGATTCCGAAACCGGTCATATATCCTGTTCTTTTCCGTGCTTTCCACCACAACTCCCGCATCCAGAAGCTGCTGGTCGGTGTACCCGAGACCTTTGAGATGGCTTCGTGCGCTCTCCCAGCTGTTTGGCGCAAAGCCCAGACCAAAGCTTCGAATCATGCGTTTGTCCAAACCGCGGGAATAAAGGTAAGCCAATGCTTCCTTTCCCTCCGGCTCCATCAGCATTTGGTGGAAATACCTTGCACATTCTCTATTGATCTCATAGAGCAATTGCTTTTTATCGCGATCCTGCTGCTGACGTTGCTGATTGGCGGTTTCCGGCAGAGGCATGCCGGCACGATCCGCCAAATGCTTCATAGCTTCGACAAATTCCATCCGTTCCATGCTCATGATAAAGGAAACAGCATTGCCTCCTTCTCCGCATCCGAAACAATGGTATATTTGTCTCTCAGGAGACACATGAAAGGAGGCAGTTTTTTCATTATGAAACGGACAAAGGCCGAAATACCCTCTTCCGCTGGGCTTTAATACCACATACTCATTGACAACATCTACGATATCGTTTCTGGATATGACTTCGTCAATCCAGTCTTCTGGAAACCATGGCATATATGCTTCACCTGTTTCTGTTATATATGTTCGCCAAAACCACAAATTTTCCTTCTTTTTTTTTGGAATTTAATTTTCCACATCCGAAGATGAAGCAAATCCAAAGGAAACCAAAGGAAATTGCATTGGCATCCAATTCGACATGTTTTTCAGTATTCCTGCACAGCCCGATGCTTAAAGCTGTTTCCAGGAGGATGGCACAAACAACTGATGAAAAAGCTGTGCAGCATAGCGATCGGTCATACCTGCAATATAGTCACAAACGGCCTGTTCTTTTCCATACATGGGAATCTGCCTGCCATATTCATTTGGAAGCTTGTCAGGATATTTCATAAAATACTGAAACAATTCTTCCAGCACATACATTGCCTTCACTTCTTCTGTTTTTGCAAATGAATCAATGTATACCCGCTGAAACATAAAATCTCGCAATCGCTCTGTCGCCTGCCCTACCTCCGGACTCATCGCAATCCGGTCCTTGCCTTGACTGCTAAGGATAATGTCCTTCACCATTGTGTTAATCCGAGCAGAGTGAGATGACCCCAGAACTTCGATGCAGTCCTTCGGCAAATCCTGATCGGAGATGATTCTGGCGCGGATGGCATCGTCGATATCATGGTTGATATAAGCAATACGGTCGCTCAAGGATAAAATCTGCCCCTCCAGAGTGGCTGGCTTCCCGGACTTGGTATGATTCAGAATGCCGTCCCGCACCTCCCATGTCAGATTCAATCCTCTGCCGCCCTCCAACACCTCTACCACCCGCAGGCTGTGAACATTATGTTTGAATCCGTTTGAAAGAACCTTGTTGAGCAAACGCTCTCCGGTATGGCCAAAGGGGGTATGTCCGAGATCATGACCAAGAGCCATCGCTTCCGTCAGGTCTTCATTCAGACGAAGAGCACGGGCGATGGTACGGGCAATCTGAGAAACTTCAAGAGTATGGGTAAGACGAGTACGATAATGATCCCCTTCCGGAGAAATAAAGACCTGGGTCTTATGCTTCAAACGCCGAAAGGATTTACAATGCAGGATTTTATCCCTGTCCCGTTGAAACTCCGTGCGGATTTCACAGGGCTCTGAAGGGTAGACCCGCCCCTTGCTTTTACTGCTTTTTGCTGCCAGAGGTGATAAAGTGGTTTCCTCCAGCCGCTCCAGCTCTTTCCGAATCATAGCTGTCCCTCCCTTTTACTGCATGATTGCTTCTTTTCTCTTACTGCTTATATTCCAACTTCCCTTCCACCCTGCTGTCTGCTTATTTACTCCAGCCTTTAAATGCAGCCTCTGGATTATATATACCACACCCGGGTTCGTTAATCCTGCTTTTCCTGTTTTCCTTTCTTAGATCGAATCAACGCTGGCTTGCATTCCGCATATCCGATCAGATATCAATTTTCACATTTGTGCATCACCTGTAATACAATGTATTGGATTATATTCTGGTAAAATCGCAAAAGCCGCGCCTCAAACAAATACATAAGCGGAACATTATGTATCAAAACTTTTGAGGTGATCAAGATGATATGTATAACAAAAACAGAGTTAGATATTATTTTAAGATTTCGTTTGCTTTGGACTCAACATAGTGAGTGGACGAGAATGGCTGTCAACGCCATCGTATTTGGGCTCCCCAATGAGGAACAGACCGTAAATCGTCTCCTAAGAAATCCTGTTGACTTTGGGATGACCTTTCGTATGTTTTATGCCGATAGTATTGCGAATCGGTTTTCTGAATTATTGACTGAGCATCTTGTGCTGGCCGCCGATTTGGTTAAAGCTGTCATGGCAGGCAATGCCAAGCAAGCTGAAGCGATCAACGAGAGATGGTATGCAAATGCCAATGAGATCTCTGTGTTTTTAGGAAGAATCAATCCCTGTTGGTCTGAAAAGAAATGGAGAGACATGTTATTTGCTCACCTTGGGTTTGTAACCGATGAGGCAATGACATTGATCAATGGAGAATATCAGAGAAATGCGGACTTGTATGAAAATTTGGAGGCACAATCAATGGAAATGGCTGATATGATGAGTCAGGGAATCATTGATCAATTCCTCAGAAAAAGATGCAGCAGATTATCGGAAATAATTAAAAAACTATAGCAATTTCACTCAATATCATATATGATGGTTATATCTGCATTGTATTTGATTTTGATGATTGCTTCCTACTTATCAATTACCTTATTGATTCGGATTCCAATCAAACAGATTCAATAAAGCAGGTAATTATATTTAGGAGGTATTTTTATGTACCAGGAAAAAACTCTATCATGCCGCGATTGCGGTTCCAACTTCGCCTTTACCGTTTCGGAACAGGAGTTCTATGCGGAAAAAGGCTTTACCAACGAGCCCGGCAGATGCCCGGAATGCAGAGCAGCCAGAAAAGCAAGCGGCGGCGGCCGTGGCGGCCGAAGCTCCGACAGACAGATGTACGATGCAGTATGCGCTTCCTGTAATACAAGCACGCAGGTTCCCTTCCGTCCAAGCGGCGACAGGCCGGTTTATTGCAGAGATTGCTACAGCCAGCAGAGAAGCAGATACTAATCTTAATGGAAGCAGAT
>DURK01000170.1 GCA_012837325.1 Clostridiales bacterium
ATCAGACTTCGGCAGAGGTCTATTTGCCATGCCTTTTTTTCTTATCGGTGGAAGTTTTCTGTTTAGTTTTCAAGGTTCTTGAGTGACCAATGATTACAATCTACATTTTTTTATGCATTTGTAATTCTAAATGCTTCGGCTTGACTATTTCCAGCTACTTTTCGTTACTGTACATGATAATACCCTGATATAATATATGGTAACCCCAAAGCTGTAAAAAGAACCCACAACACTGCGGGTTCTTCTCTGCATGGATTGTATTATCTCATGTCCACGGGCTTTTGGTTGATCTACGCACATTGACTTTGTCAATCACTGCGTTTCCCCTGTGTGTAAGCAAAAACAGTACAATGTCGGCTATTTCTTCAGGTGCAGGCAGCACTGACACATCAAGATCAGGCCTTGTGCCTGTTATCATACCAGTAGCTACCCCTCCAGACGCAATAACGTGTACCCTGATTCCATCCTGAAATACCTCCTGAGCAAGTACTTTGGACATTCCTTCCAATGCATGCTTGGAAGCGGTATAAGCACCTTGATTGACATATGCTTTACTGCCTACTACCGAGGAGATGTTTATAATCGTTGCGTGATCAGACTTTTTGAGGTAGGGAATGGCCTCCCGGCTGAGTAGAAATGGTGCTCTTGCATTGATGGCCATATGCATGTCCCATTCATTTGCTGTTGTAGCGGCGAGCGGTTTCCGGACAGCTATCCCGGCGTTGTTGACCAGGATATTCAATTGCCCAAAGTGTGTGATGATATCTCCTATTATTTTTGCCGGTGTACTTGCGTCCGATAGGTCTGCAGGGCAGGCTAACACCTTTACCCCGTAAGAAGAAAGTTCCCTTTTAACATGTTCCAGATTTGCAGCAGATCTGCTGTTAACAGCAATATTTACTCCCTCTTTCGCCAGAGCGCTTGCTATGGCAAATCCAATTCCTCTGCTTGCCCCTGTGATCAAAGCTGTCTTTCCTCTTAAGTCCCCTGTCGAGCTGCTTGTCAGATGTTGATTTATTTGCATTTTCAATCCCCCCAAGCTTTACCATTCGCTAAAGATCAGTCCAGTTTGCAGATTGATATTTACATGCTTGTGATTATTGTACCGCTCCGGCCTGCCAAAGCATCACTTGCCTTCTCCAGGGAGCCGATAATTGCTTTCCGCCCAGAGCTGCTCCTGGCAAACAAAACTCCTGCTTCTACCTTAGGTAACATGCTGCCCGGTGCAAAATGACCTTGCTTTATATATTCCTCGGCTTCCGGAATTGTCATCTGTTTCAGGGCTTTTTCATTCGATTTGCGATAATGAAGACTTACCCGGTCAACAGCAGTCAGGATAAACAGAAAATCTGCCCCAATGAGCTCAGCAAGCTTTGCTGCTGCATAATCCTTGTCGATTACTGCATCTATACCGTGTAAAAACCCACCCTCGCTTACAACAGGAATTCCCCCACCACCGCAGGCGATTACAATCCAGTTGTTATCCAGCAACAGCTTGATCGTTTCCTTTTCACAAATGTCTACAGGCTTTGGCGAAGGAACGACCCAACGCCAGCCACGTCCCGCATCTTCAGCATATAAGAGTCCGGACTCTGCCATTTTCTTTCGTGCGGTCTGCTCGGAATAATGAGCACCTATGGGCTTGGTGGGATTTTGAAAAGCAACGTC
>DURK01000171.1 GCA_012837325.1 Clostridiales bacterium
AGGTATTGCGTGAAAATACATATTTATCGAGGACAATAGAAGTTCAAGAAAATCATAAGGTTGTAGATACAGGTCTGTACGGAATTGTAAGGCATCCAATGTATACATCCGCAATATTGCTGTTTTTGTCTATGCCTTTGGTGCTTGGTTCTTTCTTTTCGTTTATTATTTTTTTGACATATCCGGTAATCATGATGAAAAGAATCAGAAACGAAGAAGAAGTATTAGAAAAAAGCTTAGTTGGGCAGAACTCATCAGCACAGCTGAAGAATCAAAGGGTCGGATGCTACATAAACTGAATAATTCGGGGTTTAACCGGCCTCTCATACTAAAGTATGAGAGGCTCTATTCTATAAATTCATCCTTTCGAACGATGCTTTTTGAGACATCCTTCTTTAAATTTATACTGGAGGAGGTATGGTACAAATGGAATTAATCCGCAAACGTCGAAATGGATATGCCATATTGTTCTCAGCTGGTATATGTATGGCGGTGTGGCTTGGCGTTACTTTTACGTTAGAAGCGGTTTTTGTTTTTGGGGCTGTCAGCCTTATCTTTCTCCTGTTACTGGTGAGAGAGAGCCGTCTGCTCTATGATGCAATGCTCATTTGGGAAAATCGCATCATTGCAGTGCCTTCTGCTCTCATCTCTATGCCAGGCCACCAAATAAAAAAGGACATCGCGGAAACGGTAGTATCTACCTTTGGTATCCTCATCGGCAGTGAAATCTACCGGTGGGGTCTCGACGGGGTACATGGCGTACGGCTGCAAACCGCCCATATTGACCAGGAGCGGTTATACCTGACCTTTGGTGACACAGCTCAGACCATGCGGGTTGAGTTGATGCACGGAATGACTCAAAAGCAGGCAGTATTGGATGCCGCACAAAAGCTGCTTTATGAAACCGGTGTAACGGTAGACATCACCGGATGGTAACCAGTTAAACGGCAAATTTAAGATGACCTTTATTGAAGACGAAAATATAACCGCAACAGGAAAATGGACCGTAAATAAAGAGATTAAACAGACTGCTGATAATGCACCAGGGAATAGCAGCAAACCGGATAAGAATGATGCTGAAGATTTGCCAAATCTGGCTGTCTATGCAACCATGCTGGATATTGTCGGAGAATGGGAAGGCACCGCTGCTCTCGCTTCTTTCACAGGTTATGAAGAAAATCGGGCTTTCTTTATGGATTGTGGAGCTCCTGATGATTTTATTGAACAATTTGACAACATGAAGGGCAAGGATTCTCCAATATTTCTGGAGATTGATGAGGATTACGGATGGGAAGTTACCGTTGATGTCGATCCTATGGGTGAGCTGTCTATTTTAGATCTGGATTTCGGCTATGATGAAAACGATGTTGAGATAGACGGAAAAATGAAGCTTGATGACGGCAGCTACGCTCTCAAGGGTTCACTTACTTTATCAATGGAATTTGACGCTGGAACAGTTCCTCTTGAAATGGTATTTACTTATGATATGCTACGGAGTCTGAATACGGAAGACTAGCTAAAACATTATTATTATAAAGATTCTAAAGGGGGATTATTAATGGGGAAATTCTGTATAAACTGCGGAGCAGAGCTGAAGGATAAGGCAGCATTCTGCGGGAACTGCGGGAGTGCTGTGGCAAATCAAAGCCACAGCAGCGGC
>DURK01000172.1 GCA_012837325.1 Clostridiales bacterium
AGCCCCTTCGGATGTTAACCGGTATGGAGGAGCCTGCGCCGGCTGTTCTTCCTGAATCACGGAAATATCAATATTCGTTTCAGACTGTGCAGCCTGCTGAGCGTTTACAGCTTGCGGAACATAGGTAAGAAGCAGGAGAGTAATCAGGATGAGTGTGAATGTGTTTTTGATTAAGCGTTTCATAGACTACCTCTTTGAGAATTTCACATAAATTAAGATGCTGATTTTGCATAGGGCTGATTATAGATGAAATCAAAGATAATTATAACATATCAGGTTGGAGGTTTCACCCTTCAAGGCAAAATATTGAATAAGTTTTTGCTTTTCTTTCAAGGCAGTCAAATACGAAATCACAATGGAAGAAACTGAGAATAGAAGGAATTTCCGGATTTCCATCGAATACTATATTATCAATTGTGAAACAGGTGAGAATATGTTTCATTTTGACAGAATTCAACGGAAACTATTGCTCATTATGGGTGCATTGATACTGATATTATCCGGCGGGCTGATTTACAGTGAAAGCAAAAATCGCACGGGCAGCCCTCCGGAAGCTTCAGCTGCAGGCCTTAAGCTCTGGGAGCAGGTGCCTGAGTCTCAGGAAATACCTGGTGACCTTCCGGCAGACAATTCAACACAGGAAGCAAATCAACCGGAAATCATTCAAATCTATATCACCGGCCAGGTCATGCGTCCCGGCGTATACTCTCTGTCTGCCGGCGAGCGTCTGGCTGCTGCCATTGAACAAGCCGGAGGCTGTACATCTCAGGCAGATTTAAACCGCATCAACCTGGCGGCAAAGGTAATTGATGAAGGCATGTATTATGTGCCTGCCATAGGGGAGGAAGCCGTTCCCGATCTCCCGGTGACACCATCCAGCGCAGAGACCGGATCAGAACGGGTCAATATCAATCTGGCCGACCAGGCCGGACTGGAAACCTTAACGGGCATCGGTCCGGTTAAAGCACAAAGAATTATTGAATATCGGGATCAGCATGGAGGGTTTCAATCCATTGAGGAAATTATGAATGTAACGGGAATCGGCGAAAAAACCTTCGAAAACATTCGGGATCAGATCACCATTCGTTGAGCCGGAAGCAGGAAAAGTATGGTAAGGGGTAAAAACGGGTAAAATTGATTTCAGAGGCCCCCTGTGATAAAATGGATAAAATGCAAATGTGGGAACACAGGTATATGAAAGGATCGATGATATGCCAAAAAAAATACTGATCGTAGACGATGAACCTGCTATCGTAAAGGGCCTTTCCTTCAGTCTGAAGCAGGATGGATATGAAATTGACGCCGCTTATGACGGTGAAGAGGCAATTGAAAGGTTTAATGCAAATCCCTATGACCTGGTCATCCTGGACGTGATGCTTCCCAAGCTCAACGGTCTGGGGGTCCTTCAGCGAATCCGGGAACAATCCAATGTGCCTGTGATCATGCTGACAGCCAAGGGTGAAGACATGGACAAGATCCTGGGTCTGGATTACGGCGCAGATGACTACATTACCAAGCCCTTCAACATCCTGGAGCTGAAGGCACGGATAAAAGCGGTTTTCCGTCGGTTAACCGATTCCGGAAACAACAACAACAGCGAACAGCTCATCCAGGTGAAGAACATGGAGATCAACCTGTCCAACCGAAGTGTCATGATTGACGGCAAAGAGGTGAACCTGACCGCCAAGGAATTTGACCTGCTGCAGTTATTTGCCTCCAACCCCGGCAAGGTATACAGCCGGGAGAGCCTGCTTGAAATTGTCTGGAAATACGATTACCTGGGAGATTTAAGGACCGTTGACGTTCATATCCGCCGTCTCAGGGAAAAAATAGAGAAAAACCCCAGCCAACCGGAATTCATTTTTACCAAATGGGGAGTTGGATATTATTTTGCGGATAAATAAGCATTTTTTCTCCAGCCTGCGCTGGAGAATTGCCTTTGCTTATCTGATGGTAATTGGAATCGGCTTTTTTGTCGTTAATCTTTCCGTTATGGAAATCCTGGAGCAGCATCTGATAGAAGGCAAAAAGGTTGCCTATCAGAAATATTCCATCCAATTGGCTCAGATGATTGCAAACGGTTATTATGATCGGGATCCCAATATTTTTTATCAAATTCGGGAGTTTGGAAACGAAATCGATCAGATCGAGGGGGAGTCCACCCGTATTCTGGTGCTGAACAACAGGGGAATCGTCGAGCAGGATTCCTATCAGAGCACCAGCCTGCTGCGCAGAAACCTGATGGAGGATTATGCAGAAGTTCAGGCTGTTTTAAACGGCGAGTCGGTGCCCGCCAGAGATTTGTTCATTTCCACAGGTGAGCCGGCCGAATACAACAGGGTATTGTATTCTTATGCTCCGATCACCCATTATCGTGAGGGCATCATCGGCATGGTGTTTTTCTCCACCTCTTTGGATGGCATTGAAGCGGTACTGGCGGATATTCGAGAAACCATTACTTTTTTTTCCGGTATCATCAGCCTGGCCATTATTCTGATCAGCCTGATTTTATCCGGTTTTATCACCCATCCCATCAAAAACCTGACAGCGGTGATCACCAAGATGAGCAAAGGGCATCTGCATCAGCGGGTGAACATCCGGGGCGGCGGCGAATTCCGGCAGCTGGGGGAAGCCTTTAACATCATGAGTGAAAAGCTGGAAAATCTGGACAATGCCAGAAATGAATTTGTATCCAATGCTTCCCATGAATTAAAAACACCTCTCTCCGCAATGAAGGTACTGGCCGAATCACTTCTTAACATGGAGGTAGACGATCCCGCTATCTATAAGGAATTCTTAACGGATATCAATTTTGAAATTGACAGGCTGAATGCCATTATCACGGATTTACTGGTACTGGTTCAGATGGACAAGGAAGGCGCTGAAAGAAGCTTCCAGCGTGAAGATGTGAATCTGAATGAACTGGTCGGAAGAACCATGAAGGCACTCCGGCTGTTGGCCGAACAAAAGGAAATCCGTCTGGAGATGATTCAGGAGGAGGATGTTGTCGTACCGGGTGACAAGCTCAAATTGCAGCAGGTCATATCCAACATCATTGACAACAGCATCAAGTATACACCGGAAGGCGGAAGCGTAATGGTGGAGGTATACAATACCGCAGAACATGGCATCGTTAAGGTGAGCGATACGGGATACGGCATAGCAAAAGAGGATCTCGGCCGTATATTTGATCGATTCTACCGGATTGACAAAGCCAGGTCCCGTGCGACAGGCGGCACCGGTCTGGGGCTGTCCATTGCCAACCGGATTGTGCTGCTACACAATGGCTTTATCCGGGTGGAGAGTGAGGAAAACAAGGGAACCACCTTCTACATCGAGCTTCCCTACCGGGATTTGGATCAGCCTGAAATAGGACGGTCATGAGATTGTTAAGCTTGCTTAATGATTCTGTAAAAACAAGCTGATATAATATTCTTTCATAAGGCAGGTGAATCTTATCAAAAAATCCATTCTACTGATTCTGGTTGTGGCAGGTCTGATTGTGCAGGCAGGCTGTGCAGGTTTATTTAAAAATGCCGACCACGGCCCGGAAAGCAGCCACTCAGCCGACCCGCAGGACCAGCAGGGAGCCTCGCCGCTGCCCATTGACCCTTACGAGCAGGCAGCAGAAATTCAGATTACCCTGTATTTCAAGCACGAGATTGCGGATTTCCTGGTGCCGGAGCAGCGAACGGTCATGCAGGAGAAAAAGAGCACCGAGCAGATTATTGTGGAGGAGCTGCTGAAGGGTTCCCAGGCTTTTCAAAGGGTGCTGGTTATGCCGCCAAATACAGAAATCATCGATGTGACAAGACGAGGTGATACGGTCTTTGTCAACCTGACGGATGATTTTCTCAATCCCATCGATTTGTCCACCATTCCCGGCAGAGAAAATACCGCTGAAGAGGATTATTTTGTGATACAGGCCGAGATGAAGCGGTTTGCAGTTTATTCCATCGTAAACTCATTGACCATGCTGGACGGAGTCAATCAGGTCAAGCTGATGATCAACAATGCCCAGCTTTCTTATCGGGAAATGGGCACGGAACTGCTTTTGGAGGAAGGCTCCGAATTGGATCCGGACTCACCCATGGTGGCTCTTCGCAGAAACAAGAATCTCAATCAGTCGCCTGCCCGAACAGTCAGACTGGTTTTAAACGCACTGACCGCAGAGCCGAACTGGGATTTGATCTATCCCTTCCTGTCCAGCCGAACCATGGACGGCAGCACCCTGCCTCCTCTGGATGAGTTCAAGGCTCAGATCCCGCCCGTTCTCGGAGGGATGATTGCATTTGAAGGCAGTCCGGTGCTGGAAGAGGAGTACCTCATTGACAAAGCTTTTGTAACGGTGCATTACACCGACAAGACCACCGATGCCCTGAGAGAGGTTACCGAGACGCTCACAGTGGATATGGTGGACGGAGTCTGGAA
Source organism: Clostridiales bacterium (assembly GCA_012837325.1). Lineage (GTDB taxonomy): Bacteria > Bacillota > Clostridia > Caldicoprobacterales > DTU083 > DURK01. The sequence goes on from DURK01000172.1 coordinate 4,432, forward strand.
GGTGAGACTGCCATCCTTTTTCAGTCAATACCGATAAGGCAGACTATATCAATCAATGAAAGGAGGGGACGATCATGCAGCGTAAGAGAGGATTGCTGACCACCATTATACTTCTGGCTGCTTTGCTGGCAGCTTGTGCATCCGGGCCGCCCATAGAGCAGGACAGCGAAAAGATCGATCAGTTTAACAGACTGGATGATGAATCGAACGAACTGGAACCTTCAGATGAAGGATCCGATCCATCCATTCTGGGTCTTCAGGCCGCACGCCAAACCGGTGTTACTCTTTACTTCCTCGATGAAGCAACCGGTCAATTGTCCCCTGAAGTCAGACGCATCAGCGGAAGAGAATCCAATGAAGAGTTGGTTTCCTATATATTGAAGGAATTGACAGCCGGACCGGAAACGAGCAATCTCAGCCCGGTGGTCCCGGAGAATGTAACCATCCATCGAATTGATTTCAATGACAACATTCTGACCGTGGATTTGTCTGCTGAATTCAATGAATCCCCGGATCTTGCCCTGGCCAGGGCAGCCCTGGTCAATTCCCTGCTGGATATGGGAAGCTTTAAGTATGTAAAACTGTATATAGACGGAAATGAGGCCACAACCGCTCCGGATGACAAGTCCGGTTCATTGGGCCTGTTAACGCGTTACCCCGTAGTGGTCGCAGAAATCAAGGCCTTGGAAGAACAAAACGGGATGGACGCAAAAGTGCGGAAGATCTACCGGGAGTTGTACTTTCAGGACAATTCAGGGCAATACCTGCTGCCCGAGGTCCGGTTGATCACCATTAAAGACGGCAATGCTGCCGAAGCCATCGTAAATGAATTGATGAAAGGGCCTGCAGCAGAGTCGGAAGGATACTATCCTGTCTTACCTCAGGGTGCAATTCTGCACAGTTCTGAAATGATGGAGGGGCAGAATGAAGCAAATGGCATCGCCCTGTTTTTCTCCAAAGAATTTAACACCCAGTTATCGGACGGAGCCATTCAGGGGAGAGCCGTGGTGGCTTCGCTGGTTTACAGTCTGACCTCCTTGCCGGACATTCAGTATGTCAAGATTTTTTATGACAATGGCAAAGGGCATTACATTGACGATCCGATTGACGGTATGGTATTGAATCAAAATTTTACCATAGAACATTTTTCCGATATGGTAGGCAAGCGCATCCGGGTGTATTATGGAAATGATCAATCCATGCTTCTGGTACCGGAATACCGTGCCATAGGCGGAAAGGAAGAGAATCTTGCTTCCCGGATCCTTGCCGAGCTGGCAACGGATCCTGTCAACCCCGACAGTGTTCGTGTCATCCCATCCGGTGTTTCCGTTGAAGACATACACCTGGATGTAGTAAAAGAGCTGGCTGTTGTGGATGTACCTGCTGCGTATTTTGACCAAATGGAGCTGGATAACAAGAAAATGATCCGTGACCTGTATGCAGTGGTAAACACCTTGACCGATCCCATCAATGGAACGGGAATCAAGGAGGTTCAGTTTACTGTGGAAGGAAAGATTATTGACTCTTATATGGACATTTCCCTGAAGGAATCCTTCGTGCTGAATCCCGCCTTGAACAAGCAGGAGTAACACAGAGGAATACTGAATAACCAATCTTAACAGCGATACGAACTACTTTGATTTTCACCGGCCTTCTGGAGCATTTGCCCAGAAGGCCATATCCATATATGGGTAATTTTGCGAAAATCAAGAGTAAGGCGCTATCTAAAAGCAGCAGTTTCAGTATGATATATAAAATAGGGGTTGCTGAACAAACCTTAAAGCCGCATGAATGCTGACTTTTAACGTATTTTGTGATATAATAAGTGCAAGGAAAACAACAAACAGGTAGTAAAATTCTTGCACTTAAAGAGGTATTTTATGTACAAATTCAAAGCTCAACAAACTATCCTCCCCCACGAGTTCTTTCTTCCATTCGGCGGTAAAC
>DURK01000173.1 GCA_012837325.1 Clostridiales bacterium
AGAGACGTACCGCCGGCAAGCGGCAAATCCACCTTGGAAACACTGGATTCCAAGCTGCGCCAGCTTGAATTCGGCAAGGTAGCTACCGTATCCGGGCGCTACTACGCCATGGATCGTGACAGACGTTGGGACAGAGTACAAAAAGCCTACAATGCATTGGTGCTGGGTGAAGGTGAAATTGCGGACAGCTCGGCAGAGGCAATGGATCAATCTTATAACCGCAATGAGACCGATGAGTTTGTGAAACCTACAGTCATTCTGGAAAAGGGGAAGCCTGTTGCCACGATTAGCGAGAATGACGCAATCATCTTTTTCAACTTCAGGCCTGATCGCGCCCGGGAACTGACCAGGAGCTTTATTGAACCTTCCTTCGGCGAATTTGAGAGGAAGAAAGGTTATTTTCCAGTTAAGTTTGTATCCATGACCCAGTACGATGCAACCTTTGAAAACCTGACCGTTGCATACGAACCACAAAGCTTGACTAATACATTCGGGCAATATATCAGTGAGAAGGGGAAGACCCAGCTGCGCATTGCAGAGACAGAAAAGTATGCCCATGTGACCTTCTTTTTTAATGGAGGAGTGGAAGTACCCAATCCAGGGGAAGAACGGGTATTGATCCCATCGCCCAAGGTATCTACCTATGATCAGCAGCCGGCTATGAGCGCACCGGAAGTAACGGAGGAAGCGGTTAAGCGGGTTTTATCATCAAAGTATGATGTGATCATTCTGAACTTCGCCAACTGCGATATGGTAGGACATACCGGCGACCTGAGCGCTGCAATTGAAGCGGTGGAAACGGTGGATGTTTGTTTGGGCAAGGTGGTGGATGCCATTCAAAAGGTCGGTGGTACTGCTCTTATAACAGCTGACCATGGCAACGCAGAACAAATGGTGGATTATGCCACCAAGGAACCCCATACAGCACATACTGCGAATATTGTTCCATTCATATTGGTAAATAATAAAATGAAGGGTGCAGTGTTGAGAGAAGGCGGTCGGTTGGCTGATATTGCACCAACCATGCTGGATTTGATGGGTTTGGAAAAACCAAAGGAAATGGCAGGCGAAAGCCTGATTCAAAGCAGGTAAGTACCTGACTTGAAAATTGAAAGGAGATTAATACTTATGATGACCATTGTTGATGTATTTGCAAGAGAAATTATGGATTCCAGAGGAAATCCTACCGTTGAGGTAGAGGTATACCTGGAAGGCGGCGCTATGGGCCGTGCTGCCGTACCCTCCGGTGCTTCTACGGGTGCCTTTGAAGCAGTTGAACTTCGTGACGGGGATAAAGAAAGATATTTAGGCAAAGGTGTTCAGGATGCAGTTGACAATGTCAACAACATTATCGCCGAAGAAATTATTGGCATGAATGCCCTGGACCAGATTGGAATTGATCAGTTGATGATTGAGCTGGATGGTACCCATAACAAAGGAAAGTTAGGTGCCAACGCGATTTTAGGTGTTTCTATGGCGGTTGCAAAGGCAGCAGCAGAGCAGTTGGATATCCCTCTGTACCAGTATATCGGCGGAGTAAATGCCAAGGTTCTTCCCGTACCCATGATGAACATTTTGAATGGCGGTGCTCATGCAGACAATACCGTTGATATTCAGGAATTTATGGTTATGCCTGTTGGTGCTGAAAGCTTCCGCGAAGCTCTGAGGATGTGTGCTGAGATATACCACAACCTGAAATCCGTACTGAAGAGCAAAGGCTATAGTACAGCTGTTGGCGACGAAGGAGGCTTTGCTCCTGACTTGAAGACCAACGAAGAAGCCATCGAGGTGATTCTGGAGGCGGTGGAAAAAGCCGGCTACAAACCAGGAGATGATATCCGTATCGCGATTGATGCCGCTGCTACAGAACTTTATAAAGAAGACGGCAATTACCACTTCCCCGGTGAAGGCGTTGTACGCACCCCGGAAGAGCTGGTTGACTATTATGTAGGATTGGCAGATAAATACCCCATCATTTCTCTGGAAGACGGCCTGGCTGAAGAAGACTGGGATGGCTGGAAGCTGCTGACCGAGAAACTGGGCAGTCGTATCCAACTGGTCGGGGATGACCTGTTTGTAACCAATACCGAGAGACTGGCCAAGGGTATTGAAACCCAAACGGCCAACTCCATTCTGATCAAGGTAAACCAAATCGGTACCCTGACTGAAACTCTGGATGCGATCCAGATGGCCAACCGTGCAGGCTATACCGCTGTGGTATCCCACCGCTCCGGTGAAACTGAAGACACTACCATAGCCGACTTGGTTGTTGCAATGAACGCAGGCCAGGTCAAGATAGGTGCTCCTACCAGAACCGACCGGGTAGCCAAGTATAATCAATTGCTTCGCATTGAAGAGGAATTGGGTGATTTGGCACAGTATCCAGGTCTGAGCGCTTGGTTCAATCTGAAGAACAAGTAAAAACCTTCGCTCAAATGTGTTTTTACTTTAACTGACACGATTATCAAATATCTAATTTTCGTTGACAGATTCTGCAACTTCTGATACTATAAGTTGTGGATTACGAGATAGCAAAATAAAGTTTTTCTACCTCATACTCATATAAAGCCGGTAATATGGTCCGGAAGTTTCTACCAGGCATCCGTAAACTGCCTGACTATGGGTGAATAGGTTTTATGTCGGTATATAAAAGACGATGTCTTTTGTATTGCTGTTACTTTTTTAAGTAGGCAAGGCGTATGAATTCACTCAAGTATTGAATTCATACGTCTTTTTCTATGATGCTTTGCGGAGTGGAGGCAGAATAATTTGTCGCCTTGAATTCCAGAATAAGATTAATAGTTCGATCGAACCAATAAAATCTTCGGGCTGATGCCAAGGGGTGCTACAGTCCTGAGATATATTAAAGTGGCTTTCGGTTAACCGAAAGTACGAACAATAACAAAGGGGGAAACAATCGATGACAAGTTTTTTTAACAGAGTTTTTAAGCTGCAGGAACACAAAACGGATGTAAAAACCGAGATCATGGCTGGCATTACAACATTTATGACCATGGCCTATATCTTGATCGTTAATCCCGATTTCTTATCTGCAACCGGGATGGACAGAGGAGCTGTTTTTACAGCAACTGCCGTTGCAGCTGCCATTGCTACCATTACCATGGCTTTTATTGCCAACTATCCAATTGCTCTTGCTTCAGGAATGGGGCTTAATGCATTTTTTGCTTTTGTAATTTCTGCCAAATATTCATGGCAGATAGCCTTAACTGCTGTCCTGATTGAAGGTATTATATTTATTATCCTATCATTTTTCAAGTTCCGTGAAGCGATTGTAAATGGAATACCTGAGAACCTTAAATATGCTGTCACTGTCGGCATTGGTTTGTTTATTGCCTTCATTGGGTTTCAAAATGCCGGGATTATCGTAGCTGACCCTAGTGTTTTGGTTGCTCTTGGCGACTTAAAAAGCCTTACTGTCATATTGTCGCTCGTAGGGTTGATCGGAACT
>DURK01000174.1 GCA_012837325.1 Clostridiales bacterium
ATCTTTCAAAAACTGAGTATAATCCGGATAATGGACGTTTGCTGATGCCCGGTCATTGGAATCAAACCCTGTAATAGCATTCATTACAATTGCGCAATCCGTGACATCCTTGCAAAGAGGCCCAATCTGATCAAGGGAAGTTGCAAATGGAATCAGTCCGTATCCAGAAACAGCTCCAAAGGTCGGCTTTAAACCTACGATACCGCAAAAGGAAGCAGGCTGACGGATGGAACCACCGGTATCTGAACCCAGAGAAAACAATATTTGATCTGCGGCAACGGAAGCAGCCGAACCACCGCTGGAGCCGCCAGGAACCCTGTCACCCGACCAGGGATTTCGTGTGTGGGGAAAGATAGACGTTTCTCCGGAAGAGCCTATCGCAAACTCATCCATATTGAGCTTTCCTACCAGAACTGCATGAGCGTTCTTCAGCTTCTTTACTACAATACCTTCGTAGATGGGATTAAAATATTCCATGATGCGGGAGGCACAGGTAGTGCGTATTCCCTTTGTGCAAATATTGTCCTTCAAGCCATAAGGTATCCCTGCAAGATCAGGCATTGTAACGGAATCTGATTTTCTCTGCATCCTGTCAAATCTGTCTGCCTGCTTCAAAGCACCTTTATAATCAATGGTAATGAAAGATTGAATCTGATCTTCGGTTGTTCGAATCCGATCAAGTATGGATTTTGTCAGTTCACGTGAAGAAATTTCTTTTTTTCGCAACAAGTCCCGGGCTTCGTGAATCGTTAGCTTGTACAGTTCCAAAACCTTTTTCCGTCCTTTCCTATCAGTATTCGAACAATGAAAACTCCTTTCCTATTCAGTATGGATTGCCTGCAGCATATCTACAAAGGCCGTTGGTTTCACACTCTCTGTATCCACTTCATGCAGCTTGTCAATATATTGAAAGATTTCACCCAGTTCTTTGGAATACGCGCTCAATTCTGTTTCCGTCAATTCGATTTGGGATCGCTTTGCCATGGAAGTTAAATAATCGGGAGTCAGCTTCATATCTTTGCTCCTTTACCTATTACCGATTTTTTTGCTTGCATTTTCTATGTTTCGCTATTTACTATTATTGATACCCAAATATGTAATACTTCAAATAAATAAAAGTCCCGGGTAAGCATCGTGCCTTCATGCTTAACCCGGGGAAATGTTTTGGGGAGACATGGTAAATCCAAGTAATATTGAGCACTTTACGTTCTCTGATATAGTTGAGTTCTTCAAGAACTGCTTTAATGAGACATCATGATCTTAACAGGTTTAGGAGATCATCTTTGCTGATGATAGGAATGCCCATGTGCCTGGCTTTGGTCAACTTGCTTCCTGCATCCTCACCTGCTAGAACATAAGAGGTTTTTCGGGAAACACTGCCTGATACCTTTCCTCCATGGCTCTGTATCAACTCACTTGCCTGTTCACGGGTCATGCCGGAAAGGGTACCGGTTAGAACAAACGTTTTGCCTTTCAGCCGGTTGTCCTGCTGCTTGTCAACCATTCCAG
>DURK01000175.1 GCA_012837325.1 Clostridiales bacterium
ATAGGAGGCAATTGCAAACATGCCCACCAGCAGGCAGCAGAAAATAAGAAATTTTTGTATTATTGCACATATTGATCACGGAAAATCCACCCTGGCCGATCGTTTAATGGAGGAAACCGGTGTACTGACCAAGCGGGAAATGGAACAGCAAATGCTGGATACCATGGATTTGGAGAAGGAAAGAGGGATCACCATCAAGGCGCAGGCAGTGCGCCTGGTATATAAGGATGAAACCGGCGAGGAGTATGTTTTAAATCTGATTGATACACCTGGACATGTAGATTTCACCTATGAAGTATCCAGAAGTCTGGCTGCCTGTGAAGGCGCCATACTGGTCGTGGATGCCTCTCAGGGAATCGAGGCCCAGACGCTGGCCAATGTTTATCTGGCTATGGAGCATGATCTTGAACTGGTACCGGTAATCAATAAAATTGACCTGGTCAGTGCCCAGCCGGACCTGGTTAAGAGGGAAATTGAAGATGTTTTGGGGCTGGAGGCAGAAAATGCACCTCTGATTTCTGCGAAAAACGGGATCGGAACCAAGGAGGTTCTGGAGAGCATTGTTAAGCTGATCCCACCGCCAAAAGGGCAGGAAGACGCTCCCTTGAGGGCTTTGATATTTGACTCCTATTATGACAGCTATCGCGGAGCCATTGCCTATGTGCGCGTCATGGAGGGCAGCCTGAAGGTTGGAGACAAAATACGAATGATGTCCAGCGGGAAGGAATTCGAAGTAAATGATGTAGGTTTTTTTCAACCCCTGCTTACCTCCTCCGGCATCCTGCAGTCAGGTGACGTGGGCTATGTTACTGCCAGCATGAAAAATGTGCGTGATACCAGAGTCGGAGATACCATCACCCACGCAGGCCGTCCCGCAAAAGAACCGCTTCCGGGTTATAAAAAAATCACACCGATGGTATACAGCGGGATTTACCCTGCAGACGGCAACGAATACGAAGATCTGAGGGACGCACTGGAAAAGCTCCAGCTGAATGATGCTTCCCTTATGTTTGAGCCCGAAACGTCGGCAGCCCTCGGCTTTGGCTTTCGCTGCGGTTTTCTGGGCTTGCTGCATATGGAAATCATTCAGGAAAGGCTGGAGCGGGAATACAACCTGGATTTGGTTACAACCGCCCCCAGTGTCATCTACAAGGTAAGAAAAACCAATGGTGAACTGATTGAAATTGCCAATCCCACCAATCTTCCGCCGGTGGAAGAAATCGAAGTCATGGAGGAGCCGGTGGTGAAAGCACAAATCATGTCTCCTTCTGAATATGTGGGCGCCATCATGGAGCTTTGTCAGGAACGCCGGGGAACTTACAAGCAAATGGATTATATCGAGGAAACCCGGGTTATTCTGACCTATGAGCTCCCATTGAATGAAATCATCTATGACTTTTTTGATGCGCTGAAGTCCAGGACCCGGGGCTATGCATCACTGGATTATGAAATACTGGGGTATCAGGAAGCAGATTTAATCAAGCTGGACATCCTTTTAAACGGTGAAATTGTGGATGCCCTGTCGTTGATCGTGCATCGGGAAAAGGCCTATCAAAGGGGCAGAAGCATTGCCGAGAAGCTGAAGGAGGTCATTCCACGGCAAATGTTTGAAATACCCATTCAGGCTGCCATCGGCAACAAAATCATTGCCCGGGAGACGGTAAAGGCTTTGCGCAAGGATGTACTGGCTAAGTGCTATGGCGGAGATATCAGCAGAAAGAAAAAGCTGCTGGAAAAGCAAAAAGAGGGGAAGAAACGGATGCGGCAAATCGGCTCAGTAGAAGTGCCTCAGGAAGCATTCATGGCTGTTCTGAAGTTTAACTAAGCAGAGGGGAAGGCAGGAGCGTATCAGGGAGTGAGTGAAGTGAAGCAAATTGGGTTGTATCTCCATCTGCCGTTTTGCACACAAAAATGCCATTATTGTGATTTTTCATCCTGGGCGGGCAGAGAGGATTTAAAGCAGCCCTATCTGAATGCATTGCTTGGTGAGCTTGGGTCCTACCGAACCGACCAGCAGGATATGGTTGTTAGTACGATTTTCATGGGTGGGGGTACTCCCACCCTTTTTGATGGAGAAATTCTGGTTCAGCTGTTGGAAAAGTGCAGGGATACGTTTCATATACAGGATAAGGCAGAAATCAGCATTGAGTGCAATCCTGGTACTGCAGACAGAAATAAGCTGGAGACTCTGGCAAGGGGCGGATTCAACCGCCTCAGCATTGGCTTGCAGGCATGGCAGAACCATCATCTGGAGAATTTGGGGAGAATTCATCGCCGGCGGCATTTTGAAGATACCATAAGCTGGGCAAAACAGGCAGGCTTTTCCAATATCAGTGCTGATGTAATATTTGGGCTGCCCGGGCAGAGCTGGGAGGAATGGCGGGAAACCCTGGAGGAGGCTGTGGCAGCCGGTGTCACCCATTTGTCGGCCTACAGCTTGAAAATTGAGGAAGGAACCGTCTTTTATCAATGGCAGCAACAGGAAAAGTTACGGGAGATGGAGGAAGAACAGGAAAGGTTTCTGTATCATCAGGGAGCAGCCTTGCTGGAAGAGTTGGGGCTTAAACAATATGAAATATCCAATTTCGCATATCCCGGATGGGAATGCAGACATAATCTGAACTATTGGAGGAACGGTGAATACATCGGATGCGGCTGCAGCGCCCATAGTTATTATCAATCTCTCCGACGGGGAAATGTGATGGATATGATACAATATATTGAAAGAATTCAATCCGGGATGCCGGCAGCCGAATTCCAGGAAGAAACAGACACGCAGACCGAGGTGTTTGAAACCTTGATGCTGGGCTTTCGCTTAAACGAGGGGATTAACAAAGAGGCATTTCACAGCCGATTCGGCTTTTCTCTGAGTGAGCGGTATCGAAAAACCATTGAGGAACTAAAAGGCCAGGGACTGTTAACGGAGGACACGCAAGCCCTTCGACCTACATCTCTTGGTTTCGACCTTCAGAACCGCATTGCACTGGCATTCCTGGATTGATGAGAGCGTGAGATCGTTCCAATGGGATGCCCTTGTTTTTTGAAAAAGCTATTGACAAAAAGAAGGGCAGGTGATAATTTAATAGTAGTTTTAGCACTCAATAGAGAGGAGTGCTAACAAAGGGAGGTGAACGTTGATGGAATTGGATGCAAGGAAACTGCAGATTCTACAGGCAATCATCAACGACTATATCATCACCGCCGAACCGGTCGGATCCAGAACCGTAGCCAGAAAATACGGTTTGGGGGTCAGCTCTGCCACCATCCGCAATGAGATGTCCGATTTGGAAGAATTGGGTTATTTGGAACAGCCGCATACATCTGCAGGCAGGGTTCCCTCTGACAAGGCCTACCGTCTCTATGTAGATAAGCTAATGCGGGTCAGAAGTCTTGATGACCAGGAGGCGGAATACATCAAAGATCTGTACCGGGACAAGATCATGCAGCTGGAGCAGGTGATTTTACAAACTGCCAAGGTGTTGTCGGATATTACAAGCTATACATCTATCGCTCTGACGCCGCAACTGAGCAAGGTGGTCATCCGGCATATTCAGCTGGTCCCAGTGGACAAGGATTTTGCCCTGCTGGTTGTGGTAACCAGTTCTGGTATTTTAAAGGATACTCTGATCCGGATTCCGGAAGGCATCCATAACGACTTCCTGAATAAGGTATCCAATATATTAAATGAACAGTTTCAGGGAAAAACCTTTTCAGAAGTTGACATCAAGGACCTTTCCCCTGTTCAGGAGGTATTTGCCGAAAACCAAAGGTTTTTTAATTCCCTGGTGGATGTTCTGTCAAGCAGCTTTCAGGAATCCCAGAAAAAAGAGGTGCTTCTCGGCGGAACCACCAATATATTTCGATTTCCGGAATATCAGGACATCTTAAGGGCCAGGTCCTTTTTGTCCCTGATGGAGGAAAAGGATTTATTGTACCAAATTCTGGCCAGCTCCCAAAACAACGGAGTAAAGGTATCCATTGGTACAGAAAACCCCCATGAAGAGCTGAGAGACTACAGCATCGTAACCGCTACCTACAGCCTGGGCGACAGGGTGCTGGGAACGATAGGTGTCATCGGTCCCACCCGAATGGAGTATTCCAGAGCGATATCGGTAATGGATCATATGGGAAAGTCTTTAAGTAATTATCTGACGAAGCTATACGGTAAACAACCATAAGAGGCAGACAACTGCAAGTACAATAGATGAGGTGAGGGTGTTGAACGAGAGCAAGGTAAACAAGGAACCTGCTGTAAATGAAGAATACCAGGAGCAGGAGCCCATGGAGGGCTGTTGCAGCACAAAGGGGAAAGACGAGGGCTCTCATTCCTGCTGCCGTCAACAGATTGATGAAGAGTCGGAGCATCAATGCAACTGCATAGAGGATGCAGAAGCAGGCAGCCTTGAGAAAAAATTGGCTGAGGCGGAAGCAAAACAGGATGAATATTTGAAGGCGGCACAGAGGCTGCAGGCTGATTTTGACAACTACAAAAGGCGCAACCGCAATGCATTGGCGGAATCCTATGAAGCCGGTACGGCTGATACAGTGGAAGCGTTTCTTCCGGTATTGGATAATCTGGATCGAGCCATTGACTCCCTTTCATCAGCCGGTGCGGATGATTCCATCATCAAAGGCATTGAACTGGTGAGAAGGCAGTTCCTGGATACCTTATCAAAACTGAACGTAGAAGAAATTGAAGCGATGGGCAGACCCTTTGATCCGGAATTACACAATGCAGTAGGCCAGGTGGAAGCAGCAGAGGGTCAGGAGGAGAATACCATCGCATTGGTCCTTCAGAAGGGCTACCGCATGGGTGAGCGGGTGATTCGTTATAGTATGGTACAGGTTGCCCGCTGAAGTCAGGCCTTCATTCATGTAAAAATGATTTGACTGCAATAAATTGAATGGTGACAATACTTCGGGCAATTGATTTTTGCAGTAAAATCAAAAATAAATACTTCAAAGCAAGTACATATTCTATTCATTATACTTGCAAGTTATGTTATTAAGGAGGATTTTTATGGGAAAAGTAATCGGTATTGACTTGGGTACCACCAATTCCTGTGTAGCTGTGATGGAAGGCGGGGAACCAGTCGTTATTACCAATGCGGAGGGCGGCAGAACCACACCATCTGTTGTCGCTTTTACCAAAGACGGAGAGCGTCTGGTGGGACAGATTGCAAAGCGGCAGGCCATCACCAACCCTGACCGCACCGTTATGTCCATCAAAAGAGAAATGGGATCGAATTTCAAGGTTAAGATAGATGATAAGGAGTACACACCGCAAGAATTGTCTGCCATGGTTCTGACCAAGCTGAAGCAGGATGCCGAGGCTTATCTGGGTGATACCGTTACCCAGGCGGTCATAACCGTACCGGCCTACTTCAGCGACAGCCAGCGGCAGGCAACCAAGGACGCCGGAAGAATAGCAGGCCTGGAAGTTCTGCGTATTATCAACGAGCCCACTGCAGCGTCTTTGGCTTATGGTTTGGATAAGGAAGACAACCATAAAATTTTGGTTTATGATCTGGGCGGAGGTACTTTTGACGTATCTATCCTGGAAATTGGAGATGGAGTTTTTGAGGTTCTGGCTACCAGCGGAAATAATCGGCTGGGCGGGGACGATTTTGATGACCGGATCATGGATTATCTGGCCAATGAATTCATGAAGGAAAACGGCATTGACCTGCGGAAGGATAAAATGGCCAAGCAAAGGCTGAAGGAAGCTGCAGAGAAAGCCAAAATTGAATTATCCGGAGTACTTACCAGCAATATCAATCTGCCCTTCATTACAGCTGATGCTTCCGGGCCCAAGCACCTGGACATAACGCTGACACGGGCCAAGTTTGATGAGCTGACATCCGATCTGGTGGAAAAAACCACGGTGCCTTTGCGTAATGCCTTGAAGGATGCCGGATTAAATGCCAACGAGATTGACAAAGTGATACTGGTAGGCGGCTCTACCAGAATTCCCGCTGTGCAGGAAGCGGTAAAGAAAATTACCGGCAAGGAGCCCCATAAGGGCATCAATCCGGACGAATGTGTCGCAATTGGAGCAGCCATTCAGGCTGGCGTTCTTGGCGGTGAAATCAAGGATGTCCTGCTTCTGGACGTAACACCCCTGTCTTTGGGTATTGAAACCCTGGGCGGTGTGTTTACCAGGCTGATTGAAAGAAACACCACCATTCCTGCTCACAAGAGCCAGATCTTCTCAACCGCTGCGGATGGTCAGACCAGCGTGGAGATTCACGTACTGCAGGGTGAAAGGGATATGGCTGCCTACAACAAAACCCTGGGCCGATTCCAGTTGACCGGTATTCCTTCTGCTCCCAGAGGGGTTCCCCAAATCGAGGTTACCTTCGATATTGACGCCAACGGCATTGTCAATGTATCCGCAAAGGATCTGGGCACCGGCAATGAGCAGAAGATTACCATCACTGCTTCCTCCAACCTGTCCGAAGAGGAAGTCGAGAAGGCGGTAAAGGAAGCCGAACGGTTTGCAGAAGAGGACAGGAAACGCAAAGAAGAAGTGGAAACCAGGAACAACGCTGATTCCCTGGTGTATAACACCGAGAAAACCCTGAAGGATTTGGGAGACAAGGTGGATGCTGCTGACAAGGCCAGGATTGAGGATGAACTGGCTCAGACCAAAAAGGCTTTGGAGGCCAATGACCTGGATGGCATCAAGGCAGCAACGGAAAAGCTGACCCAGGTATCCTATGAGGTATTTGGGAAGATCTATCAGCAGCAAGCTCCGGGGGCTGCCGGAGGAACCCCAGGCGGAGATCCGCAAGGAGGCCCGGCAGGCCCGGGGAATGACGACAACGTGGTGGATGCGGACTACGAAGTAATGGACGATGATAAATAATTCGGGTATAATGAAGAAGCCAAGGCAAAACGCTTTGGCTTTTTCAAAGATTTTTTGTGAATATAGGCGGTGAAGATTCCATTGGCAAAGCGAGACTATTATGAAGTATTGGGCGTTCCAAAAGGTGCTTCAGAGGATGAGATAAAAAAAGCATATAGAAAATTAGCCAAAAAGTATCATCCGGACTTGAATCCTGGAGACAAAAAGGCAGAAGAAGCCTTCAAGGAGGTCAATGAAGCGTATCAGGTGCTAAGCACCCCGGAGGCAAGGGCACAATATGATCAGTTTGGTCATGATGGTCCAGCTGGGCAAGGATTCGGCGGCTTTGATTTTAGTGGATTCGACGGCGGATTCGGTGATATTTTTGATATGTTCTTTGGAGGAGGCGGTTTTGGAGGCGGCTCCAGACGAGGCAGGAGAGGCCCCGTCAGGGGGGCAGATATCCGATATGATCTGGATATCACCTTTGAAGAAGCTGCTTTCGGAACCAAAAAGGACATTGAAGTGGTCAGGATGGAGAACTGTCCGGATTGTAATGGAACCGGCGCTAAGAATCCCAGCGACGCAGCAACCTGTCCGGTATGCAACGGAACTGGGGAGGTATCTCAGACACAAAATACGGCTTTTGGACGATTTGTCAATGTCAGAACGTGTGACCGGTGTCAGGGAGAAGGTACCATCATTTCCGACCCCTGTCCGAAATGTCATGGAAGAAAGAAGATTCGGCGGGTCAGAAAGATCAGCGTAACCATTCCTGCAGGCATAGACAACAATCAGGCTATTACCCTGAGGGGCGAAGGGCAGACAGGAGAGCTGGGCGGCCCTGCCGGTGATCTTTATGTAAATATTACCGTAAAGCCCCATAAGCTGTTCAAGAGAAGAGGATACGACCTTCATTGCGACATTCCTATTACCTTTGGACAGGCCGCTCTGGGTGCGGAACTGGAGGTGCCCACTCTTGGCGGTAAGGTGAAGTATTCCATTCCTGAAGGAACTCAGACCGGTAAAGTGTTCCGCCTGCGCAATCAGGGCATACAACACCTGCGCAGCAATTCAAGAGGAGACTTGTATGTCAGGGTTAATATTGAAGTTCCCAAGCGCCTAAATGCAAGGCAAAAGGAACTCCTCCAGGAATTTGAGGAGATCACCGGGGAGACCGAGCAGAGAAAGTCCTTTTTTGAAAAAATGAAGGATGCGTTTGGTGTATAGCACGGAATCCTGCACGGTTTAATTACACTGAACAGCAGATGCTGCAGCAAGGAGGAAGAGAATGGACTGGATAGAGGTGACCATTAAGACAACAGCAGAAGGCGCAGATGTTGCAGCCCAGGTCTTTTATGATGTGGGTGTAACCGGTGTTGTCGTGGAAGACCCGTACGCCATTCATGAGGTACAGTCAGATGAACGCAGCTGGGATTATGTTGATGAATCCATGCTGAACGGGATGGAGGAAGAGGTTCTGGTCAAGGCCTATCTCAGCAACGATCCGTCCTTTGAGGAAAAGCTCGCCCGGATTAAGGAAAAAATCAAATGGCTGCAGCAGCTTGACCATGGTTTGGACATGGGGACGCTTGTCATTGAATTAACCAAAGTGAAGGAAGAGGATTGGGCAAACAATTGGAAAAAATACTACAAGCCTCTTAAAGTCAGCAGCCGTATTGTCATCAAACCCTCCTGGGAGCAGTATGAGAGCAAGGACGATGAAATTGTACTGGAAATGGATCCGGGAATGGCTTTTGGCACAGGTACCCATGAAACCACCACTCTTTGTATCGATGCACTGGATCGGTATCTGAAGGGTGGAGAAACAGTGGTAGACATTGGCTGCGGCACAGGTGTACTGGCTGTTTCAGCCTTATTGCTTGGTGCAGAAATAGCAACTGCGATTGATTTGGACAGCAATGCGGTTCAAATAGCGAAGGAGAATGCGGAAAGAAACCGGGTTAACCATCGAATGGAAGTGATTCATGGCAATCTGCTGGATCAGGTGTACGGGCAGTTTGATATTGCCGTTGCCAACATCATCGCAGATGTCATCATTGACCTGACCAAGTCCATCCGCCGTTTTCTGAAACCAAACGGGTTGTTCATTGCTTCCGGCATCATACTGGATCGTCTGCAGGACGTATTGGAGGAGATGGAGGCATCCGGTTTGGAACTGATTGAGAAGAAAACCAAAGGAGAATGGGCTGTGGTGGTGTGTAAAGCCAATGCATAGATTTTTTGTCCCTTCGGATAAGATAAGCGGACGTATCGGCATGATTACAGGAGACGATGCCCATCATATACAAAGGGTACTTCGGCTGGAAGCCGGAGACAGGATTACCTTGTGTGACGGCAGAGGAATGGATTACCAGGCTGTCATTCAGGATGTCAGCAAAGGACAGGTGCGGGTAGAGCTGACAGGCAAGAATCCAAGCGGGACGGAACCGAATTTACAGGTCACTTTGCTCCAGGGTTTGCCCAAAGCTTCCAAAATGGAGACCATCATACAAAAGTGTGTGGAATTGGGGATCCATGAGGTCATACCAATCACTACATCCAGAACTGTCGTGCGGATACCCGATGGTCGAGAAGGAGAAAAAAAGGCTTCCCGTTGGCAGCGGGTGGCAGAAGAAGCCTCCAAACAGAGCAGACGGGGTATACTTCCCCAGGTGCATGCTCCGAAAACCTTTGACCAGGCCATTCAGGCTTGCCAGGCGGACTGGAAAATCATACTGTGGGAAGAAGAGAGAAAGCAGAGTCTGCGCAGGGTATTGCAAAGCCAATCCTCCATGCCTGAATCGATTGCAATTCTAATCGGTTCGGAGGGGGGGCTGGAAGAGGAGGAGGTTTTCCTGGCCAGACAGTATGGTTGGATTTCCGCTTCCCTCGGCCCCAGAATTCTGAGGACAGAGACAGCTGGAATGGCAGCACTGGCGGCAATCATGTATCAGATGGAGGAGTTGGAATGAAATCTGCTCCCGGTAAGCGGGTTGCTTTTTATACATTGGGCTGTAAGACCAATCAATATGACACGGAAGCCATGCAAGAGCAGTTTGTACGAAATGGTTATCAGCTTGTAAGCTTTCAGGAGGATTCCGATGTTTATGTGGTGAATACCTGTACCGTTACCAATCTGGGGGATAGAAAGTCCAGGCAGATGATCCGCAAGGCTCATCGAACCAACCCCAACGCGGTGATTGCTGTTGTGGGCTGCTATGCCCAGCAGGCTGCGGAAGAGGTATTGTCCATACCTGGTGTAAAAGTAGCTGTGGGCACCAAAAACCGAAATCGAATTGTTGAGTATGTGGAAATGGCAGAAGCCATGC
>DURK01000176.1 GCA_012837325.1 Clostridiales bacterium
CCCTGCAGGGAGATCTCCCCGGTAACGGCTGTATCCTGCCAGACTGGAATATCCTTCATCGCGCTTAGAATAAGAAGCACCATGGCCGCTCCTGCGGAAGGTCCGTCAATTTTCCCGCCGCCTATGGCATTCACATGAATATCATAGCCGGAGATATCCTCTCCGGTTAACCTGCGGATCACCGTGGCAGCATTGAAGACGGCGTCCTTCGCCATACTACCTGCCGTGTCATTGAACCGGACGGTTCCCCCGCCTTCTTTCCCCGCTGGAAAGGCAACAGCTTCAAACTCGATGGCTGAGCCCAGAAAGCCATTCACCCCCAGCCCAAAAATACAACCCGCTTTTCCTATGTGCCGGCCGCGCTTTTTGGAGGAACCGGAAATCCGGCTGATTTGCACAACCTCATTCAGATCAGCTTTGGTGATGGTAATTTCGGATGCATTCCTGTCACCATTTCGAAACAGCGCCATTCCATAAGCGTCCATCAACAGATTAATGGCTTTGCGCCCTTCCGTGGTATACTGACTGATATCCTCATCGATCCCTGGCTCGAGGTTGACATGGATTTTTTTCGCAGCATTGCGTACGATCTCCTGAACACAATCCGGAGCCAAAGGCTCAAAAAACACCTCGGCACAACGGGAGCGCAGGGCAGAGTTGATTTCGGAAGGATGCCGGGTGGTGGCACCGATGAGAATGAAATCCGCAGGCGCACCCTCATCAAACAATTTCTTAATGTATTTGGGTGTATTCTCATCATCCGGATCGTAATAGGCGGAATCAAAGTGCACCCGTTTGTCCTCCATCACCTTCAGCAGCTTGTTTTGCAGGAAAAAATCCAGCTCTCCGATTTCGTCAATGAATAATACACCACAATGGGCTTCGGTAACCAGCCCGGTTTTAGGTTCAGGGATGCCGCTGTCTGCCAAATCCCGCTTGCTCCCCTGGTAAATCGGGTCATGAACCGAGCCCAGCAAAGGGTTGGTGATTTCCCGTGGATCCCAGCGCAGGGTTGTCCCATCCACCTCCACAAAGGCTGCATCCTCCGGAAAAGGAGTGTGGGGCATTTTTTTCGCCATCTCCAGCACCAGCCTGGCAGCCGTGGTTTTTCCCACCCCCGGAGGCCCGTAAATCAGTACATGCTGGGGATAAGGTGTCGCCAGCTTGGAAATCAGTGCCTTGACTGCCCTGTCCTGTCCGATGATTTCATCAGTAGAGGACGGCCGCATCAGCTCAAAGCCTTGTTTGGACAACCTCTTGTATTCCAGCTTTTCCAACTCGGCATATTTTTTCAGGGTGTTGGCATTTTCCGGACCGGCCTTTTTCTTCATAATCTGAAGCCTCAGCTCATTCATATACTGATGCTGACGCTTCTCCATCAGATCAATAACCTTTTTCTCCAGATTGTTTTCTACCATCCGCCTGGCAGCCATATTGGCCAGGCCTTCTTCGATCTCACGAACCATGCGGCCGATTTCTTCCACATTATCAGGCCTTTCGATGCACTGCTTCCTGCAGTCATCCTGAAAAACCAGCTTATGAAGGGCCGTCACTTTTTCCTCCAGCCCCATCTGCTCCATGGACTGGTCCATGGAATCCCTGTCCAGCAGCTTGGCCAGCATATCGGATAATACCCGAACCTGCCGTGCCAGGCTGTCTCGATTCCGGAATTCCTCCACATCCATGCATTGTCTGTCTTTCCATTCTGTCTTGGTACTGTGGCTCAAGTGTGTCCCCCCTGGATTATTCTTCTACAACCTTTACATTGAGCTTTGCTGTAATCTCCGGATAAACCTTAACCTCCAGCTGGAAGCTGCCCAGGCTGCGGATGGGCTCCGGCAAAACGATTTTTTTCCTGTCAATGCTGATATTGTGCTGCCTTTTCAGTGTGTCGCCGATCTCTTTATTGGTAACCGAGCCAAACAGCTTCCCATTTTCGCCGCTTTTGGCCTTGACTACAACCTCCAGCCCGGATATGGCCTCTGCCTGTTTCCTGGCTTCTTCCAGTTGTGCTTCTTTCCGTTTGTTTTCCGCTGCCTGTTTGTTCTTCAGATCATTCAAATTTTTGCTGGTTGCTTCTACGGCAAGGTTTCTCGGAAACAGGTAGTTGCGTGCATAACCATCGCTGGCATTTACCACATCTCCCTTTTTTCCGTGTCCCTTTACGTCCTGCAGTAAAATTACCTTCATTTACTGTCACCTTCCTTTAAATATTCTTCGATGGCGTCAATCACAAGCTGCCTTGCCTCCGCCATGGTGATGTTCGTCAGCTGGGCACCGGCCATGGTTAAATGCCCGCCGCCGCCCAGCTTTTCCAATATCACCTGCATATTGATATTCCCCAGTGACCGGCCGCTGATCATAATGCCCTCGTCAATGGAGCAAAGAACAACGGAGGCGTTGATTCCCTTGATGTTCAACAGACTGTCCGCAGCCTGTGCTGCAATGATCTGCGCATTGGGCGTATTGGGAGGGCATTCGGACAGGGCAATCCCCGGTCGGATCATTTCCGCTCTTTTCACGGTATCCGACCGGCTGGCAAAGGTATCCATATCATCCTGAAACAGCTGCCTCACCGATGTGGGGTCGGCCCCTGCCCTGCGCAGGTAGGAGGCTGCCTCAAAGGTGCGCACCCCGGTCTTGAAGATAAAGTTCTTGGTATCCATGGTGATTCCGGCAAGTAACGCATCGGCTTCCAGAGGCTCGATTTTGATCTTATCATCAAAGTATTGAACGATTTCGGTGATCAGCTCACTGGCTGAGGAGGCGTAAGGCTCCAGGTAGGACAAGGTGGCATTTTCGATGGACTCCAGGCCTCTCCTGTGGTGATCAAACACCACCACCCGCTCTGCCCGCTCAATCAGCTCGGGAGCTTCTGTAAAGCTGGGCCGATGGGTATCCACCACCACCACCAGGGTGTTTTTGCTGAGGCGATTCAGGGCGTCCTCTGTGCGGATAAACAAACCGTTGTAGACTTCCTTCTTCTGCAGCTTCCGGATCAGGCTGTCTACCGAGGCATTGGATTTATTCAGCACAATGCGGGCATCCTTGCCTGCAAATTTGGCACAACGAAAAATCCCCAGGGCAGCGCCGATGGAATCCAAATCAGGGCCTTCATGGCTCATGATAAATATCTGTTCGGAATGCTCGATCAAGTCCCGAAGGGCATTGGCAATCACCCGGGATTTGACCTTGGAGCGTTTCTCCACACCCTGGCTTTTGCCGCCGTAAAAATACAGCTTGGTTCCCTGCTTCACCACTGCCTGGTCACCGCCCCGCCCCAGGGCAAGCTCCAGGGCGGAGAGTGCACTGATGCTGGACTGGGCAGGGTTTTCCGCATCCATGCCCACACCTATGCTGAGGGTTGGCGCTATCTTATTGCCTTCATCGATTTCACGGACTTCATCCAGCACATCAAACTTTTTCTGGCGAACCGCTTCCAGCTCTTTTTCTTCCATGACAACCATGTACTTTTCCCTGTCGTACTTGATCCAGCCTGCATGGATGTCACTTGCCCAGTTGGCAATACCGGATTCAATTGCAGCCAGTACAGCGGGACGCTTTGTATTTTCCGTATTCGCCAGCAGTTCATCATAGTTGTCCACCATAATATGGGCAACTGCAATTTTCTTTGCCTGATATAATTCCTTAAAGCGATGTTCCTCCGTGATGTCCAGCCAGTAGATCAGAAAGATGATTTTGCCTTTGCGATTTCCGGAGCCTGTTTTAACAGGAGTCCATAGCAGCCGGTACCATCTGTCCCGGAAAAACAGCTCCTGAACATTTCCATCCTTGTCGGATTGGAATCTGGAGGGAATCAGTTCCGGCACAAGATCATGAATGTTGCGCTCCAACAGCCTTTCACCTTGAAACAATTCACCAAAAAGCGGGTTGTACCAGGTTATGCTTCCGCCGGTTTCAATCACGACCAGAGGCATGGGAATACTGGATACTGCATTTTTGGTGGCCCATTCAATGTCTTCGGACAGGTTTTCCAGATAGCTGCTCCACTCTTCTCCCCGCTGCCTGATCATCCGCCGGTTGTAATACAAGAGGAAGAGGAAGAGGACAACAGCCATGCCGCCGATCCAATAATCAAACTGGATCAGGATGATCGCCAGAAACAATATGATTGCCAGGTAAATCTTGGCTTCAGGCAGGTTCCATCTCTTGAAATGTTTTTTCATAATTTCCCCTGCCCTTCATTCTTAACCACAAACCTTTTTTTGTATCGGAGCCGAATGAGAACCAGTTGATCCAGCAGTCCTAAGAATGGCAGGGCAAACCCCGCCACCAGAAAAGCAAGGATGGTTAACAGCCAGCGAAAGACGGAAGGCACCCGTCCCGCCTTAAGAAAAAACCACAATACGGAAAGACCCAGTACGGTAAACAAAAAGGAGATCAACACGGCGATGGTGTACCGAATCACTTCAAAACGGGCAATGCCCAGGCTCCCGGCCAGAAAGGAGATCAAAAGCAGAATAATTAATCCAAAGGCCATCCTCCTGGGCAGTGCCCAGTCCTCAAAGGCACGGACGGCGCAGACAGAGAAGCCCAGCCTTTTCATAATCAGACGAGTGACCAGAAATACAATCACTCCATATACCAGCGAGAAAAGCAAGATTCCAGCAGGCACCACCATTTTCATCTGTCCGATCAAAAAATCAGCCAGCTGGCCTCCTGTCGTAAAATTCTCAAAAAACCCCAGCTGGTGATAAATGCTTAAAACCTGCTCTGCACCTATGGGTCCATGAAGAAAATCCTGCCTGAAGGAGTTCCAGACCGCATCAAAGGCAGACTGCCCCTTTACCCATGCATAAAGCCCCAAGTACAATAGAATGGAAAGCAAGACGCTTCCGGATGATAAGATGATGTATTCATAGAAATCGGATCGCTTTCCAAGCCTCTTGATCAGCCCTGCAATCAGCAGTATGGGAACCATAAAAATGAAAACAGCCGCAATGGGCAGTAAATTCATATCACACCTCGTTTAATCTTTCCTGGTCTTAAAATATTCGCTGAGGGAAGTCAAATCACCATAATGCTTCTCCACATCATGCTCCTCAATCATTCCAAGACGTATTTTGCTTTCTATCTTGTTATCAATGACCAAAAAAGGAATCCCCAGCCTCTTACCCAGGAGATATGCTGCAACAATCATGCTGGACAGGCAGTCTGCTATGGCATCCTGAGAGCCCCTGGAGCCTTTTTTTATTCCACTGGCAAGCAAACGATAGAGTTCCGCAACAGAGGACAAGATCTCACTTTTCAGCCACTCCACCAGCCTGATATTCTTTGCTATATCGAACTCTCCGCCTTTTCCCATTGCATATACCCCTTTCACTCACCTTCACAGCTGCCATGCACATCAGGCAGCTACATCCCTTATTCAGACCGGGGATAAGAGCCCAGGTGCCTGAAATACGTACTCATGGCCTTCACCAAGTGCAGCGCACGGGCGGCTGCTTTATCCTCTGCGTGCCCTTCAAAATCAACAAAAAACAAGTATTGACCCAATTGTGTGCGCATAGGCCTGGATTCAATTCTTGTCAGGTTCAGGTCAAGCTGAGCAAAGATGGCAAGAGCCTGCAGCAGGCTGCCGGGCTCGTTGTTGACCGAAAACACGATGGAGGTTTTATCTCTTCCGGTAGCACCCACACCCTGACGGGACAAAGCTATAAACCGGGTACAATTGTTGGGCTGATCCTCGATGTTCTCCATGAGAATATTCAATCCGAAAATTTCAGCAGCCCGTTTGTTGGCAATGGCAGCCACAGGAAGGCTGCTGTTTTTTGCTTCCAGGGCACCAGCGGCAGTGCTGTTTGCTGAGTGCACCGGTATGTCCGGAAAGTGAACACGCAGAAAATGCCTGCATTGCGCCAAAGCTTGCGGATGAGACACAATCCTTCTAATTTCATCCGGCCCTGCCCCATGAGGTGCCAGCAAACATTGATGTATGGGTAACACCTGTTCTCCTACGATGACCAGGTTGGTATCATGCGCCAGGATGTCAACGGTTACATTTACCGTTCCCTCCAACACATTTTCAATGGGTACAACCGCATAGTGCAAAGCACCGCTTTGCACCGCCAGTATCAGCTCGGGAACATCGCTGTATGCAATCAGTTCCCCTGGGCAGCTCTGAGCAAAGTAAAGTGCAGCCTGCTCGGAAAAGGTTCCGGCAGGACCCAGATAACCGATTTTACACATATTCCCCCACCTTATCCCGATTATACCCTCAATTTTATATGTATAACAGGCCTTTGTCAATGCAGCAATTCCTGTCAGAAAAGTGCGGGAAATGGCGATAAAAGCGATTTCTGGCTGTAAAGTAAAAACCGCTCCGGTTAGGGAGCGGTTTGTGTTTTATTCAGCTGTATAGGGCAGCAGTGCAATATGACGAGCTCGTTTAATAGCTGTCGTGACCCGCCGCTGATGCTTTGCGCAATTGCCGGAGATTCTTCTGGGAAGAATCTTACCTCGCTCTGTAATGTACTTTCTTAACTTGAAAACGTCTTTATAATCAATGTGGTCTACCTTATCCACACAAAAAGCACATACACGCCTGCGAGGCCTTCTACCTCTCTGTCTTCTTGGATTTTCAGACATGCTTTACCCTCCTGTCTACTTAAAATGGAAGTTCATCGTCGTCCTCTACAAGATCGCCATAACCGGTATTGGTATTAGACGTCTGGGTCTCAGGATACGGACTGCTTCTGGGATACGCGGGTGCCACTCCGGATTCACCTGTGGCAGGACTTCTCTCCAAAAACTGGACTTCATCTGCAACGACTTCTGTGATATAGCGCCTTTGGCCGGTGTTATCGTCATAACTCCTCACCTGCATTCGCCCGGATACTGCTACCAGACGGCCCTTGGTCAGATATTTATGACAGGTTTCAGCCAGACTCCGCCATGTTACAATGGGAATAAAATCCGCTTCTCTTTCCCCCTGTTGATTGGTAAACCTCCGATCAACAGCCAGTGTAAAGGTTGTAACACTGATATTGCTGGTAGTGGACCTCAGTTCGGGATCTCGTGTTAAACGACCGATTAGAACGACTTTGTTTAACATACCTCTCACCACCCTTATTCTTCGTCTAAACGGATTGTTAAATAGCGCAGAATGTCGTCGGTAATCTTATAGTTCCGTTCCAGTTCCTGGGGTACGTCGGGCTTGGAAGAGAAGTTCATTAAAACATAGTATCCCTCTTTCAGATCGTCGATGGGATAGGCCAGCCTTCTCTTGCCCCACTCATCCACGTTTTCCACCTGTCCGCCCTCATTTTGGATCAGGTTGCTGAACCTTTCCACAAGGGCTTTGATGCCTTCCTCTTCAACAGTAGGTCTGATAACGTAAATGGATTCATACTTATTCATGTCAAAATTCACCTCCTTTTGGACTATGGCCCTGCATATCATGCAGAGCAAGGATGTTACAAGTAATTACTATATCATTGTTTACCATGATGTGCAAGCAGAATTTCCAGCGCCAAAGGGCCGGAAAAACCAGCCTGTGAGCCTGAAGACAGGAGGGATTACAAGATTTTAATCAGCATGGTTCTTGCTTCGTTAAATTCCACTGCAACCACCTTTTCCCGCTCCAGCCGCTTCAGCATATCACTGAACTTTTTAAATCCGATCTGGCGTTCATCAAAATCAGGGTACTCCTTCTGAAGCTCGGATTTAATAATACTGGGGTTCACCCGTTCAAAGCCGTTGCTCTTCAATTTGTTGAGCTGATTTTGCATAATGCTGACCCAGTTGGCCTTGGTGATTTCACCGGCCAGGCTCTTGTTCTCGCCCCGCAGCTTCACCTTAAGGGAATTATTGTCTCCAAATACCTTGATGGTGTTGTGCTTCATCTCCAGGGTATTGAGCAGCTTGCCAAAGGAGCTGTAGCCATAGCTTTTCTCACTGAAATCCGGACGCAGACGAAGCAGCGTCTTTTTCAATTCACTGACAAAAACGGCGCCGTCGGTATCAGCCTGATCGCTGATAATCTTCTCCAGTACCTCAAGCAGGTCATCCGGCTCGCTTAAGGTGTCATCTGAGCCTTGATTTCCGGAGGTTGTCACCGATTCCAGGAAAATAAACTCATTACAGGCTTTGATAAAGATATTGGAAGCCACTTCCGAACGGGAAATGCCCAATACATACTTGCCCATGGATTTCAGCTTACCTACCAGGGGCGTATAGTCACTGTCACCGGATACGATGCAGAAGCAGTCAATCAGGTCATTGGTGTAGGCTACATCCAGTGCATCAATGACCAGTTGAATATCCAGGTTGTTTTTTTGATTCACTCCATACCGGATGGAGGGAACGACGTTGAAGGTATTGGACAGCAATACCTCCTTCAAGCCGGAAAAAGCTTCCTGATAACCGTAAACCTTTCCGATGAGAATATCCCCTTTAATCTTCACCTTTTCAATCACGCGGTTCAGGGTGACAGCCTTGCCGCCTGTGTTTTCCAAATCAATAAATATCGCAAAATTCTTTTTATCCATAAATTCTCCAAACTATTTTTTATCAAATTCTTGTTCCGGTTATCAGTTCATTTTTATTACTTCAGATTTTCAGGATTCAGAGCCTCCAGCTCCGGCAGCACAAACCGTCCATCCTTGCGAACCAATACATCGTCAAAATACATTTCCCCGCCGCCATACTCCGGTGTCTGAATGCAGACCAGATCCCAGTGGATGGCAGATTGGTTTCCATTGTCACAATCTTCATAACAGCTGCCTGGTGTAAAGTGGAAGGAACCGGCAATCTTCTCGTCAAACAAGGTGTCATTCATGGCCTTGGTGATGAAAGGATTGACGCCGATTGCAAATTCACCCACATACCTGGCTCCCTCATCCGTATCAAACACCTTGTTGATTCTTTCATTGTCATTGGCTTCTGCCTGTACGATCTTTCCATCCTGGAAGGTTAAGCGTACATTCTGATAGGTAAACCCATTGTACTCAGACGACGTATTATAGGTGATGACGCCATTTACGGAATCCTTAACCGGTGCAGTGTAAACCTCTCCATCGGGAATGTTCAGCTTACCATCACATTTGATTGCACCCAGCCCCTTGATGGAGAAAGACAAATCCGTTCCTTTGCCGGTAATGCGAACCCTGTCTGTCCGATTCAATAATTCCACCAAGGGATCCATCGCTTTGGACATTTTGGAATAATCCAGGTTGCAGACATTGAAGTAATGGTCTTCAAATGCCTCGGTGCTCATCCCGGCCAGCTGTGCCATGGAAGGAGAAGGATACCGAAGTACCACCCATCTTGTTTTGGGAACCCGTATCTTTCCATGAACCTCCTGCCAGAAATGCTTCATATATAGTTCCATCCTGTCCACCGGAACATCGGACAATTCAGAAGCATTCTGTCCGGAGCGAAGCCCGATGTAGGCATCCACATCAGACATGCGGGCGGCTTCATATTTTGCCATCATCTCCATCTGCTCTTTTGTGCACTGGGCATACAGCACCCGGTTGATTTCGTTGTCCTTTATGGAAACCAGGGGGATGGCTCCAACCTTGTAGGCTTCCCTTATCAGCTCCTTCAGCAGGGGCGGCTCCAGGCCGATATTCTCAATAAAAATCTTCTCTCCCTGCTTCAGCTCGCAGGAATAGTTGATCAGGTTGTGTGCCAGTGTTTTTACTCTAGGATCTGTCATGGCTTGTCCTCCCTTTGTGTCGTTCTGCTTTCAGTATATCCCATTTCCCGCCGGATTGTCTATTTAATTACTGAATATCTACCTTATAGAAGGCAAGTATCGGCATATGGGTTGCAAAATCTACTGGCAGGAAGAAGGGAGGGTTTTCCTGGTGAGCTCCATGAACCTGACCTTTCCCATTTAACTGCCGCTCCAAGGTAAGAAGCAGCTGGTTGTTTTTCATCAGCCTGCAATCTGTTATCGGTATAACGCCGCTTTCATCCTCTATCGTGAATGGCAGCTGAGACGCAGGCACACCCATGGTATCCAGTCTGTCATAGACATTGTCAAACTCCAGAAGGACTTGATTGCCGCCTGTGCGCACCGCACTTTTCAGATCAGGAGCCATATAGCGAACCTGACGATGATAGACAGCTGCCAAGGCTGCCCTGGCCAGCCGCTCACCCAGCATCAAATTGGCAGAGCACCTGTTGTGAATCCAGTCGGACATTCCGCAATCCAGGGCAGGAACCACATACACATTGGATATGGTGCGTGCTGCCTGTCGCTGTGCTTCCCGCACACTGCCCCAGGTGTGGTCTGATACCGTCGCGTCTGTTTGCAGTTGGCGATTAAGCTGGACAGTCAATACAGGAAGATCCGGCGATGCCAGATCCCGCCTGATGCAATTCACCATGTTTTGGAAACGCTCCAAATACGTTTCACACAAGTCGGCAACCGCATCCGAACAGCCCTGATACCAGAGAATCCCTTTTACCTTTGTCTGCTGTGAGCTGATAATCTCCATCATATTCCGGTATAATGCACCGTCTTCATCGGGGTTCCACAGGCAAAGCTTGGAGCCCCCAAGAGCTGTTTGCAAAAATCCGATGGGATAACCCAGCTCCTTTTTCAACAGCTTCCCGAAATGAACATAGGGAGAATGTCCCGGATTTCCATTTTCCATATTGACGGGATGAAGGGTGTTAGTGGAATCATTGAGGGGATGAGCAGCCAAATCCCAGCTGCCATTATTTCGAAGGACATGCACGCCCAGCTCCGGCGGGTCATAAGCCGAATCCTTGCCGTAGCCGGCAGAATTGCTTTGCCCTGCAATGACAAACAGGTCTCCTATTCCAATATGATGAATCATATCACCTCGAATGGACCATTCAATCGCAGGACCGACATCTGCATGAGCCAAACAGGTTTCTACCCGGTATAGGCCGCCTGCCGGGATATGCTTCAGATCAATTTCCCATCTCTTTTCCGGCAATTGCTGTGCCGCCTGCCAGTGTATGACGCTTTCCCCGGTTTCCTCCCGCACAATTCTGGCATAAACCCTGGCATCAGAAATGGTTTCCTCCGTTGCCCATCTGCCTGACAGGCTGATTTGTCCGAAGCCTGCTTCCTGCTGAATGATCTGCCAGCTCTGCGGACCCTGGTCAATAATGGCTCCTACCGTTGATCTTGACATGTTGTGCACTCCTTATGGTAAAAATGTTTTTTGCTTTTTAAACCTTCCGCCTATGCAGCAATTAAAATGGCCTCTACTGCTGCTGCCCCGATCAGCATCGCTATGCTCAGAGCAATCAAAAGCTTTTCACTCAGATCAAAGCTGAGCTCTTTCAGCTTCCTGGTCTCCGACCATTGCCTGGGAGGAAAGGTTTCAGCTATATTCAGTGATTTGGTGAGAGTAACAGCGCAAATCAGTGCATAAGCAGTTGTCTCCCATAAACCTACCTTTAAAAACTGTATGTTTGCATCCAGTACCCTTGCGAAAGGGAATTCAAATGCATTGGAACCCGCTGTGCTGCCAATAATGATGCCCTGAATCAGCAGGATTAACAGCCCCGGTGTCACAGCAGCGAACCTGACAAAAAGATTTCCCGCAGCGATAATGATGAACAGGATCAGGTTGCTTACTAAAATAAACAAAGCGGCAGCAGCAATGCTTTCTGCCGGCTGTTGGGAACGCTCCGGTGTGATTTCATGGTTCCACGCCTCCAAATTGACTCCGTAAGCTGCGGCAAATGCAGCCCATAAAATCAACTGGAACAGAACCCAAATAATGACTGCCCTCTTCACTGCATTCATCTGATACAGCTTCCCAATCTTGGAAAAGATCGTTTTCATACCCCTCTCCCCTTTAAAAAGATCTCCTGGTCAGCCGGATTGTTCAAAAGTGATTCTATTTTTGTACAGTAATGAAAGCTTCCTATTCTATCCTTAGTCTTTTGATTTCGATCTTCGCGATAAGGATATCCCGCCGAATCCGCTTATAATCGCAATATAAAAACCAAAATCATACCACCAGCCTGTATTAACCGTCTCGTATACCCGCAGGCTTTTGTTAAAAAGCCCTCCGATAAGCGATATGGGCGCTATCCAGCCGTGCCAGACACCCCATAGAAATCCAGCCGGTTTGTCGGATGTATGTTTGCCGTCTCCGGGAATGCATCCGGTCAAGGTAAGTAAAACAAGTACCAGCAGAACAGCTAATATGAGAACTCTCTTATTCATGTTAGAACGCTCCCCTCTCATAATTTCTTCACTTCAGCCAACAAATCCATTATAACAAACCTGACCTGTCTTTTCACTATTCTTTAAAATATTTCCTGTTTTTCCCTGCCTCAAGCTTCCTGTTTTCTGCTGCTTCGATTACTGCCTTGGATATTCATTTCCCAATTCCCATCCATTCTGGCACCTATCCATAAATTTTTGAATATAGTTGATTATAAGGACTTTTGTAAGGCGGTGGAAAAGATGCAAATACATGTTGTCAGACCAGGTGATACCCTGTGGAGGATTGCCCAGATGTATTCCGTTACCGTTGAACTGCTCGCCACATCCAACGAAATCCCTGATCCCAACAGACTGGTTATCGGCCAAACCATTGTCATCCCTATTTGGGGCAGCTATCACTGGGTTGCCCCCGGTGAAACCTTGTTTCAGATCAGCGTACTGTACAATGTGCCTTTGGCTGAGCTAATCAGGATAAACGGCATTACCAATCCCAACAATATTCCGGTGGGGTTGAGGCTGTACATTCCGCAAAAGCCAAGGCAGGTGATTGATACAAGTGCCTATATAGATGTATTGGCAACAGGTGCCGCTTCACCTGCAATTGTAGACAGAGTCGGAATTCATTTAACCTACTTAACGATTTTCAGTTACGCTGTGAACAGAAACGGTTCACTGACCCCGATCACGGATGAGCCAACCATACAGGCAGCTTACCGCCAAAGAGCATTGCCGCTGATGGTGCTGACCAACTTTGAAGATGGAACCTTCAGCCGGGAGCTGGCGACGACCATTCTTTCCAGTGAGGCTTTGCAGAATACCGTGCTTGACAATGCAGTTGCCGTGATACAGCAAAAAGGCTACGGCGGCCTGGATGTTGACTTTGAATACTTAGGTGCTGAGAACAGGGAACGATACAATGCATTTATGAGAAGGGCTGCTGCAAGGCTAAGGCCCCTGAACCTGCTGCTGAGTGCCGCATTGGCACCCAAGCTGAGCGCTGATCAACAAGGTACGCTTTATGAAGGGCATGACTACCGGGCTCATGGCGAGATCAATGACATGGTGTTCCTGATGACATATGAATGGGGATGGTCGGGAGGCCCGCCTATGGCGGTTTCACCTATCGATCAAGTCAGGGCGGTGCTGGAGTATGCCGTTACCGAGATACCCAGGGATAAGATCATGATGGGAATCCCCCTCTATGGTTACGATTGGACGCTTCCCTATGTTCCCGGCGGCCAATGGGCAAGAACCATCAGTCCACAGCAGGGCATCGAGCTGGCTTTAAGGTACAACACAAATATCGAATATGATAATACATCTCAGGCACCCTTCTTCTATTACACCGATGAACAGGGAAGGTATCATGTTGTGTGGTTTGAAGATGCGCGCAGCATTCAGGTGAAATTCAATCTGGTAAAGGAATTTGGTATCCGGGGATTCTTCTATTGGGTTCTGGGCAGAGACTTCCCGCAGAACTGGCTGTTGATCGAGGACAATTTTGTGGTAAGAAAACTGGTGTAAAAAATCATTTTCAGCGGCTTTTTCAGGTCGCTGAAAATGATTTACTTGTTGTCATTGCAGAGCAAGAATAATCGATTGTACTGTTCATGCTCGGGGTAATAAATATCCTTTTTCATGACAATTCTAAAATATTTTTCTAATAGTTCTGTCCATTCTTCTGTGGTCTGATTCCATAAGAATAGTCCATCGTCCAGGAAATTACCCTCTATGGCTTTAATCTTCCAGTCTTTAATCTGTTTATCTGTTAGAAAAGGATTAAGCTTAATCAGTACCTTCCCACGTGCTTTAAGAATACGCTTTATTTCTGATAATACCTTAACTGTATCTGCTGGGATCAAATTATCTATTATATTAGAGAGTATCACACCGTCAATGGAGTCACCTGAAACTGATTCTAATGCTTCCACTCCTCCTGCGGCAAAAATAAATTCTCCCTTTCCCATCCTTTTATAAGTCTCGTTCGCAACCCGGATACCCTCATGTGAAAGGTCTATGCCGAAATGTTTTTTTGTCCCCCTTAAAAGACATTTAAATAACCAGACTCCATTTCCACACCCGAAATCGAGTATTGAAACCGAATCTTCACAAAGCCAATCCAGTGCATTGTCCACATCCTCATGACCAATGCTCTTTGTTTTAATGGCTCTGCCATGATAATTCTTAAAAACTTCATTCCAGTAGCTTTTGTTTTTATGGTACGTTAACATTTTAAAACCTCAATATTTTTGATAATCTGAAAAGGAATGCGTTCGAAGTTGCAGGAAGTACTGAATGAATCGCGTTATTTAGTAATTTAAGTTATCTTCTTCGCCATCCAAATATCTGGTTTTCCTGTACCATTTGCGTCTGGTATGACGCCGACTATTTGATAGCCCATTTTTAGGTAAAACTCGTAGGGATGTTTATCGTAGTTCTTAATATTCATGATCTTACCAAATAAATCCTCATAAAGGTTACAGTTGCTTAGGGAAGTTTTATTAAACTCATCGTCTGTACCTAAATAGAGGGTCACCCCTCCTCTTTTAGCAACCTCCTGCTCTATCGCACTTATCATCCTAGAGCCTATGCCTTGAAATTGATGTGACTTTCGAACAACAACTGGATGCAGCTCCCAGCCCGTCATTCCATATTGGGGAATTGCACCTGCAAATCCAACAAGCTGACCATCTTCAACTGCCATAATCGAAACACGATCTTCAGATAAACACCTTTCTACTTCCTCCAATGCACAATCTGAATAGCTGTGAGGAAAGCTCTCAACCAATAATTCTGCCGCTTCTTTTATATATTTCTCATTGCTCTTCTCAAACCTGCTTATCTTCATAAAACACCCCGGTTCCTATCATGTAACACCTGGAAATCCTCCAAAGGATCATGCTCCTTTTGTGCGGTTGGGATTTCGGATTTCATAGAAATCACACAACACGATTTTATCTGATTTTAAGGTGAGCGGAGTATATTTTGTTTCAAGATATTTCATTCCGCACTTCTTCATTACTTTACCGGAATTGGGGTTTTGTACGTTGTGTTTTGCAATGATTCTGTTGAAACCAACCTCATCAAAAGAATAATTTATTACAGCTGCCAGTGCTTCTGCCATAATTCCTTTTCCCCAATATGCTTTGGATATGCAGTATCCAGCTTCCGCTTCACCAACTTCATCTTTCATGCTTAACAGGCCTATAGAACCAATTAATTGACCGTCATAAACAACAGCCCAGTTATAATAATTGAGGTTCTCGTACTCTTTTACCCAGGACTGAAGAAGGCTTTTCGTTATCTCGATGTTCCCATGGGGTTCCCAGCTCAAGAATTTTGTAACTTCAGGGTCATTGGCCCAGTTGATGAACATGGTTTCGGCATCATCTATTACAAATCGTCTGAGCATCAGCCTATCAGTCATTAATTCTTTGGTTCCCTTATGTACCATAATACACCTCTATCACTGCTTACTATTGCCTTCTTCTAGATTTTTATCATTTGTTCATTTCGCTTATACGCAAAACTGCCCATACTTCATCATCAATCATTTCACCTGTTTCCAAAAATCCAAATGAAGCATACAGCTGCCTTGCTGCTTCATTTTCAGGCTCATAGGAAAGCACGACAAGCTCAGCTTTGCCGTATGGAAAGGTTTGGATTAACTCGAGTGCTTTTTCCATCGCTATCCTTCCATATCCTAAACCTTGATATTTCTTATCAATCATCAATCTCCATATCTTATAAACCGTTTCATCCTCTTCGTCCTCCTCATCGGCCGGTTCATAAGAAAGCATGATAAATCCTACCATGGTTTCGTCATGATATATGGCGTAAGGCATTGGAACGCAGTATTTATTTGATAGAGCAATGTATGCTTCAGCAAGACTATAGATATTCCTTGCAACAAACCTCTTTTGTTCTTCCTTAGGCTCTAAGTTTATGCATTCGATGAAGTTTTCATATGTAATGTTACGTAAAGTTATCATAAGTCACCTCTGCAAAGAAGAATATAATTTATCATGCTTATAAAGAATCATTGAATGACGGAATGGCTGTAGATATAGAATTCTTCCTGACTTGGCTGGTACTTTTTCTCCATACGTTCAAAACGCTCGTCAAAGCGTTCGGCTTTTTGTTCATCGATCTCAAATACAGGGCTTTGATGGTAAACCCACTTCCCTTCATCCAAAGCATGAGGTTTGAGTTCTTTTACCATCATTGCCGTCGGGTATGTCCCATTCTCAAGACATACATTGTATTTCTTACAGCTTTTAAAACCAAGGCTTACATAATTGCCCGGGTTTCCGAATATTACGATTGCATCATAGCCAAGTTCAACTGCCTTTTCAAAGGAATGCTCTATAAGCTTTTTCCCATACCCCTTCCTCTGATATTCCGGTAAAATGCAGACCGGGCCGAAAGTAAGGATGTCTTTTTCTGCTCCGGATTCATGAATCAGCTTCGTCTTCGTATACATAATATTCCCGATGATTTGATCATCAACCTCAATTACAAAATCCAGCTCCGGCAGAAAATCTTTATGGGATCGCATTACATGAACCAGGTAATGTTCAACGCATCCTGGAGTATATAAGTTCCAAAAAGCTTTCCTTGTGATTTCTTCAACCTTCTCAAAATCCGTTTGTTTTTCATTTCTAATTACAATCTCTTTCTCCATTACATACCCCCTCCTATGCTCAAGAATGTTTTTTGAGCTGCCATTCAGCAACAGTTCTTGGACTAATCAACATCTTTTTCAATAACAATATAGGCCTGTCCTGAGTTTATATTATCGCCTGCAGCACAAGCAGAAATATGCTTAACCTTCCAGCCTTCTTCCAAATACTTGTTTACAATATCCAGGTCATCATCTCCTTTTGAACCAAACAATTTTCCATAACTTCTGACCCATATTACCTTTTCCATTACCAACTCTCCTCCCATATAATTAAAGATTGCATAATTGCATAAGTTTTCAAAACAACATCTCTATGAGGAATATACGGAAATATACTTACATGAACAGATATTTATAGTATGCAAAAAATTCTCTGATAAGTGAATAAATATCCCGGATCTCAAAATACTTTGCATGAGCTGTATAGACTTTATCAAAACCAACTTTTTTAAATGCCAGCTTTGTCCTTGTTATGTGATAAAATTGGGAAATTATCGTAACCGAATTTAATTTCATTTCACTCATTATACGCTTTGTATTTTGTGCTGTCATAAAGGAATTGTATCCTTCCTGGTCTAATAAGACAGCCTCATCCGGAACCCCTTTTTCGACTAGATAAGTCTTCATTACAGCTGCCTCGTCAAATCCTTCTTTTCCTGTTCCTCCGCTTACCAGAACATACTTAAAATATTCTTCCTTATAAAGCTCTGCCGCCCTGTCCAGCCTGCCTTTCAACCGCTTGGAGGGTTTCCCGTCCAATTCTACCTTGTTGCCTAATACCACAGCAACATCTGAAGGGCCAATTTTATCATTCAGTCCGTCAAAAATAATAATTGCTGTATGAATGAGAAACCATAGAAAAATCACTGCGAATATGCAAATCATACATTTTAAACAATACTTTCTCTTATCCAAATATATCACTCCCGCATATGCAGTGTTAGGTGTTGTTGGCTGATCCACAGGGCTAAAACCATAGGATGCAATAATCATATCTACTCATTCGAGACCCAAATCATATGATAACTGTGTCACAAATTCTTGCACAAGCTTCTGCTTCCGCTCCCAGAACTCTTTTCCTTTCGCTGTTACCATAGGATTCTTATTTAAAATTTGATACGAAAAATCCAATATATGCTCATAAGTTTTCTGAAACGATTATATTTCTTGAGCTCCCTCCATCATGCAATCCCATACAATTGATAATGCTCCCGTCTCATCAAGCAAATCAGCTTCCATAAGTAAAATCAGCTCTAAAGGTGTCCCCTTAGCTGTCATTAACTGTTTATTAGAATGATTTTTCACAAGGAAAACAACAAAATCAATGAACTCATTAGCAAATCCATGGTCTTTTAAATATTTTTCACATATAGCAGCACTATTCTTCGCATGATTTGTAGTATCTGTTGATAGTGCGTATCCAACATCGTGAAAAATTGCAGAAATCAAGACCGCTTCCTGATTCACATTACAATCATCGTTGAGAAGTCGTTTTGCCCAAGTAAACACTCGCTTTATGTGTTCTGAACGTTTTCTGAAGGGCAAGTACCCGTTCTCTGATGCCTCAACATCGCTGTTTTTAAGATGTTCACTAACAAATTCAAACATTTTATCATACAATATCTATTCACTCCTATGATCTAAGACTATATATTTACCAATACTCGAAAATCCTCACAACCTCAATCATATCGGCACCTCACTTTCGTACCCCAAAGTGGAGCTTTGCACCTGAACATTAATCATCACAAGGGACTACAGTAAACAGTTCACCCTCCAATGACCAGCTTGTGCCAACAGAACAATCATCGATAACTACTTTTGCCACAACACATAGATCATCCCCAGGATTCCACTGGACTCCTGTTCTAAATGGATGCACCAAATTTCGTGTTCCCAGTACTGCTTTTGATCGTTCCATAAGCATATGTTCTATATGTGACTCTTCTTCTCCTAAACTCCTATTTAATCGCTCGACAACAATAGGATTGTATGACCCGTCATGCGAATGGAATCCGGAAATGATTCCATCCAACAGCGGTTTAATCACCGATGCTAAATTAATTCGTGTTCCACTTGGGGCGTTAATCTTCAATTTTAAACCGAAATAGCTTGGAAGCTTTAGCTTATCAACAACCTTTATTGATCCACTCTTTATTGCATACCAGAAAGAATGAGGTTTGATCGCTCCCTTTAAGGAAGGACACGAAATTTTCGTCCAATAAGCCAGGCTCTGCTCTTTGGCCCAATAAAGAGGTCCTTTTGATGGATCAGTTAGACTATATCGCTGGTAGTGTGGAAAAAATTCTTCTATGTTCTTGGGTTGTATTGGTAGAGAAAACACTCGTTCAAGGCAGAGGCCCCTATAGCATAAATCTGTAAACGAACCGCTTCCTACGTTATAAACCAACACGTTTTCCACATCACAGAAACCTTCTTCATCGGAAACATAATGTGCTTGAAGCATCATATTTTCAGGGTTATGCATTGCCCTCAACCTTGAACGAAGGGAATTTCTCATTTCAAGCAGCCATCCCTTCGGCTCGAACGGCAACCGAGTTTTTGACCATAGTTCAACGAACTTATTATCGTCTTCGGATTCGTTAATGAAATAATTTCTTTCTGGCATCGACTCACCCTCTCAAAGACCAGCCGTTTCGTCCAGCACCTGGCTCTTGCGCCACCGGGATCGGCAATGCTGTTATTTTTTCAGAAACTTTTTTATCGCTTTTTTACTTTTTCGTTCCCCCGTTCGTATTCTGTTCTCAAATATCTTTCTACTCGCTCGTCCTTTTGCTCACTGGAAGCCTTTCCCAGCACTTCAATGATGTCCATTAATAATAAACTCTTCTGAGTATTAAGCCAAGACTTCTTTGATAGGAATTATGATCATTAATCATTCCGGCAAAAGTGTCCCAATACTTATACACGCAAGAACTGTTTAAAGATATTAGCTTTAATAGCTGAAATGCTGCATACCTGATTATATCATCTTTTTCCCTAAGCCATTCCACCAGTAAGCCAATATCATCTTCCTGGACTTTTCCTAAAAGACAGTTAAGATCATCTTTGTGGCTTAATAGCAATTCCTTTGTTAACATTACGCACCCTCTGTTTTCTTTTCTTTTATATCTTCGCGCCCTTGATTGCACTTTTAAGAATTATGCGAATAGATTAAGTATCCTTTTTAAAATAGATGCTGTCATTTTCGATTTCCATGTTTATCAAACTTCTTTTTTAAAGCTATTTCTGTTGGGGGAATAACCGCGACTAATGGGATGCATTGAAGTAAACAAATGATACCACCTAACCTGCCAATTGTCTCTGTATTTTGTCCTAACAACAACAGCATTGCTATAATTGAGATTAATAATGCAGCCCATCCGGTTATAAGCCATATTTTACCTGCATAATGATGTGCAAACTCCCATGTATCCCTATTTTTCATTGACATAGTGGTTCTATATCCAAACAAGTCATTAATCCTTTTTGGTGGTTTCTTCATAAAATAGCTGCCAAAACCGATCATGGTCGAAGGAATCAGCAAATTCATTATCGTCATAAATATCCAAAACCCCATCTTGTTCTCTCCCATCCAATACAGATTTGAGGCTCTGTATAGTATTCATCTAAACTCTGTTGCGCATTATTCTACTGAAGCGCTGCATAATATGAATATTGTGACATATTCTTAATTCAAATTTCGTACATATAATCTTTGCTATAGTCCCATACAAGAAATAAAACTATCAATCCCGCTATTGTATAGATTTTGTACTTCTTCAATATGGCTTGCTAAAAAGAGTTTACCGCTTATAGCTGCAAATTTACCCCAGTAAGAGCCACTGTTGGATTGTATGAGTAAATCCTCCTGTTTTCCAATATCCGTTTCCTCCATAGCTTCCTTCAATCTTATAAATGAATGATGATAATGCTCTCTTATCATGTTAGAAAAATCATATTCTTCTATATTATCCTTAAACGCCAATAAATGTGCAAAGGCTTCGTTAAAAGTAATATATTTCAATTGATCAACAAAACTATCAGAGACTGGGACAGGATATTTTTTATGTAAACATAAGTGCGATGTTTCGTGCGTAATTAATTGTTTAACTGTAAGCATCAAATAAGACAGTGTATAGAAACTTC
>DURK01000177.1 GCA_012837325.1 Clostridiales bacterium
TATTACAGTATTAACATACATATTATTTCAGATGGAAAGCTTGCTTTCAGTCGGATAATCAATCTTGGTGCAAGAGATTTGGATAATGAAATCTCCATCACATGCAACCTATCCCTGGAGCAGGCTGAAAAAAAGAAGATTCAGGATGCTGAACTGGATCCGAATACTTTCAATGACCTTATACCGGATACTTTTCACGATTTGGTCCGTGCTCAGGTAGATATCTGGCTGTCAGAAATACAGAAAATATTTCAGTATTATATCAGTAGAACTACAGGTAATCGGATTGAGGAGATTTATCTGTATGGCGGATCCTCAAGCTTACATGGCTTGAATAAGTATTTTCAGCAAGCTTTAAATCTGCCAACAAGTAACATTGATGATCTCAACAACATAAAGATTACGAAGAACATAACCAAATTCAACCCCAGAAACTATATTAATGCATTAGGGGGGCTGATCCGATATGAGTAATTTGGGAATGCAAAAACAAGACTATAACTTTTTTTCTTTGGCTATTGAGTCCAGAAGAACTGCGAGAAAAAAAGGAACTCTGCTGATATTGCTGGTTTTATTATATTTGATACTAACAGCAGGGGCATATTTGCTGCTGGAGTATGCAATCCGTACCTCACAAAACCAGATAGACTCCCTTGAGCGTTATTTGTCATCTGAGGAGGTCAGTACACAACGAGAACTGGCGGAAGAGAAAAGGAAAGAAATCCAGAGCTTGGAGCGATATTCTGTTTCCCTGAATTCCTTTCTGAATTTTGTTCAGAAGATAGCCAGTATTGACACGGAATATATCGAGCAAATTACATCTGCTGTCCCAAAGGATCTGTATTTTGATAACCTGTCTATGACGGCAGACCAGCTGCAAATACAGGGAAATGCTCCCACGAGGCAGGTTATAGCAGAATACTTGAACAACATGCAAACATTGGATCTTTTCAAGGATGTTCATATATCGAGTATTACAACCGTTACACATGATAATAACAAAACTCCTGATGAAGATAATACACAGGCAACGACGGGAAATTACTCCTTTAATATGACCTGTCAACTAAAGGATGTGATGGAAGAATGAAACTTACAAAAAGAGAGGCTTTTCTTTTGAAAGTAGTCGGCTTTGTTGCATTGATCGCTCTATCTTACTATTTTGTTATTTCTCCGCAATTAGACAGACTGGCAGAGGTGGAATTGAGTGTAGCTGATAAAACCGCTGAGGTTGAGTCAATTAAGCAGGAAATTCAAACCCTTCCTCAGTTGGATCAAGAAATTGAAAACTTACAAAAGCAAGTTTCAGTTTTATCCAAGAGTTTTTTCCCAGAACTTCAACAAAAGAAACTGATTATAATCTTAGATGAACAATTACGGGATTCAAGCACCAAAGCAGATTCTCTTGGGTTTTCACAATTAACTGTTGTGGAGAATCCTGAATTAACAGATGCCGATAACACCCAAGAAAAAGCACAATCTGAAGGATCAAATGAAAACCCGGCAGATACCATTGTGCCTGAAATCAAATCCTTGTCTGTTGATGTTCCTTTTGCCGGCAGTTACCCACAGATTATAGACTTTATACGTCGTATGGAAGGAATGAATCGACTTATTGTTATTAACAACCTTCAAATTGCTCAAGGGACAGACGGCATGCTTGGTGGTACGATCAACCTTTCATTTTATTCTTTGAAGAAATTATTCGATGATCCATTGGATGAAGAGTATTTTGACTGGCCATTTAACACCTCAATGGGCACCGATAATCCATTCCGGTTTATCCCTATGCCGGTTGAAGAGCCAACCAGTGATGCCGGGTTGGAAGAGACAGAAATTGAGCCCGAAGAGGATACTACATCGCAAGCATCGGAATCAGATTCCAACCCAGCATCAGAAAATCAGCCCGAAGCTTAAAGGAGAGACTTATGAACGGTCTATTT
Source organism: Clostridiales bacterium (assembly GCA_012837325.1). Classification (GTDB taxonomy): domain Bacteria; phylum Bacillota; class Clostridia; order Caldicoprobacterales; family DTU083; genus DURK01. The sequence continues at coordinate 1,944 of DURK01000177.1, forward strand.
TCTGTGTTAATTTTTATAGCGGGTTTGTTATTGGGCAGTTTTTTTAACGTATGCATATATCGGATACCCAGAGAACAATCTATCGTTTTTCCGCCATCTCACTGCCCTTCTTGCAGTAAGCAACTATCATGGCTGGACCTGATACCCGTATTCAGTTGGCTTTTTCTGCGGGCAAGATGCCGCTACTGCAAGAGCCGGATTTCTTTCCAATACCCTATGGTCGAATTGTTTTGCGGCTTGATTTTTTTGTTTCTATACATAATACACGGTATAAGTGGAACTTTTCTGACCTATGCCATACTGTGCTCTGTTTTGGTCATCGCAACAGCCATAGACATTGAACATCAGATTATCCCCAACGGACTTGTACTCACTGGCACTATAGCAGGAGTGATATTAGTCCTGACTGGATTTTCAGTTAGTTGGAAGGATGCCCTGATCGGGATGTTGATAGGCGGTGGTACCTATCTGTTGGTCGCACTTCTTTCTCAATTGGTATTAAGGAAAGAAGGAATGGGAGGCGGTGATATCAAGCTTATGGGCATGATTGGGTTGATGATAGGCTGGAGATTAACTGTTCTATCCATTTTGTTGTCCATCTATGCTGGTGGAATAATTGGCGGATTGCTTTTATTGTTTCGCGTAAAAAAACGAGGTGACGCCATGCCCTATGGCCCATTCATCGCCATAGGAACAATTGTGTCTATCTTTTTCGGAAATGAGTTAATCCAATGGTACTTGCAGACCATTTTCTAAGATGAAAATCCATACTTTCCTGTTTGATTGAAAAAATATTTTTGGAATGATTATAAGCAGTCGAAAGGCTGCCTTTTTTTTTGAATATCAATCATCCCTAAGCGGCAGATTATTAGATGAGTAATCTTAAGGAGGCTTGCATTCCTATGGATGCCAAATCTGACCGTTTAGCTGGAACCATGTTGTTTTTAGCAGCTGTATTCAATATAATAGATTATTTCTTCACAACAAAAGTTTTGAATTTAGGTGCGGAGGAGTGGAATCCTATCGTCGAGTATTTAATAGATATCGAACTATTTGTTGTCATTAAAATACTAATTATACCTGTAGTGCTGCTTCTAATTTGGAAACTGCGCTCATGGTGTTATTGCCAGCGCAAATTGTCCTGAAATAGACGTTGTTAGTTGACCAAAATCTGACGGAATAACTGTCCATAGAACAACGGCATAAGCGGATAACTAAAAGGGTTATCCGCTATGGATTTAGTCGTTATTGAAATTTTAAAGCTAATTCTAATGCTTTGAAAGCATAAGCAACTGTCATACCGTCTACAACGTTACCTAAAGCATGAATCAGCTTCTCACTGTTGTAGAAAGTATCATTAAGTGTACTCAAATGACATCCGGCACTAAAATCAGGAAGACAAGCAAATAATCCTGAAGTTGATTTGCCAACCAGAACCAGCAAGCTGCTCCGGCTTAAAATGAGCACCTCATAATGGCTGCCGAAATTAATAACCTGGCTAACAGTACCATGCCATATGTCTTTACTACCATCATCCCATTGATAAGAACAGTGGAATTGTATCACGCCAATTCCCCCTGTATCACGAGTTTTACCATATGATCATCAATAATTCTGCGACCATTTTGAGCGCCGAACAGCAGGCAATGGGTGCAAAGCTTGTTTATGAGCCTGGCGGAACCACTGGAATATTTAAATATTTCATCCAGAGCTGCATCAGAGAAGATCTCCCTGTCACAAGCCGCGTAATCCAAATGTCTTTGTACATATTCGCCCACTTGAGCCCGGTCATAATGATTCAGTTTACACTGGATATCAATACGCTGCCTGATGGCCGCATATGCCTGGAGCCGGAACTTATCCCACAACTCTGTTTGTCCCACCAGGATTAAAGCCATCGGGCTTTCCGAGTCCATCTTGAAATTCAGCAGAAAACGAACCTCTTCCAGCATCTCCCGGTCCAGCAGGTGAGCCTCATCAACAATGACAACAGGCTGCAGTTTATGGATTCCCTTCATAAGCTCAATTTCACGGTGCAGCTGGCGCTTGGCATCCCCGCGGTAGAATTTTGCCTCACATCCCAGCTGTTCCAATAAGCCCTTGTAGAAATGCCTGGGTGTCAGTTTGGAATCAGCGAGGTACATAACACTGAACCGTGAAGAATCCAGAATATCCCGGAAACGTCTGATAACCGTGGTTTTGCCGGTACCGCAGTCCCCGGTAACTACAGCGAACAACTGACGTTCTGCGGCATATTGCAGGCGCCCTAATGTCTCTTCCAGTATGACAGGCTGATAAAGCCGGTCAGTAGGAATATCACGTGTAAAGGGTGTGCGTTCAAACCCATAAAAGGCTTCAAACATTCTGTTCACCACCCTTAGTCACATTCCTGTAAGAGACAGCAGGCATATACTGTTCAATACGCTGCTCATTCTTCTTTTTTGCTGCTCTCAGCAGGCGGGATGACTCTGCTTTCTCAGCAGACAGGTGTTCCGGTAAACCAGGCCGTCGGCCGGCCCGTTCACCAATAACCAGCTTTTTGGCCTTCCAGGGGCTGTGGCCTTCATACTCAATGGTAAGCTCATCGGTGTATGCCGGATCGTAGATGACATCTACAGTGCAGCCAATGAAGGGAAGGCCAACCTCATACTTCTGACCGTTGAAGCTGATACAACCTGCTTTGTCCACCTTACGTTCCTCAAAATGCAAAAACGCCTGAGCTAAAATATCCGGATCAATAAACCTTTGGGGTTTGGTATCGCTGCGGTATGCAGCCTCCGGACTCTTGTTGTTTACCAGGGATGAATGAGGCCTGTTCTGATAGCATTCGATAAGCCATACCCGGAATAACTCGTTTAACCTTTCAAGGGTCTGCGGCTTCTCCAAAGCAGCTTCTGCAAGAAAGGAATCAACTACCCGGTTGATCCTCTCAACTTTCCCGGTGGCTTCCGGAGAGTACGGACGGGCATAGAGCAGCCGAATACCCATTTTTGCACATGCCCGGATCATCCATTTGTTCCTGTATTGGCTGCCATTGTCAAAAAATACGGCCTCGGGTACACCATGCTTAAGGATTGATTTCCGGAAGCAATCCTCTACGATGACTTTATCCAGAGTGGGATAGAATTCTCCGTGAAGAACGTATCTGGTAGCATCATCCACGAAGAGGACCAAATATACCTGCTTTTTCTCTCCATCCCTGCCGATAGGGAGGTAAGGCCCATACTTGATGTCCGAATGCCATAGCTTGTTTCGATAGCGCTGCTGGAACCTGCGGGCTGCTGCACCCGTTGAGCTGTACATCTTCATCTGCCTTGAACTGTATCCCCGGTTTGCCAGCTGCTCCTGCAGTGTACTGCGCTTTATTCGACCCGGCTCTACAATTCCTTCCCACTCCAGAATGTCTATCAGCTGTGACACACTGCGGCTGGGAACCTGCCTGCGCAGAAGAATAGCCTGCTCCAATACATGGGGCGGTATGGCATCTTCTGTTTTCCTTTGGCTCTTTCCCTTAGGCTTTAAACCGTCAAACCCGCTTTCCCGATATTGTGCCGCATACCTCCGGAGAGTACGCTCCGATATGCCGGTTTGCTCACATATACGGGCTTTGATTTCTTTGGCTTTTGCTGCATCCAGACCTTCAACCAGCAGCGGCGATATCAGTTCCATCCGCTGCTGTGCTATTTGCTCTGCTTTTCTCTGATCTCTCATGTTGAATACCCCCTTTGATTGATTCAACACGAGTGTATACTATGCACATCCGGTCAGGAACGCAGAACGGGTCTGTACCCATAAATTCCAATTCACAAGCGTATGGACAATCCGCGCCAGCCAGCCTGGCGCATCCCCAACATATACCCATATCCTATGGAGGACGGATATTGGCCTTGAAGCTTCTTCAGTTTCTTTCCCCAGCTGTATTGCTATGGACTGCAAACAACCTGCATAATACCCGCTTAAAGAGTTAAACCACTTTTTCCACCGGTGAAGCGTAGATTCATCACATGCTATTGCCAACGGGCTGTTATTTGCTACAGCTGCTTCTATACATTCGCCTTTATACCGTTTGTATGGAACCAGAATATCCGGTAATTCGTGATGTATCTTATTACATCCTGTGCAGCGCAGCCTGCGGATTATCAGCACCACCTGCAGGCCATCCTCCTTCAGGTACTTCCTGGGCCTGCTTCCTACAACCTTCATTCTGTTACTCCTGCAGCAAGGACATAGAAACTGCTCCAAACTTCTTACATAAAAACTTTTTCTTCTGCCTTTTCTTCCAGCTCATATTTTGATATAATGACCATAGTGTTTGGGTGGCGTCCTTGGTGTTACTGCTGTAACAGTATCACATTTAAACAAGGACGCCTTCTTCTTCCTCTAAAATATATATGGTCATTATATACCAGCTACATTCGGTCAGGCAATTCCGTCAGTTTTTGGATATTTTAACTCAGCGTAAACACTCATGGTTGCAGAACAGATTTATTTATTATTCAGGTTTTGTATTTACCGTTTATCTATTATTAATGTTGTATTTTATATTATTTTGCGGAATTCTCCCATAAGTCAAGTCCAAATAAGTGTGTAAATTCCCTCGGCCGTTAGCGGCATGTTGTAGGGGTAAACCGGAGAAAAGCTTTTATGCCGCGAA
>DURK01000178.1 GCA_012837325.1 Clostridiales bacterium
AGGCACGGGGTGAGTCTGTTCGAGGTTGTGCCAACCGACTGGGAAGGGGAAACAAGAGAATGCTGATTCGCTTTCAAAACAAGTACCGCAGCATCATTGCCCGTGAACCGGAATATGTGGAGAACCTGATCCAGGAGATCGAAGCGGAGGGGATAGCCTGTTTTAATCCGTATACGCGGTCAAGGAGCTCCTATTCAAGAAGAAAACCTGCAACCCTCACCCAAACGGAGAACAGTGGACAATTGCTGGACTGGATCAGCCAGCTCGCAGCCAACATGCAGGATATTCAGGTATCTTCCCTGCAGGATCTGGTCAGAGGCCTGAGGGATCTAAGCAGCCTGGCGGCAGGCAATCGCGGCATGGCCAGACAGCTGGCAAAGCACAGCCAGGAAATGCAGGACATGCATAACCGCGTTTTGCTTTTGGAAACCACCCTGCTGCAGGAACGACGTGAGGCGCAGCAAACCTTCCGCAAGCTGTCCGAACTGCAGGATATCAATAAAAGGTTTTTTGAATTGAATGATGAAGACAAGCTGTCACGGTTTAAGGAATATATGGACCAGGTTCAGGCTTGTATGCAGAATTAATCATGGATTAGCTCGAAGGCATTCACCGGCATTGTCGTCTACAATGTCGGTTGTTTCTTTTTTGGGGAAAGTTTGTAAAGGATTTGCCAAAGAAGGAGGAATTGAAACGATTGTGTAGAATACCGGAATATATGTTCTATTCATCTGATTGTACGAAATCAGCTGTTTCGGATCAAAATCATATCTGTTGAAAAATGGAAACCCGGAGGTGAATCAGGTATGCATGAGGGTCATAGAGAGAGAATGAAAAACCGTTTCCTTTCCGAAAACCTGGATCATTTCAATCAGCATCAGGTTCTGGAGCTGCTGTTGTTTTATACCATCCCCAGAAGGGATACCAATCCCCTTGCCCATGATTTGATTCAGCGGTACGGCTCTCTGACAGGTGTGCTGGAAGCAGGCTTTGATGATCTGATAAAGGTAGACGGTGTCAGCAGAAACACTGCCTTGTTCCTGACCCTGATTCCACATCTGTGCCGGCGCTATCTCAAAGACAAACAAGGTGACAAACCCCAGCTGAACAGCTCCTCCAAAGCAGGGAACTACGCCAAGTCGCTGTTCTACGGTCGCCCATATGAGGCATTTTATGTAATCTGCCTGGATGCACAAAACAAGGTCAACCATGCAGCTCTGGTTCACGAAGGCACCATCGATTCTGCACCGGTTTACCCCCGGGTGATTGTAGAGGCGGCACTTCGCCATAAAGCCGCCGCCATGATCCTGGCCCACAATCATCCCGGTGGCAGCCTGCAGCCTTCTGCCGCCGATTTGGATGCCACCAGGAAGATTTGCAGTGCTTGCGATGCCATATCCATTCGCGTAGTCGATCACATAATTGTAGCCGGAGAACAATATTTCAGCTTTGCAGACCGGGGGCTGATCTAGTTGATTCATCCCTGAAAAGGTCAATTGATTGGATAGGTTTAGAAAGTGAGGTTATATCGTATTGAGTAGATTTCGATTTGTTCATGCTGCCGATGTTCATTTGGGCAGTTTACTCCATGTGGAAGGCCTGGAGAGCCACCCTGAGCTTCAAGAATTATGCCGGGAGGCCACGTATCTGGCCTTTGACAATCTTTGCAGCATGGCTGTCCGGGAGGGCGCAAGCTTTATCCTGCTCTCCGGCGATTTATATGACCGGGATGCCCGCTCGGTTCGAGCCAACCGCTTTTTTGCAGATGCATGCAAGAAGCTTAACGAGGCCGGGATTCAGGTATTTGTGACAGCCGGAAATCATGATCCCCTCAGAGAGCATCAGGAAATGTTTTTGCTGCCTGATAATACCCACTTGTTTCCGGCAGACCGTCCTGAAATTTATTATGTAAAAAACCCTGAGGGCGGAAATATCGCTGCGATTGCAGGCCAGTCCTATGGAAGCAGGCAGGAGAATTCCCCCCTTCACTTGAATTACCCATCACCAGACAGCCAGGTGTTTCGCATCGCCATGCTTCATACCCAGCTGGAGAAGGGCAGGAGCAATTATATTCCGGCCTCACTTGCTGAATTGGCTGAAAGCTCTTCCTTTGACTATTGGGCTCTGGGTCATATCCACAAGCCTCAAATCCTCCGCTGGGAAAATCCGGTCATCGCCTATTCAGGTTCGCCCCAGGGAAGGGATTTCGGCGAGCAGCAGCTGGGAGGATGCTGGCTGGTAGAGGTAGACGGCCGGCATATCCGGTCCATGGAATACCGGGTTACCTCACCGATCGTGTATCAAAGCCTTTCAATAGATATTGGCTGTCCGCAGCTGCAGGATGCTGACAGTTTGGATGACCTTGAGGATTATATGCTTTCCCATGCCCGGGATCTGCTCAGGCAGGACCCGGACAGGATCATCCAGGATGATCAACTGGAAGAACATCCACTAACAAACATTGCGGACAATGCAGAATTAAAGGGCTGTCTCATCCGATGGGAAATAGCAGGCAGAGGCAGGCTTCATCATATCCTGCAAAACGATCGGCAGGGCAGTGAACAGGTATTGTGTCAAATTCTTCGGGACATGCTGGGTGCACAACAGCCCTTTATCTGGACAGACCTGGTTCAAATCCGCACTGCCAACCCGGTGAATGCCGATGTTTTGAAGCAGTATCCTGTCCTTGGGCAGTTGCTGGAAGGGGTCCTTCACTCCATCGAAGAGGATGATCACCTCAGGGAGTCACTTGTTTCCGAGCTGGGGCAGGCCTGGACAACAGCCTTTCATCATGAAGAACAGGAAGAAGAAAGGCTGCCGCTGGATGAAGAAACCCTGAAGAAGATCATTGAGGATGCCAAACAGCTGCTGCTGGAAGGTCTGGCGGAAGGAGGGGAAGGATAATGCGCATCAAACGCTTGCACATCGGAGACTTTGGAATCCTGCAAAACCAAACCCTGGAGGATCTGCATCCTGGTTTGGTAATTGTGGGCGGCTGCAATCGTGCCGGCAAAAGCACCTTTATGCAGGTATTACGGTATCTGGGCTATGGAATTCCTTCGGGAGGGCTCCTTCCCCCTGCCAATACAGCATATATGATCGATGCGGATGTACTGGAGGAGAACACCGGCATCCAATATCATATCAGGCTGCAAGGCCAGTCTGAACCAATATGCTCCATTGCAGGGCAAGGTAATCGGGTGCCTGCTTCCGAGCTTTACGGAGTGGATTCCTTTACCTATCGAAACCTGTACACCATCAGCCTGGATCAGCTTGCCAGGGAACCAGAGGGAGTCTCCAGCAAGGAGATGGACAAGCTTCAGTCTGCCCTGCTCGGTGCCGGTCTGACGGATATCGCAAACATTCCCCGGCTGGAAGAGGGCTTTACCAAGGCAGCCAACAGCATGGGCGGTACAAAAGGCAGGCTGACCACCAAAGCATTCAAACCCCATATACAGATGATCAAAGAAGGTGTCGCCGCAAAAAAGAAGGCAATTGCCCAGGTTGAGCAATACCAGTTGCAGCAGGCCCATTTGTCGGAATTACAGAATCAGAAGCAGTCTCTTGACTTGAACCTCGAAAGAACGAAGGCAAAGCGGGATATTTTGGAAACGGTCAAAAGTCATTATGAGGTACTGGAAGAGATTACTGCCTTGAATCATTCATTGGAAAATGAGGAAGGCGCTGAAATACCAAAGGCGATCCACACAGAAAATCAATCCAGGGTGGAAGATGCCTATGAGTCCTACCGGGAGCGAATCACCCAGTGGCAGCAGCAGTTCAGAGAGCTGGCCGACAACCTTGAAAAACGAGAGCAGGCACACCAAATTCAAAAGCTTCTGCTGCAGCAGCGTACAGTCCTGCAGGGCTTTTATGACAGGCTTTCGGGGCTGCAGGAGAAATGGAACCACTTAAGCAGCCGCAAAGAGAAGGTGGCGGAAGACAAGCATCAGCTTTTCATGCGAATCAAAGGGTTGAATGCAAACTGGTCTGAGCAGGACATCAGTCGAATCCGGAGCCTTCAGCTGGAACTGTTGGAAGAAAGCAGGCTGATGAACGAGGTAACCCGCTTTCAGAATACAAGGAATGATCTGGATCAAACACAAAGCCAGTTGAATGATATCGATGACAGAGTACTGAAAATCAAAACAAAGATTGAGAAATGGCAGAAGCAGGCACCGATGCCTGGTCTGAAGCTGTATCTTTGGGCCTTTATCGTATCCGCCCTGCTGGGCTTGGCTGTTTTCTTTCTCCACCCCGCAGCCGGATTGTTTCTGGGTCTTTTCGGAATCATCGGCTCCGGCCTGTTCGTCTTTTTCAAGGGTCTGGGTCAAAAGGAAGCCGCTATCCGCTTGAAGGAATTACATGGTGAGTTGGATGGAATTTTGGAAACCCAGGCCAGACTGCAGCAGAATAAGAAACGATTGACGGATCAGCTGAAGGAAACGGGAAACTATCTGATGACGGTTTGCAAAAAGCTGGGTTTGGAACAATCCATTCCGCCCCAGGGAATACTGGAGTACTATCGAGCCATATCCCATATACAGCAAGGTATCATAAGGCTGGATAAGGATGAGGCGCTGCTGAAAGAGCAGTCGGAACAGTTGGCGGATCAACTGCATGAAATCAAAAATGTCCTTTCGGTCTTTGAGAACGCATCAGCAGGGTTGAGGGATCTGCACTCACCCCGCCCGTGCGATGTTTTGCAGCCGGATACCTGGCTGGATATCCAGTCAGGGCTGAAAAAGTGGCATGGTTTGATGCTGACAGCGGTTCAATCAGATCTTCTGTCCCGGGAAGCAGATAAAATCAGAACCCGTATTTTGAGCCTGATGGGGCAGACGGAAGAAAGAGAACACCACCGGGAGACCCCCGAGACAAGGGAGACCATGGCGGCAGTGGAGGCGGCGGCGGGTTCCCTGGAAGATCAGGTAGATGCTTACCTGTCAGCCTGTCGGGCATATTCCGATTACCGGAAACGGATAGAAAACAGGGATGGACTTCTGCAAGGTCTGAAACGGGCTGCCGGATCCGAGCGAATCACAAAGGCCTTTTCTCTGCTTGCAGATACCGGCCCAGAGCAGATTCTGCCAATGCAAGACGGTTCTTTGCTGGAGCAGTTTTTTCTCATATATGATCAATATCCGGTGAAGGAGTCTCTGGAGCGGGAATTTACAGGTCTGATGGATGAAATCAGGAATCAGGAGCAGGTATTGGAAGAATGCAAGAAGAAAATCCAGGCAACCAAGCTGTCGCTGGAGCAGTTAAGTCTGACCCAAGAGCTGGAACAGGCCCACCAAAGGATTCATCAGGGGCGAAACGGCCTTTACCAAATTTCTTATGATTATGCCGTACAAAAGGCAGCTGCCTGGTTGTGCAGACAGGTCAGAAGTGAATTTATGGCTAAAATGAAGGATGACCTCCTCCTAAAGGCGGACGGCATATTAAGCCGGTTGACAGGCGGGAACTACCAACGGATGATCCCCAACGACGACTTAACGGATTTCTCCTTTGTGCTTGGTGACGGCTCTCATCAGGAAAACAGCCGGATCCTCAGCCGCGGAACCAGAGAGCAGGTCTTTTTGGCGGTTCGGCTGGGCCGGATTCTGGAAATCCAGCCCGCTTTGCCGGTGATCATCGATGATTCTCTGGTCAATTTTGACTGTGCACATCTGAAGCAGGCCCTTGCCGTCATCGGCCGTCTGAGTCAAACCCATCAAGTATTTATCATGACCTGTCATCCCCATCTGGTGGGAATGCTTATGGATTCCGGTATACCGGGTCAATACTGGCAGCTGGAGAAAGGACGTTTTTCCACTGCTCAAGGGCATGAGCTGAAGGAGTACCTGCAGCTGAATACCGAAGCTGTGAAAAGCCTGGCATGAAGCCAGGTTTTTTATACACAAAGAAACCCTTCAAATTTCTCATGCTTCATGATAGAATCATGAGATAGAAAAGGGGGGGCTGGGCATGCAGAATGATGTCATTACGTTTACCAAGGGGGAAACCATTCAAGGTTACTATATGCTGAAGACGGTTACTCTTAAAACTTCCAACACCAATAATCGATATTATGACCTGACCATTGCAGACAAAACCGGAGAAGTGAATGGCAAGATCTGGGATCCGGAAATGGTGCGGGATCTGGAACTATATGACGGTATGCTGGTCAAGCTGAAGGGGCTGGTTAATGAGTGGCAGGGTCAGCCCCAGATCAAGGTGGAACGCATCCGAAGAATCAATGCAGGGGATCGAGTCCGGGTAGAGGACTTTGTTCCTTCCGCCCCTTATGCCCCCGAGGATATGCTGGATGAGGTTTTGGAATACGTCAACGCAATAAAAGACCAAGAGATCAAACAGATTACCCATGCTTTGCTGCAGGAGAACAGGGAAAAGCTGCTGCACTATCCAGCTGCAATGAAGAACCATCACTCCATTCGCAGCGGGCTGCTGTATCATATCTCCACCATGCTGAAAATGGCAGAGCGGGTGCTGCAGGTATACACCTATCTGAATGCCGATCTCTTGTATGCCGGGGTTATCCTTCATGATTTGGCCAAAATGGAGGAGATGAATGCAACAGAGCTGGGCATTGTTACCGCCTATACCACCGAAGGGCTGCTGCTGGGCCATATTGTGCAAGGCATCAAGGACATTGAACGGGTGGGCAGTCAAATCAATGCAGACAGAGAAACCATTGTTCTGCTGCAGCATATGATTCTGGCCCACCATTATGAGCCTGAGTTCGGCAGCCCGAAAAGACCTATGATTCCGGAAGGGGAAATACTGCATTATCTGGATATGATCGATGCCCGCATGTATGACATGCAAAAGGCGCTGGAATCGGTTCAACCGGGTGAGTTTTCAGATAAGGTATGGCTGCTCAACAATCGGCAGATGTACAGGCCTGAAGACAAGAGCAGAAACAATGACCAGGACAGCGCGGGGCGGCAAAGAGATTAGCAGGAGTTGAATATATTTGGATCAGACACAATGGAAACTGGAAGAAGCACACCTGAAGCAGGTTTACGATAAAATTTGCCGGGAATTGGAACGAAGAGGCAGAGAAGTCGGAAATTATCGAAAAACCGTTAGAAAAACCCGACGTACCATTTGGGAGGAAGCCGATCATACATGGGAACGCGGTGACATTGACGCGGCGGTGGAAATCAAGCAATACATGGATGTATTGCGGCAGGAAAGCCGGAATTATGAGATTGCCCAGCGGCAGCTTTCCAAGCTGGAGCTGCTGGAGCGTTCACCTTACTTTGGCAGAATTGATTTTACCGAAAAGGGTCTGCCGGATACCGAGCAAATCTACATTGGCATTACCTCCTTCTTTGATGAACAGGGCAATATTCTTATCTATGATTGGCGGGCGCCGGTCTCCAGCATTTTTTACGATTTTGAACTGGGGCAGGTCTATTATATGTGCCCGGAAGGTAAAATAGAGGGTACGGTCAGCCTGAAACGTCAATACCGCATTTTCCGGGATCGATTGGAGTATATGCTGGATACCGGTGTCAAGATCGACGACGAGGTGCTGCAGGAAATATTGAGCCAGAGCACCGATGAGAAGATGCGCAATATTGTAAAAACCATCCAAAGTGAACAAAACCGCATTATTCGGGATGAAAACCACCAGCTGCTAATGGTACAGGGGGTGGCAGGCAGCGGGAAAACCTCCATTGCCCTGCACCGGATTGCATATTTGCTGTATCAATACCGTGACAGCGAAATGACTTCCCGCAACATACTTATTTTCTCACCCAATACCGTATTCAATGATTATATTTCCAATGTGCTGCCTGAGCTGGGTGAAGAAAACATGCAGCAGACTACCTTTGATGAATACCTGGACAAGGTAACGGAAAAGGATCTTTCCTTTGAAAGAAGCAGCGATCATATGGAATATGTTTTGACTGCCGGAAACACGGAAGCCAGGCAGACCAGGCTGAAGGGAATCGCCTATAAATCCTCCATGGCCTTTTACCAGCTGTTAAATGACTATGCCGGTTACCTGGAGCATCATTCGGTTTTAATTGATGATATTACATTTCAAGGCCGGGTGATTGTACCCCGTAAAGAGATTGAAAGGCTGTTCTATGAGGATTATGCCTCCATGCCCCTGGCAGGCAGGCTGGAAAAGGTGAAGCAGCGGTTGTATTATCTGATCCGCCCCAGCTGGTATCGAAGACGGCGGGAATTGGAGGAAGAGCTCAGTCACGACCCGAGCTATAAAGGAAGGATCAGGGCATATTCCCGTCTGTTTGTGTATCGGGAGTTCAAGCCTGTGCGGCAGCAAATCGAAGATATGCTGCATTTTGATACCTATCAGGTATTTTTGAATTTGTTTGAAGACTCCAGCCTGTTTGCCCGTCTGGCCGGAGACCATCTGCCTGATGATTATGAAAGCATCTGCAACGATACGGCAGCCTGGATTCGGGAAAAAATGCTGGGCTATGAAGATATATCCGCATATATCTATCTGAAGGGCATGCTGGAAGGTGTTCCCCGTATGAGGCATATTCGCCACGTTGTCGTGGATGAGGCCCAGGATTATACACCGGTTCAATATGGTATTTTAAAGCAGTTGTTCCCCAAAACAAAAATGACGCTGCTGGGAGACTTCAACCAGGCCATACACCCCCTGAAATCCGAATTTCGCTATGAACAGATATCGGATATTCTTCTGCCGGACAGTCGTGCTATTTTGCATTTGACCAAAGGATACCGTTCTACATCTGATATCGCCGATTTTACCCGTTCTATATTAAAAGAGAGCAGCATTGAATCCGTTCAGAGAAGAGGGGCGGCTCCCCAATTGATTCTTGCTGATCATGAGACTCTGCTGCTTGACAGACTGGTTTCTGATATCAAACAGATGGTGAAAGAGGGAAGGGAGTCCATCGGAGTCTTATGCAAGACGGCGAAAAGAAGCAGAGAGCTGTACAACAGGATCAAGAGCAGGCTTCAAGCCACCCTGCTGACCCAGGATGACGTGAATTTCAGCAGAGGTATTATTGTGCTTCCGGTGTACCTGGCCAAGGGGCTGGAGTTTGACGGAGCCATGGTATTTGATGCCGATGAGCAAACCTACGGACGGGAGCAGGACAGAAAGCTGTTTTATACCGCCTGTACCAGAGCTCTTCATAGACTTCATCTATATTGCAGTGCACAGGTGTCGCCATTTATGAAGGACATTCCTGAAGATTACTATGAGACCATTCATCTATAGTTGAGTTCATTGTTCCGGTTCATCGGCTGTACATTTCAAGCATCAAAAACCCTGCATTCCTTAAGCAGGGTTTTCAATTTGTGTCGCAATTATTACAGGATTTAAACCTTTGTTAAATCACTGAAAAGGCGCATAATTCCCCTGCTTTTTATTTCTTTTTCTGCTACTATAGTATACAGGGAAGCTCCGCGAACTCACCAAAATGGAGGCTCTGCTGTGAAACAAGTCCATTTCAGAAAATCTGTGATGATACTTAAAACAATCCTGTTAGTCCTGATCCTGAGCTTTACATTTCCCTTTTATGAAGGGGAAACCACCTCTGCTTTGGAATCCTTGTCCTTTGTACATCATCAGGGGGAGCAGCCCAAGCCTCCCTTGCATAGTACCGATCAGATGCAGCCTCCTGCCAAGGTGGATTATCACAATCTGGATGCCGGACCAAGCACCCACGCCCCGGTTCAGGTGATCCCCCTGCCATCGGAAGAACCGGATTCCAATCCGTCACCGTCACCTTCTTCCGATAGGAATGACGCAGCAATACCGGGTACCAGCCCCAATGAGGAGACTTCGATACCCGGGACGGATTCACAGCCTGCCTCTGATCCTGCTTTAAATCCCGAAGTCAATGACGAGACCGGGGAGGAAATCCAGGCCAATGCCGGGGTGTTGCTGCAGACCCTTCTTGATCAGAGCTACCGGCATGAGGGGGAAAAGGTAGCCTATCTTACCTTTGATGATGGCCCCACCTCTTCTCTCACAGACCAGGTACTGGATATTTTAAAAGAAGAAAATATAAAGGCGAGCTTTTTTTTCATTGGGTCCAATGCAGAGCGTCATCCGGAGCTGGTTAAGAGGGTGTATGAAGAAGGGCATGGAGCTGGAAATCATACCTATTCCCATGTTTTTAAGGAAATTTATGCCAGCCCGGAATGCTTTGTTGATGAATTATTACAAAGTGAAAGGGTGCTGCAGTCCATATTGGGAGAAGACAAAACCTTCCGGTTGGTTCGATTCCCAGGCGGATCCTTCGGGAAAGAGCTGGAGCCATTTCGGCAGGCAGTCAATGATGCTGGATTCGGCTACATTGACTGGAACAGCCTGAACGGCGATGCGGAATCCGTCAAGGCCAAGTCTCCGAAGAAGCTGCTTGCCCGGCTGAAGGAAACCGTAACAGGTCAAAGCGGACTGGTTGTGCTCATGCATGATGCTCCAGGCAAGGAATCCACAGTAGCGGCTCTGCCCGAAATGATCTCTTTCCTGAGAGAGCAGGGATATCGTTTCGAATTGCTGCCCGGGTCTCGTTAAATCCATGCTGCAGCGGTAACCAGGCCGCCACCTCAATGGGAATCGACTTTTATCGGCTGAAGGGTTTCAATGGACTTAAGTATGTCAAAGATCATTTTCATGTCTCCAAATGCGTCTTTTGGAGCAACCTGGATTGGCTCCCTGCCATGAAAGGCATTGGAAAAGTTTAAAAACTCGTTGTAATAACCCCGATTCGGCAGGAAACTGATTTCTTCCGCAGTTCCATCCCGGTAGGAAACAAAGAGCTTCCCGCTGTTCTTATCCTCCAGGTAAATTTGTCCCCTGGTACCGAAGATTCGAAATCCCACTGCAGGCTTTTGCGTTTCCAGGCCGTCGCAGAAGTAGTTGTATTGTCCTGCTACACTATTTTTGAAGTGAATCTGACAATGATAAGACATATAAGGGCTGTAAGCTTCGTCCTGCGGGCGGCCGAGCGCATATACGGTGTTTACCTGCCCGAAAATATAACGAAAGGCTGCCATATCGTGCAGCGCTGCATCCAGAAAGGCACCTTGATGATGTGATTTTCGTCGTTATAGCGGTAATTCTCTGCCACCATGAACAGAACAGGAGATTTGCTGTGGATTTCCAAAAGCTCTTTTGCTCCCTCCATGGTACCAGCCAGGGGCTTTTCGGCAATCAGATTTTTTCCGGCCCTGATCACCGCAGCGGCAGCCTCAAAATTTTCCTCAATAGGCACAAGCACATCTACCGCATCAATATCGTCCCGTTGCAGCATAGCGGCATAATCGTCATAAACGTTGCTGTGATCCAAACCTATGGCGGCTGCAAACCGTTCTGCATCGCTTTTTGTCCGATTGCATAGTGCCGCAATCTCATAGTGCTCCTTTAACTCGGAAATGGCAGGCCAGTGTAATCTTTCCCAGGCCAGACCGGTACCGATCACTGCCAACCGAATTTTTTTCATATTTTCCCTTCTCCTTTCTGTATCGCGGATATGCCGGATATTGTTTGCCGTACTTGATGATGCACACTTTTATTAGGGCATTCATCTGTTAGTATGGCTTTCCGGCATGGAATCATGAAAAAATTTCGCATTTTGGGTACAGGTGTTGTATAATAAATTTGAGTTTAAAAAGCATTCACCCCTTGCAGAGATTACCGCATGATAAGTGAAAATTGAAACCGAGGTGTAGACATTGTCAATATGGAAGAAAGCCCGCAAGGTTTTGCTGGAATGGACCCAGATGGTTGTTTTCTCCATAACGCTGGCTGTTCTGATCAATCTGTTTTTGTTTCAGCCTGTCAGAGTGGAAGGCCAATCCATGCAGCCCACGCTGCAGGATCGTGATTTTGTCATACTATCCCGTATCGGAAAAACCCTGAACTGGGATTTGGAATATGGTGATATTGTGGTCATTGATCGCCGCACGGAGCGGAAACGCACCATACTGGATGACATTCAGGATTTGGCTTTGTTCAATCGGATGGAAAGCCGGCACTTGTTAATCAAGCGGGTAATCGGCCTGCCTGGAGACACGTTGGAAATCCGGGAGGATGGCGTATATCGGAATGGTGATCTGCTGGAAGAACCCTATCTGCTGGAGAATAACATGTATGGCTCGGAACAGCGTTTTCTGGTGCCGGAAGATCATGTCTTTGTATTGGGAGACAACCGGAACAACAGCATGGATAGCAGAGTCATTGGATTTATCCCCATGGACAATATCAAAGGCACTATGGTATTGGATGTCAGCGAGCTGCTGAGATAGCTGCCGATATACATTGACCCGCCGTCTTTGGTTATGATATGATTTCACCGAAAAATAAATCAGACAGTTCGTGACCATCCTGTCGTAAAACAAAACTACGGATTGACATGGATCCTGCTTCAAAAAGGGGTTTCCATTGTCGTGATTTGAAACAGGGGGCAAGCATTTGCTCCCTTTCTTTGTTTTTTACAGGATGGCTGAACAGAGGAGGAAGCTTTTTGAAAATATCCCGTGTGCATTATGCCCGTTTTTTAACCCAGGCTGCGGTCATTGCTGCAGTTTATACGGTGTTGACCCTGGTCTTTGCACCGATCAGCTATGGAGAGAGCATGATTCAGATAAGAGTTTCGGAAATGCTGACAGTCCTGCCCTTCTACACACCTGCCGCCATTCCCGGATTGTTTGTAGGAGTTCTTATCTCCAATCTGTTCAGCCCGGTTGGAGCCATTGATGTCATACTGGGAAGCCTGGCCACATTGCTGGCTGCCTGGCTTTCTTATCGTATGCCCAATAAATGGCTGGTTCCGATCCCGCCCATTGCAGTGAACGGGTTGATAATCGGAGGGATGCTTCATTATGTTTATCAGTTTCCGCTTCTGCTTACCATTCTTTCCATCACGATCGGGCAGATTGTATCCTGTTATGCGCTGGGCGGCATCCTGATTGCAGTATTGGAGAAAACAAAGCAGCATCTTTTTCCAAATTCTGATCAGGCTTAGTTGGATTTTGGATTGTGGTTGAGTGTACAAACAGGTATGGTATAATAAAAAAGGTTCATTCGATTAGATAGAATATTGGGCAATGTATGGGGGGTAGGTGGATTTTGGGTATACATTACATTACCGGTCGATCTGGCAGCGGAAAAACCATACAGGTGTATCGGGAAATCGGGGAGGCTGTCCAAAATGGAGAGAGCCGCCTGATTCTTATGGTGCCGGAACAATTCACCCTCCAGGC
>DURK01000179.1 GCA_012837325.1 Clostridiales bacterium
GGCAACTCCCAGCTGTTCCTGTATCCGGGCAGGAGTGCGGGTCATAAAGGGCGATATCAGCACGGACAGAAAACGCAGGGACTCTGCCAGATGGTACAGAACCGTGCCCAGTCTGGGACGATCCGAATCGGATTTTGCCAGGATCCAGGGACTGGTTTCATCAATATATTTATTGCTTCTGGATACCAGCTTCCAGATTTCAGCCAGTGCATTGCTGAACAGCAGATCATCCATCAGCTTTTCCACCCTGCCCGGGGTTGCCAAAGCCAGCTGCTGCAGTTCCCGATCCAGGTCCGTTATCTCGCCGCAGGGAGGAAGCTTCCCGTCAAAGTACTTTTCAATCATGGCGGTCGTACGGCTGAGCAGGTTGCCCAGGTCATTGGCCAGATCTGAATTAATCCGATTGATCAGGGATTCATTGGAAAAAACCCCGTCCATACCAAAAGGCACCTCTCTCAACAGGAAGTAACGCAGGGCATCCAGTCCATAGCGATCCACAAGAACAGCCGGATCCACCACATTGCCCTTGGATTTGGACATCTTGCCTCCCTCCAGTATCAGCCATCCATGACCGAAAACCTGCTTGGGCAGCGGTTCACCCAATGCCATCAGCATGATGGGCCAGATGATGGTATGGAATCGTACGATTTCCTTGCCGACCAAATGTACATCAGCCGGCCAGTATTTCCGGTACTTCTCCGTATTGTCCGTCATATAACCCAAAGCGGTAATATAGTTGGAAAGGGCATCAATCCAAACATAGATTACATGCTTCTCATCAAAGGTAACCGGGATCCCCCACTTGAAGGAAGTACGGGAAACACAAAGGTCTTCCAAACCGGGGCGGAGGAAGTTGTTCAACATCTCGTTCTGGCGGGATTGAGGCTGAATAAAATCGGGATGCTCTTCTATATATTGAATCAGGCGATCCTGATATTTGGACAGGCGAAAGAAATAGCTTTCTTCTTTGACCAGCTCCACAACCCGGCCGCAGTCGGGGCAATTGCCGTCCTGCAGCTGATGCTCTGTCCAGAAGGATTCACAGGGGGTACAATACCAGCCCTCGTATTCACTCTTATAGATATCTCCCTGATCATACAGCTTCTTGAAGATTTTCTGTACCACTTCTTCATGCCTTTTGTCGGTGGTACGAATGAAATCGTCATAGGAGATATCCATCAGCTTCCACAAATCCTTAATTCCCGCAACGATGTGATCCACATATTCCTTGGGGGTAACCCCGTTCTTCTTTGCTACCTGTTCGATTTTCTGCCCATGCTCATCCGTACCCGTCAAAAACATGACATCATACCCTGTCATTCTCTTGAACCGGGCCATGGCATCTGCAGCCACTGTGGTATAGGAGTGGCCGATGTGCAGCTTGTCGCTGGGATAATAAATAGGGGTCGTAATATAAAAGGTTGGTTTTCCATTCATCTTTGCATCTTCCTTTCTCGTATAAAAGCCATGGGTTTTTCCCCGCACAACCAATAAAACAAAGCCCCTCACACCAGATAGGGGCGAGGGGCACGCGGTACCACCCTAATTTACCTCGGTTAGCGAGGCCTTATTACAGTGACAAGAATCACCTGATTTGTTAACGGAATCTTCCGCAGCGGCTTACTGCCAGGGTTTCCTTCAGCCGCTTCACTCCGGGGCCATCTTCAGCAAACTTCCCTGCTGCCGGCTTTCACCTGCTCCGGCTCTCTGTCGGCAGTTTCATTTACCTACTCTTCCCATCCTCGTGTTTTCCTTATGATATTGAAACCATTATAAGCAAAATGAATCGTCTTTGTCAATGGGGTGTCTTTTCTATTCCTGAATGATTACAACCCGGGCCGGAGCACAACTGGTCCTGGCTATGTTCAGGGGCAGTGCTGTCAGCCGGCAGCGATGGGAGGTAACCTTCTCGAGATTCACAAGCGGACCCACCATTAGAATGTCAGCAGCGTAAAAATCAGGGAAAAAGCCCTCCGGCTTATCCAGGTTCTCCCACCTTCCCAGGTCGCTTCCCAGTATGGAGGGTTTTTTTGAAATCAACCAGTCCATGGCTGCTTTGGTGAAATAAGGACTTGTATTGAGATAGTCGGGATCCATCCAGTATCGACCCCAGCCGGTTCCCACCAAAATGGCGTCTCCTTCGCAAATGTCTTTGGCATTCAAGCAACTCTCCAGCTCATTTACGGTAATTCCATGCCGGGAACCATCCGGGGACTTTTCCAGCAGACCCAGATTCAGCACAACACAGGGAACATCCATGATTCTTTCCAGCTCAACGTCTGCCAGCAGGTAAGACTCTTCTGAATCCATTCCGTAAAAATGGGCAGGAGTCTCCAGGTAAGTGCCGGTTTGGGAATGCATGCCTTCAAAGATTTCGCAGTAAACCGGCTGTTCCACCCAGGGCACCGGAGGCAGGGGCTTTATGGATATGGAGGGAAAAGGAGGCTCATAGTTCCACATACCGTCCTGAATCAGACCTGTTACATCGATGTATTTTTGCATAGGCCACACTCCTCATGGTGTCCAGATTTGACATTCTAATTAATTTATAAAATGATTTAATTATTATAGTTGTATTATAAAACAAGTGCATGATAAA
Source organism: Clostridiales bacterium (assembly GCA_012837325.1). Taxonomy (GTDB): domain Bacteria; phylum Bacillota; class Clostridia; order Caldicoprobacterales; family DTU083; genus DURK01. Next base: position 2,600 of record DURK01000179.1, read on the forward strand.
GTCAATCGTATTGGCAAACAATGCATGGTAAAGCAAATAAGGGCTTGTATTGACAATATCATGAAAAAAGATATAATAAATGAAAGCTTTCCTTCTGCATACTTTAATGATAAAGCAAAAGGCCAACCCGTTACAAAAAAAAAATCGTGTCCTGATTGCAGACGGAAAAACATGCTGTCGGAGGTGCATTTTGAATCCAGCTGCCTTGATTTCCAAACAAAAAAACATGATCGGCATCCTAAACCATATCATTATCAATGAGAAGGTGTCCCGGCCTGCGCTGGCTGCAGAGTTCAAGGTCAGTACAGCGACCATTACCAATATCATCAATGAGCTGATGGCTGTTGGATTGGTATATGAAGGCGGAATTGAAAACTCGGATATCGGACGCAAGGCCAAGCTTATTCGATTTAATGCAAGGTATCGCTATGTATTGATCGGAGCCATCGTCAACGAACAAAAGCTGCACCTGTATGTTTGTGACTTGCTGGGCAATATCATCGATTTTACACAGGAGCATATTCCCATGGTGCTCAGTGAGGAGAACGACGAGGAACAAATCACCTCACGGATTCTGGAAGCAACAACCGCCTTCCAAAGCAGACAACCTCAGGAAATTAAAGATAAGCTGGCAGCGGCAGCCTTTTCCATTCCGGGTCTGGTAAACTACTCTGCAAATATCTATGCGCCTCTTCTAAATTGGAGAAGCTTTGCTTTGAAAAATGTATTGGCCGGCATCACCGGTCTTCCTGTCTATCTGGAAAATGTCACAAGGGTACAGGCCGTTTATGAAATGCGCTTTATCGACGAAATAGAAAAAAACGTCATTTATCTGTCCCTGTCCCCCGGTACCGGTATGGTTAACTTCTTTGACGGCAAAATGATTATGGGCAGCAATGGCATCAGCGGAGAAGTCGGGCATATGTCCCTGGACATAGATGGAGAGCCTTGTTACTGCGGCAATCGGGGATGCTTTGAGCTGTTTTGCGGAGAACTCAGTCTGATTCACAAGGGCGAGGAGATATTGAGGGAAGGCTGCCCCGTTCTGCAGGAGCTGGTGGAAAAACAGGGACGTCTCTTGAATATCGGAACCCTGATTGATGCAAAAAACAAGAACAGTGCGAAGGTATCCCGGCTGCTGAAAAAAGCGGGAAAGCATCTGGGCTGCGGATTAACCAGCCTGATCAACTGCTTTGATCCCGACCGGATCATCCTCTCCGGCACCCTGATCGAGCAGGACAAGGATGTCCTGCAGTATGCACTGGAGGAAATGAAGATGCATATCGTCAATAAGTTTTCCCGAAATCCTGTTATCAGCCTTGGAAAACTGCACGAGGATGAAATGCACAAGGCCCTCTGTGCTTTTGTACTGGAAAAGCTTCTGCCGGAGTTTATTCAGTAGTCGATAAAACTGGAAATGAAGGATAGGAAAGGGGGGCAGCTGCCCCCCTTCATCGTATTACCGGCTCGTGATATGGCTCAGTAAAGGATTCATTTAGAAGTCAAAATCATCAACATTATCCTTGGTAAATACAAGGGTCTTCCAGAAGTATAATAAATCACCCTCACGAGTTGCATCCGGGAATCCCTCAATATTCACCTTTCCTTGAGGCATATCCGCTCCTTCTACAAGGTTTATGGCTGCTTTCACCGCAAAAGCTGCCCAATCGCCAGGATCCCACAAAACGGCGCTCTCTGCAGCTCCGCTTTCAAATACAGGCTTGGCAAGATTGGGGGTTGACTGTCCGGTAACATAGATTTTACCGATCATGCCCTCCTGCTCAATGGCCTTCCCAATCGGCCCCATCCCGGTAGAAACGTTGCTCATGATCGCCTTTATATTGGGATAGGCTGCGATAATATTCTGGGCGACAGCAAAGCATTTTTCCGGGTCTTCATCCATTCCTTCTACCGCGACACATTCAAGCTTTGGATATTTCTCTTCAATATATTCCAGTATTCTGTTGATTCTCGCCTGCAGGAACTCATTGGTCAGAACGCCGGTTATAATGGCAAATTCGCCCTCATCCCCGATGGTCTTAACCATTTCCTCAACCATGGGAACGCCAAGCTCAGCCAAATCCATGATGCCGGCATACAAGTCGCGCCCCTCTTCTGCTACGTCCAGGTCCCAGGAAACCACCTTTATGCCCTTTTCCCTGGCCTCTTTTAATACGGGTACAACAGAAGTAGAGTCTCCCGAAGCGACACACAAGGCTTTGACATCCTTCTGAATCATATCTTGAATCAGGCTGATAAATTTTGGAGTGTCCACTTCCGGTGTCCCAGTATAAATCACGTCGTATCCGGCATCTTTACCTGCTTGAATGGCCTTCTCTTCACCACAGGCAAAATAAGGAGCACTGGATACATAATTCAAAACGGCTATTGTCCCTTTGCTTTCGGATCCCTTGTCGGTGCCTGTACCTTGATCCTGTCCGCATGCTGCAAGACTCAAGGTAAAGGCGATTAACAGGATGATTGATAACACCAATTTTCGACTTTTCATCTTTTTGCCTCCTCCAAAATTTTATAATTGGTCAACTGTACGGGTGAATATCATTACCTCTTCATTATCGACCCCCTCTCCGGATGAACCTTTATTGTTTCTTCGTAAAATACCTGAATATTAATACCGCTAACAGGATGGAACCGATAATAATCTGCTGCAGAAACTGGGAAGCTCCCATCATGTTCATCCCGTTTGAAACCAGCGTAAAAATGATAACCCCGATCATGGCACCCAGAATGTTCCCGGAGCCTCCGGTAATGCTGATCCCGCCGAATACGGCTGCAGATACGCTTTGAAGTACCAGAGGATCGGCAACATCTGCTCTTCCTCCTGAAATCCGCGATGTAACGATGATTGCACAGATAAATGACATCAGGGCAGAGTAAATATAAACCAGCATAATATTCCATTCCTGATTGATACCGGCAAACCTGGCGGCTTCAGGGCTGCTTCCGATCAGGTAGATCCGTCTTCCCCATATGGAGTTCGATATTAATAGTACGGAAAGGGTTGCTGCAAGGATCAAAATAACGGTTTGAAATGGTAACAGGCCGCCTATCCGTCCCTGTCCGAAGAAGAAAAATTCTTCCCTGAAGCATTGAATGGTTACCCCTTTGGATATAACAAGCCCAATACCTGTAAAAAGCGCTTGGGTTCCCAGAGTAGCCAGCATGGAGTTGATTTTAAGGAAACCGCATAGGAACCCGTTCAGGGCTCCGCAAATCATGGCGATGAGAAAAGCAAGTAAAATGGACACCCACATATTCAACCCCATTGTACCCATAAATATTGCCAGAAGCACCGTGGACAGACTGGTCATCGCACCGATGGAAAGATCCATGCCGCCGGAGATAATGGATGCGGACATGGCAAGGGTTAAAAGGCCTAATTCGACCAGCTGGGCTGTCAGCTGCATGAGATTTCCCAGCCTGAAAAAATAGGAGCTGGCAAATGAAAATGATATAAACAGCAGCAATGCAAATATACCCAGCATGATTTCGTTGTTGTTTATCATTTTATTTAGTCGTGTCATTCAGTTTCCCTCCTCCGGTGCGCAGCTTGTCTTTCCTGTATGAGCTGCCAACCTGATAAGCAGATGATGCAATCGCCGCTATCAAAACAAGACCCGTAGCAAGGCTTTGCCAGTAAACAGGAACCTTGGTTAAAACCAATGCATTCTCAATCAGGCCAAAGAGCAAGGCCCCTAAAAAGGTTCCCAATATGGATGCGACCCCTCCGGAAAACATGGTGCCTCCGATCACTGCAGCAGCGATTAATTTCATTTCCACACCCATTGCCGCAGTCGGCTGTGCTATGGCCAGCTTCGACACATAAAGTGCCGCAGCGACTCCTGATAATGCACCCATAAAACCAAAGGAGAACAGGAACACGGAAAACCTGTTTATTCCTATCCGTTCAGCCGCATTTTTGTTGCCCCCCACCGCAAGAATATTCCGTCCTATTCGCGTATAATACAGCATGAAGCAGGTGAAAAGAAGCACAAATATCCAGACATATACCGAAAAGGTAACCGGACCCAGCTTATTGTTGGCCACTTGTATGAAGGGCCCTTTCAGGCCTGAGATCCAATCTCCATTGGTAATCAGCATGAGTGCTCCCCGAATAATGCTGGAGGTGCCCAATGACACGATAATGGCTGGAATATTGAACTTCGAAATGAAAAATGCGTTTACCATGCCAAGGATCATACCTATTAAAATAGAGATAAGAAAAGCC
>DURK01000180.1 GCA_012837325.1 Clostridiales bacterium
AGTAGAAACAGGCCTGCTTGGTCTGGGCGCAGGTGTGAAGAAACGGATTTTGTTGGGGAATATCGGGTTACACAGCGAGAACTATGATGCCTACTACATGAAAGCTCTGAGAATCCGAACTTTAATCAAACAGGACTTCGAACAAGCCTTTGAGAAGTGTGATTTAATTTTGTCAGCCACCAATCCGGATACAGCCTTTCGATTTGGGGAAATGCAAAACAATACTGTTGGGATGTTTGAATACGATGCATTTACGGTTCCCGTAAATCTGTCAGGATTACCTGCTGTGTCAATTCCTTGCGGGTTTGATGCGAATGGCCTGCCTATAGGAATGCAGTTGATTGGAAAGCACTTTGGGGAAGGGGATTTATTCCGTGCTGCTTATACATACGAACAAAACACGGATCATCATATAAAAAGTCCGATACGGATGACATCCATCAGGGATAATCATGGATGAAAAAGTAATTCATACAACACTTTCAAGGATTCCATTGTTGGAATATCTATTTTTAAATTGCCGGGATACAGGTCGTCTGTATCATTTTTGTCTATCAGAGATATCATAGAGCAGCAGAGATAAAGAATATCAGCTTGATTGATTAATCCATTCCGGTTCCATGCGATCCCGGCATGGTGGTTGCTTAAATGAATGCGTTTCGGGAAAATTGTTCGAATTGACGGCTTATCTTTTTTTTGTATGATCCCTTCATGGGACAGGCAAATCCAGCGAATTAACCGTTTTATCTCCTTTTCATGGGACTGGATGTAGGATTGGACAAGCAGTTCAAGGAAAGAGTCAATCATTTTGTTGATGGTATTTTTTTGGCCGGATTCATTGGTGGAATATTCGCCAATACTGCTGAGACAAGTTATCAATGCACCAATTTCAAACGCTGTGTAGCTGATATTTTTTCGTTTGAATGAAAGCAACTCAATCGCATCTTTATAAGCAAACCGATAAAGGCTGCTAAACATATCGAATATCTGCTCTAGAACAAAGTCCAATTGCACGTATGGATAAGACTGCAGCAACGCATCCAAAATGAAAAGTTGTTGTCCTATCGGAACAGAAGCATATCCTTCGATGCTGAAACGAAAGAGTCCGGATCTGTTTTTCCTGTTCAATGTTTCAAGTACAAGGGAGGAAAGAAAGTCGCTTCTTTGATGATTGATATGATTCCGTCTGAGCCAAGCTGTTAACCCTCGGATGACAACAGCCAATTCCATGGTACCGGCCAAGTCTATATCCAGTTCTTCCATAATCTTCTGTGACAGCTTCTGCAGATCAAACAGAAAATCTTGCCCTTCTTCCATTGGATTTACAGCATGAAGCAGAAAAGCTCCTCCTTCTAAAATAGCTGCGCACTCTCTAGGCGTACATTTATTCTCCTTCTGATACTCCAGGCAGAATTGCAGCTGTAAGGCTGCTATGGTCTTCCACTCCTTACAAAGTGAAGGACTTGACAGGCAGGACACAACCCTGTAGTCAGGTAAAATTTCTGCCATGCGGGAAAGCACTTGAATGCTGTATCCCGTTGTCTTCATACATGGATTTGCAGCACTGCTTACGAGTTTTAGGTTCGTTCCGGCAGCCTTCTCATACCAAGCAGCTGCAGGTGGTTCGAAAAGCCTTCTCACTGCTTGATTCTCTGATTCCCTCCATTTCATAAGAACAAGAGCTGCATCTGATAGATAAAAAACTGACAATGCCTGGATGAGAGCAAAATCCAATATGTAATTTCCTGTCAATGAAAAAGCCATAATTAGCCTCCCTTAACAATATTACTACTATTATCATTATGCAGTCTTCTCGCAGTATAGTAATGTTAATTGACTTGTTTGCTCAATAAAAGCACTTGAACGAAAGTTACCTGAAATGCTTGCAAAGAATGCCGAAACTGGGCTATAATACTAGGAAGAACCTTGTTGGATGAATAAAAGCTATGAAAATGTTCGGCAGGTTCAAGGAAGGATGCAGCTTATGGTTATGAGCATGACAGGATTCGGCAGAGGCAGAGCCGAAGGCAACAACCGGGAGGTAAATATCGAGCTGAAAACGGTGAATCATCGATATTTGGATATCAGTTTGCGTATGCCAAAAAGTCTATCCATGCTGGAGGAAGATGTTCGCAAAAAAATTCAAAAAAAACTATCTCGAGGTCGAATAGAAGTATATGTTAGTTATCAGAACAATGCTCAGGATCAACTGACTGTCACTGTAAACGAATCAGTGGCAGAAGCATATTACTCCGCCTTTCTTGCCTTGGCTGAAAAGTTTGAACTGAACAGCAAACCTGATCTGTCCATCCTTGCCGATATCGATGATATATTTATAGTAACAAAATCTGAAGATGATGAGGAAATCCTGAAAGATTTGCTGTTCACTGCCTTAGATCAGGCCCTTGTATTGGTATCAGAGATGCGTGAAAAAGAAGGCAGCTTCCTAGCCGAAGATATCATTGCGCGTAGTCAATTGATCCAGAATATGCTGGATGCCGTTGAACAACGTTCTCCCAAAGTGGTGGAAGAGTATCAGCAAAAGCTGGAGCTGAGAGTGAAGGAACTTCTTAAAAATACAGAGTTTGATGAAACTCGATTCCAATCTGAAGTGGCCTATTTTGCTGATCGTTCCAATATCACGGAAGAGGTCGTACGAATGAAGAGTCATTTAACACAGCTTCGACAGAATATAAAGGCCGGGGGCTGTATCGGACGAAAACTGGACTTTATCGTTCAAGAGATGAATCGAGAAGCCAATACCATTGGTTCGAAGTCATCGGATATTACCATCACCAGCTATGTGGTAGATATGAAAAGTGAAATAGAGAAAATTCGAGAGCAAGTTCAAAACATTGAGTAATGCTTAGAAAGCAGGAAGCAGGATTATGGGGATAAAATTAATCAACATCGGATTTGGCAATATTGTATCCGCAAACCGCATGATTGCCATAGTCAGTCCGGAATCTGCACCGATCAAGAGAATTATCCAGGATGCCCGAGACAGAGGCATGTTGATTGATGCAACCTATGGACGCAGAACCCGCGCGGTTATTATTACCGACAGCGATCATGTCATTCTCTCTGCAGTTCAGCCTGAAACCGTAGCTCATCGTCTCGATTCCAAGGAACCTGCAGCATCAACAGGAGAGGAAGACTAGTATGTCTTGTTATACAAGACACCTTGAAAGGATCATAACATGAAGAAAAAGGGATTGCTTATAGTAATTTCGGGTCCATCCGGAGCTGGAAAAGGCACCATCTGCAAAGAATGGCTTCGGCGGCATCCGAATGCAGTATTGTCAGTTTCAGCTACCACCAGGCCTCCTCGGCCTGCGGAAAAGGATGGAATCAATTACTTTTTCAAAGCTCAGGATGAGTTTGAGAGAATGATAGAGGAAAATGAGTTCCTGGAGTATGCAAAAGTCTATGACAATTATTACGGCACTCCCAGAAAATTTGTGCAGCAGCAATTGATGGAAGGGCGAGACGTGATATTGGAAATTGACATACAGGGTGCTTTGAAGGTAAAGGAGCGTTTTGATAAGGGAGTATTTATTTTTATCGTGCCTCCAAATATGGAGGAGCTAAAAAGGCGTATCGTTCAGCGCGGGACGGAACAACCTGAAGTCGTTTTGAAGCGGTTTACAAGTGCTTTTGAAGAAATCAATTTTATCAAGCGCTATAATTATGTGGTTGTAAATGATAAGATAGAAGAGGCAGTTCATAAAATAGAAGCAATTGTGCTGGCAGAAAAATGCCGGGTTGATCGAAACAAACCTTTAATCATGCAATTACAAGGAGAGATATAGATGATTTATCCAACTTTAAAAACACTTATGGCAAAGGTAGACAGCAAATATACCCTGGTGGTAGCTGTGGCCAAAAGAGCAAGACAATTGGTTTCTAAGGCTTCATCTCCAATTTGCGAGGAGGGTGCCGCCGACAGACCGGTTTCTACCGCTATTAAGGAAATCGAAGCAGGCTTGGTAACCTACAGGCATATGAACAAGGCATAAAAAAGGTACACAGTACCTTTTTTTAATGTAGATTGAAATGATTTACAATATAGACACATATGTGAATGTTGATTCATGCTGTTTAACCAAATCCATTCGTCATAAGAAAGGGCATATGAGAGGAGTAAAACGGTGATAAAAAGACAGTATGCAGGCGTGGTCATCGATCAAATTCACCCCTCATTGGACAAATTGTTCCACTATACCGTTCCTGAAAACCTTTCAGACCAGATACAGATCGGAGTACGGGTACAAGTCCCGTTCGGACACCGCAGTGTGCAAGGGTATGTACTTACTTTGGATGATGAGACGGATGTTCCACTGGAAAGAATCAAGCCAATCAAAAAGCTTCTGGATCCGGGGCCTGCCCTTCATTCATCAGCAACATCTCTGATTTTCTGGATGAAAAAGGAATACCACTGCATGTTCATCGAAGCAATTCGTTGTTTTATTCCACCTGGACTGCGTATGAATATGAAGAAAAAAAAACAACTGGTAGTCGTTTTAGAAGATACCGATTGTGTTGATGAATGGATTAAGAAGGTGGAAAGCCGTTCTCCAGGTATGGCGGCTATATTAAAAATCCTGGAGCAGAATGAATCCATGCTGCGCGATGAACTACTTGATCTGTCAGGGGCTTCACAATCCAGCATTCAATCATTGCTGAAGCGAGGGTACATACGAATTGAAGAGGAAGACACTTATCGTAATCCCTGGCCAATCGCCCAAATACCCACCAAGTCACCTGAGTTCAATGAAGAACAAGCTGCAGCTTCCAAGGTGATCGAAAACTGTATCAGGGAGGGAAAAGGCACCGTACTCCTGCGGGGAGTGACAGGGAGTGGAAAGACTGAGGTTTACATGAGGGCTGCTGAGCTTGCTTTGGCGAAGGGAAGAGAGGTTATCGTTCTGGTACCGGAGATCTCTCTTACCCCCCAAACGGTTGGGCGTTTCAAAGGGCGATTCGGTAATCGGGTAGCCATTCTTCACAGCCGTTTGTCATTGGGTGAGCGGTATGACGAATGGCGGAGAATTCGAAGCAATGAAGTACAAATTGTGGTAGGTGCCAGGTCAGCAGTATTTGCTCCACTGGAACGCCTGGGCCTCATTATTATGGATGAGGCACATGAGGATAGCTATAAATCCGAAGTTCGTCCTCGGTATCATGCCAGGGATATTGCTGCAAAACGGTGCAGCCTGGATGGAGCTGTTTTGGTGCTGGGTAGTGCTACCCCCAGCTTGGAGGATTATTATAAAGCGATACAGGGAGAATACCTGCTGATTGAAATGAAAAACCGGGTAGGCTGTCAAACCCTCCCGCAGGTGGAAATCGTAGACATGAGGCTGGAGTTGGAAATGGGGAACCGCAGCATGTTCAGCAATGCATTGTATCAAGCCTTGAAGCACTGCATCACTCAGAAGGAACAAGCCATTCTTCTGATCAATCGTAGGGGTTATGCTCACTTTGTATCCTGCCGAAGCTGCGGTCATGTAGTGAAGTGCCGCAACTGCGATGTATCTTTAACCTTTCATGTTAGAGAAGATGCTTTAAAGTGCCATTATTGTGGTTATCGGGAGGGATACCCCAGAATTTGTCCTGAATGCAAAAGCAAATATATCAAGCACTTTGGTGCAGGCACCCAAAGGGTCGAGGAAGAGCTGCACCAACTGTTTCCTACTGTCCGGCTGCTGAGAATGGATACGGATACAACAGGCAGAAAAGGAGCTCATCACAAAATTTTGGATGCTTTTGAAAGGCAGGAATATGACATTCTCCTAGGCACCCAGATGGTGGCCAAAGGCCTGGACTTCCCCAATGTCACACTCGTTGGCGTACTGGCAGCGGATTCAGCATTGAATCTTCCGGATTACCGAAGCAGTGAAAAGACTTTTCAGCTGCTTACACAGGTGGCGGGGCGTGCAGGCCGGAGCAGTAAACCCGGACGGGTAGTGATTCAAACCTATCAACCTGGGCATTATGCAGTGAGGCATGCCTCAAATCACGATTATTCGGGTTTTTTTCAAAGGGAACTCCAAATTCGACAGCAGTTTTCCTACCCGCCTTTTTCCCATATCATACGTGTATTGATAACCGGTGAAGAGGAAAAGGAGATAGTGAATTTTTCAAAAAATATGATACAATGGTTGGAGAAACGTGTCGCAGACAACAGATTGCTGCAAGAAGGGTTGATTGACCTGGGAGCATACCCTGCTCCGATTGAAAGAATAAAAAACAGATATCGTTGGCAGCTTTTAATCCGGATCCGAACAGATGAGAAATACCTTCAAGCGTTTCACCATTTGGCCGAAGATCTGAATAAGGAGTTCTACCGTGATACCCTCAGCGCAGCTTTGGATTTCAAACCCCTTAGTTTAATATAGAAAGAGTGATTGTAATGGCCTTTAGACAAATTAAGCTTCATCAGAAAGATGAGATCCTTCGCAAAAAATCAAAAACAGTGGATAAGATAGATGAAAGAGTACAAATACTCATTTCTGATATGATTGATACGATGCATCATGCAGATGGTGTAGGCCTGGCTGCTCCCCAGATTGGTGTGTTGAAACGTATTGTGGTGATTGATGTTGGGGAGGGCGTGCAGGCTTTAATCAATCCCGAAATTGTGAGTCAGACAGGTGAGCAAACAGAGTATGAAGGCTGTTTGAGTATTCCCGGTGTCAGAGCACAAGTCAAACGCCCCGCTGATGTAGTGGTAAAAGCTCTGGATCGGGATGGCAGAGAAATAGAGATCAAGGGAACAGGTCTGATGGCAATCGCTTTATGCCATGAGTTGGACCATTTGGATGGGATTCTGTTTATTGACAAAGCGATACCCGAATCGATTGAAAGAGTAACTTGATAGAATCGAATTATTTCTTAATAACTGGAGGATGGATTTTTGCTGAAAATTATTTTTATGGGCACTCCTGATTTTGCCCTGCCTGTTGTGCAAGCTGTTTTAAACAGCAATCATCAATTGCTTGCTGTTGTCACCCAACCGGACAGACCAAAGGGACGCGGAAAGCTTCTAACCCCGCCCCCTGTCAAAGTATGGGCAATGGAAAATCAGATTCCCGTGTATCAGCCTTTGAAAATACGGGGCAATCAAGACTTTTTGGAGAAAATAGAAAGGCTGAATCCTGATTTGATTGTTACTGCAGCCTATGGTCAAATACTGCCTGGTAACTTACTGGATATTCCACCTCTGGGATGCATCAATGTCCATGCTTCTCTGCTGCCTGAGTATCGAGGCGCATCACCAATCCAGCAGGTATTGATAGACGGCAGAGAAAAGACGGGGATCAGTATTATTTATATGGATGAAGGTATGGATACGGGAGATATTATCATTCAGCAGCAGCTGGCCATAGACCCGGAGGATAATGCAGGCCATCTTCACGATCGACTGGCTGATATGGGAGCAAACATGATCTCCGCTATTCTTAACCTGTTTGTGCAGGGTAAACCTGTTGGCACCCCTCAGGACCCGAAAAAAGCAACTTATTGCAGTAAAATAGATAAGAGTATGGGAGAGATTCAATGGAAGAAATCTGCAGAATCCATTTGTAATTTGGTAAGAGGTCTGACACCATGGCCTGGTGCTTTTACATTTAACAGTCGAGGCAGAAGGCTTAAGGTTGCGAAAGCCCTGACAATAAAGTGCCCACAGCATGGGTATGCTCCTGGAACCGTTCTTACAGCTGACCAGCTAAACGGTTTGCAGGTTGCTTGCGGACGAGATGCAATACGAATTATGCAGTTACAAGAACAAGGAGGAAAGCAGTTGTCCGATTTAGATTATCTGAGAGGCAACCCGATAGAGGTAGGTACGAAACTGGGCAGACCTGAAAATACCGGCATGAACAAAATAGGATAAAAATATGGTACAAAGACGAAACCAGGAGAGTCGTAAGGATTCTGCCATGCTAACCCGATTCGCAGCTTTGCAGATTCTCAAAGAAATAAACCAGGACGGTCGATATGCCAATATCAGTTTGAAGGAAAACCTCCGAATCCATTCACTTAGCGGGCGGGACGCTGCTTTTGTTACCCAGTTGGTTTATGGTACTTTGGAAAATCAAATCACCATAGACTATTACCTTGGCAAGCTAGCAGCCTTAAAGCGGATAAATCCCTGGACTAAAAATATTCTGCGTTTGGGGGCCTACCAAATTCTATATCTGGATCGGGTCCCGGATTCTGCAGCCTGCAATGAAGCCGTAAAGTTATGTAAAGAACACGGCTTATTTGCATTGAAGGGTCTGGTAAATGGAATTTTGCGCAACCTGGCGCGCAGCAAGGAAAAAATGCTGCAGCCTGATTCAAATTTGTCGATTGCTGAAAACCTATCAATACAATACAGCTATCCACTTTGGCTGGTGAAAAAATGGATTAGGGACTTTGGACAGGAGATGGCAGAAACAATCATGAAACCCTTGAAGACAGAGAACAGGGTTTCCATTCGAGTGAATACCCTGAAAACCACAAGGGATGCTTTGAAGGAAAAACTTCTGAATTGTGCCATGGAAGTTGAAGATGGGCTTCACCTGGATAATGTATTGCAAATTTCCAATATGGGGGATTTGGATGAAAATCTCTTTTATAAAGAAGGTTACTATATGGTGCAAGGGGAAAGCTCTATCCTGGACTCTTATATTTTGAACCCTCAACCAGGTGAAATCATACTGGATGCTTGCAGTGCTCCCGGTGGAAAGGCAATTCATATGGCTGAACTGATGAAAGGAAACGGTTTAATCCATGCCTGGGATGTTCACCCTCACCGGGTGGAGCTAATAGAGCGAAATCGAACTCGAATGGGAGCTGAAATCGTTCAACCCTCCGTTGTAGATGCATCGGCATACAATTCCAAGTGGACTGATCGATTTGACCGGGTATTGGTGGATGCTCCCTGTTCAGGACTGGGCATCATACATAAAAAGCCCGATATCAAGCTCAACGTTACGCCAAATGTATTGCAGGAGCTTCCCCTCCTGCAGGAAAAAATTCTTTCTGTCTGCAGCAGCTATGTCAAGCCTTGCGGAGTGTTGGTGTACAGCACCTGTACCATAAATCCTGCAGAAAACCAAGACATTGTGAGTGGTTTTCTAAGTAGCCATCAGGAGTTTTATCTGGAAGATATTTTCTCCTTTGTGCCACAATCCTTGCATTCTGCAGTACAAAACGGACAGCTGCAGATCATTCCTTCCTTACATGGAATAGATGGGTTTTTTATAGCCAGAATGAGGAGGAGGAGCACTTGAACGATAAGCCAAATGAGATTATGAACATACAAGGAAGAAATATGAAAGGTAAAATAAATGTTCTGGATAGAAGTTTGGAGGAATTGAAGACAGATTTGGTTTCCCTTGGTGAAAAGCAATATCGCGCAGAGCAAGTTTTCCAATGGTTATATAAAGGGGTATCTTCCTTCAGTGAAATGACAAACCTATCCAAAGCTTTGATACAAAAGCTGCAAAATCATTTTAGCATCGGATTGCTTGCGCAACAGCAACGATTGGTATCCTCAGACAAGCATACTATAAAGTATTTGTATTTGCTCTCTGACAATAATATAATAGAATGTGTTGTCATGAAATATCTTCATGGCAATACAATATGCCTGTCCACCCAAGTTGGTTGTGCTATGGGATGCAGTTTTTGCGCCTCGGCCACAGGAGGCCTAGTGAGGCAATTGACTGCAGGGGAAATGATGGGTCAGGTATTAACAGTGAATCAAGATATAGAGGAAATGGGCTGGCAGCCGGTACATGGTGTAGTTCTTATGGGCAGTGGTGAACCGCTTGACAATTATGCCAATACCATGAAATTTCTGCATCAGATTCACCATCCCAAGGGATACAATATGGGCTGGAGAAACATAACCCTGTCTACTTGCGGGTTGGTACCAAAGATGCGTCTGCTTGCTGATGAAGGGCTGAGCATTAATCTTGCTGTATCTCTTCATGCGCCAAATGATCGAATCCGGCAGAGCATCATGAGGATCGCTCATGCATACTCCATACAAGAGGTGGTAGAAGCAAGCAAATATTATTTTGAAAAGACAGGCAGAAGGGTGACTTTTGAATATGCGCTGATTCATCACGTGAATGACATGCCGGAACACGCTGCTGAACTTGCTGACCTGCTTAAGGGGTTTCCGTGCCATGTAAATCTGATACCGTTAAATGAAAACAAGCACAGCAGTCAAAAGCGCAGTCATGATGAATCAATAAAATTGTTTGCATCGATCTTGAAATCTGCTGGGATCAATACAACCCGCAGGAGAGAAATGGGCTTGGACATTCAAGGTGCCTGCGGACAATTAAAAACCGCTTATCTAAAGCAGGTGTAAGGGGGTTTCTAATGGAATACGCGGCATACAGCCATAAAGGCCTTCAAAGAAAATCAAATGAAGATTATTTTTATATTCCCGGAAACGGTCAGGATCAACTAGCCATGATGATCGTAGCCGATGGGATGGGTGGTCACAAAGCCGGAGAGTTGGCCAGCAAGCTTGCAGTGGAACACATAGCTGCGTATTTTGATCAAAACAAAAGCAGCCTGCTGCATTCTGAAGAGTTGGTTCAAGCCATTCAACATTCCATTGAACAGGCAAATGAACAAGTTTTTGATTTGTCCCGTTCGGAAGAACAGTTTTCAGGCATGGGCACCACTCTCACTTTGGTGGTATTTGACGAAGATCGATTGCATGTTGCCCATATAGGAGACAGCCGCTGCTACTTGATTCAGCAAGGCTGTGTCAGGCAAATAACCCGTGATCATTCTTTGGTACAGGAGCTATTGGATCATGGCAGCATAACCAAGGACGAGGTAGATATTCATCCCAAAAAAAATGTTATTACCAGAGCTTTGGGCACGGATGATAAGCTGCGGATTGATTATTTTGAAGAAATACTTCAAGAGGGGGATATCGTTCTGTTGTGTACAGACGGTTTGATAAATTATGTCAACCTGGAGGAACAGGTGACAGATTTGCCGCATAATATTTCCATGACGAACTTGACGGAAATGCTGGGAAACAAAGCTTTGGCATTAGGCGGCTCCGATGATATTACCATAGCCGCAGCCAGGTACACCGGCACGGGAAAGAGAGGTGAAGACCTTGCTCGGTAAAATTCTGGGTGGCCGGTATGAATTACTGGAAAAAACAGGCGGAGGCGGAATGGCGGTGGTATACAAAGCCAAATGTCATCTTCTGAAGCGATATGTTGCCGTGAAAATTCTGCGCCCTGATTTGGTGGATAATGAGGAATTTGTAACACGGTTTAAAAGAGAATCTCAAGCAGCGGCAAGCCTCTCTCATCCAAATATAGTAAACATGTATGATGTGGGGCAGGAAAATGGGACCCATTACATCGTCATGGAGTATGTGGATGGCATGACATTGAAGGAGTACATTCGGAAGGAGGGCAGGCTTACCAGCAAGGAAGCTGTTCGCATCGCCTCTCAGATCTGCTCTGCATTGCATCATGCCCATGAAAACAATATCGTTCATAGGGATATAAAACCTCAAAATATCCTGATCAACAAAGAAGGAACGGCAAAGGTAGCGGATTTTGGAATAGCAAGGGCAGTAACATCTTCTACCGTTACCATGGCTGGTGCCAATGTAATCGGATCCGTTCATTATTTTTCTCCAGAGCAAGCCAAAGGAGGTTATGTTGACAAAAAATCTGATATTTACTCCCTGGGTATTGTGCTGTACGAAATGGTAACGGGTGTGGTGCCTTTTGAAGGTGACAGCGCTATTTCCGTGGCATTGAAACACATTCAGGAGCAGGTAACACCACCAGGTGAAATCAATCCCGATGTTCCAAAGAGTATTCAATATATCATTCAGCGGGCCATTGAAAAAAACCTCGAAAACAGATATCATGATGCAGCGGAGATGCTGCATGACTTGAGTCAGGCTCTGGATCATCCAGACGGCTCTTATGTCAAGCGTATATCGGAGGATGAACAGGCCACCCGAATCATTCCCAGCCTTCATGAACTGGAGGAACAAAACTCAAGGTCATTAAATGGGGTCAGTCCCGTTGAGGCGCAAGAGTTGGACAAGCGCCGCGGATGGGTCTTGGTGACATTCTCTATCATAGCAGCAGCAGCCGTATTGCTTGTGCTTTTTATGGTTGTACGCAGTATTTATAATCAGAATTTCACCTACCGGGATACACAGGTTCCACTGGTAGAAGGGCTGGACGAGACGGAAGCCAGGAAGATTCTGAAAGAAAGGGGTTTGCTTCTAAATATCGAGGAATGGAGACATGACGATACCGTAGAAGAGGGAAAGATTATATCCCAGCATCCCCAGGAGGGCGATACTGTAAAAACGGACAGTATGGTTAATGTTGTAATCAGCAGCGGTATAAAGCTGGTTCCGGTCCCGGATGTGACAAATCAGTCCCAGCGCAGTGCGGAAGTCGATTTGGAAAACAATGGATTTAAAATAGCTCAGCCGGAATATATCAGCAGCGATATCGCCAGCGGCTATGTAGTCAGGCAGGAGCCTTCAGCATATCAGGAAGTACCGGAAGGCACCGAGGTCCGCTTGTTTATCAGCAAAGGTCCCGAAGATACCATGACGGTGATTGGTAAATACATCGGTCTGACTGAAAACATGGCCATGGAAATGATCAAGAATAGCAAGCTGGATATAGGAAAAATTACCCGCGAGTATAATGATGAATATAAAGAAGATATTGTCTTCAGGCAGTCTCCTCAGCCTGATGTCAGTGTAGAGCAGGGCAGAAAGATAGATTTATGGGTCAGCATGGGTGAGCAGCCCAGGCGAAAGAAAAAGATTGAAATTCCTCTTCATGGCACGAGAAACCTGCGAGTGCAGATAATCCGCACATCGGATGAGGAAATCATGTACGATAAGGAGCACAATCCTGCGGATGGCAAGATTGAAATTATATTGGAAGATACGGGCGTACAGAGCTATGCCATTTGGATTGACAATGAGTATGTTATGACCCAGACCTTGGATTTCACCAAGCCGGAAAGGGGAGACGAATGAAGGAAGGTGTTATACTAAAGGGAATCGGTGGGTTTTATGACGTCCTGGCCGATGGGGCGGTCTTTCGCTGCAGACCGAGAGGCCGTTTTCGAAAACTGGGCATCATACCCATGGTGGGAGATCGTGTCAGATTTACTCCTGAATCTCAGGTGAGCGAAGGCACACTGGAGGAAATCCTGCCTCGAAAGAATACCTTAAATCGTCCTTCTGTAGCCAACATCGATAATCTGGCAGTGGTAGCTGCTGTTGCACAACCGGAACCTGATTTTTTTCTGGTTGACAAGCTGATGATATCAGCGATGAGAATGGGCATTTCTGTTATGCTTGTGATAAACAAACTCGACCTGGCTGAACATGGTGAAACGGAGCAACTGATTTCTCAATATAAGGCTGCCGGTTACCCTATTTATTGTGTTTCCGGAAAGTACGGTCATGGAATAGGAGAATTAAGCAAGGCTATGAAAGGGATAACCACTTTGGCTGGACAATCAGGTGCAGGAAAGTCTTCCATCATTAACAGACTTCATCCCTCTGTGGGCCTGGAAACCGGCAGTGTCAGTAAAAAGATAAGCCGAGGCAGGCATACCACCCGTCATGTAGAGCTGCTGAAACTGCCAGATGGCGGAATGATTGTGGATACTCCGGGCTTTAGCCAGGTGGAATTAATGGATTTTGATCCTGTTGAATTACAGGAGAGTTATCCTGAATTTGAGCAGTACCGACATGAATGCTACTTCAATGGCTGCATCCATACCAGTGAACCGGGCTGCAATGTTCGGCACGCCGTTGAAGAAGGTGTTCTGCATAAGAGCAGATATGAGCGGTATGTTCATCTAATAGAAGAGATCAAAGAGAATAGGAGGAATGCATGGTGATTCAAATAGCACCATCAATATTAGCAGCGGATTTTGCAAAACTGGGGGAGGATATTACCCTGATCGAAAAGGGAGGCGCAGATTTGATCCATATTGATGTTATGGATGCACATTATGTTCCGAATCTTTCCTTTGGACCTATGGTGGTAAAAGCCATTCGTCCAGTTACAAAGGTACCTTTTGATGTCCACCTGATGATGGACAATCCAATGGATTTTGTAGATGAATTTATCAAGGCCGGCGCAGACGGCATTACGATTCATGCTGAGGTTCTTCCTCACTTGCATCGCTCGATTGCATATTTGAAACAAAAGGGAGTTCGAGCTGCAGTAGCACTGAACCCGTCCACTCCGTTGAATGTACTGGAGTATGTATTAGAGGATTTGGACATGGTATTATTGATGACTGTGAATCCTGGTTTTGGAGGGCAAAGCTTTATCCCATCCATGTTAAAGAAAATCAAAAATCTGAAGGAGATGCTGGAGGAGCGGCAATGTAAAGCGATCATTCAGGTGGATGGAGGGATCTCACTTGAAAACATAAGGGATGCAGCAAAGGCCGGAGCCAGTTGTTTTGTTGCAGGCTCTTCTGTTTTCTCTGCTCCCGATCCGGCTGCCATGATATCACAGATGAGAAGTGCTGCTGAATTATGAGAGCAGTTGTTGTATCCAATGGAGAGCTGGGGGAAACAAAGAAACTGAAGAGCATGCTGCCGGATTTTGATTTAGTAGTGTGTTGTGATGGCGGAATCAGGCATTTGGAAAGCCTTGGGTTGTTTCCTGATTTAATTGTTGGAGATTTTGATTCCGTTGATCCGGCACTTCTGGATACATACCAAAAAAAGGGAGTAACCATACGCACCTTTCCAATTGAAAAAAACGAGACCGATACCGAGCTGGCGGTTCAGGCCGCAGTTGAATCAGGGGCGGAGCAGGTAGTCCTTCTAGGTGCGTTGGGCAGCAGGTGGGATCATTCCTATGCCAATATAATGGTATTGGTCAGGCTGATGAAATCAGGGATCGATGCTGCGATTCTGCACAGCCATAACCGGATTGTTGTCTCTGATGACACGCTTTGCATAGAAGGGTGTCCTGGCCAATTGGTTTCCCTTTTACCGTTGGGTGAAAATGTAGCAGTTCATTCGACAACAGGGCTGAAATATCCAATATCGGATCAGAAATTGCCACTGGATACTCCCTATGGGATTAGCAATATTATGCTGCAATCCAAAGCCAAGATTCAAATCAAATCAGGTTGGTTAATGGCAATCATTGCAGAAGATTGAAAAAAGTTAGTAACCTTTCCAAGCCTTATGAATAGTATGTAATAAGATGGATACATAGTGACTGTGGCCTGGAAGGGGGAGAACAATGTTTGTATGGAAAGGTAACAAGCCGCATAGACCGTATAAGCCCCATAGACCGCACAGGAAATGGAATGTTTTGTCTGTCTTGCTGATTTTAGTTGGTATTCTACTGGTGATGGTATATACTCCCCCTTGGGTATGGTTGGTTTTACTGGGGCTGGGTCTCATCGCAGCAGGCGTTTTGAGTCTGCTTAGATGGAGGTAAGCCAGGCGAGAATTATCGTTGACCAATAAGTGATAAAATAAAAAACGTGCGTGTGCACGTTTTTTTGTGTCGCTTTATTTCTCAAATAAAATATCATACGGATTTTACTTTCCCTGAACGAATACAGCGGGTGCAAATATCCAAGGTGACATGGGATCCATTTACTACAGTTCTTACTTTTTTTAAATTGGGAGCCCATGCTCGGTTGCCCCTCCTGTGAGAGTGGCTCACGGTATTACCAAACAATTTTCCCTTATTGCAGATATCACAAACTTTTGCCATGAATTACACCTCCTTTGAACGGGCAACAACTTTCAAATTACAGCAACCTCTATTTTAACACCTTCCAATACATTTGGCAAGAAAAGAAAATTCCAGCCTTTCATGTTGCATTCTTTCCATTGATAGGATAAAATTAAAGCGAAATCCGAACGGGTTTCATATTATATTCCATTATCTGATATTCATGATGTCATGTCATGGTAACACAGAATACAGCTGCGTACATGAAAAAGCCGACAAGGAGGGTGAAAAATGAGCGCTGTTACAGTGAATAAACTAGGAGAGGTTCGTATTTCCGACGAAGTATTGGCAACCTTAGCCGGAATATCGGCAATTGGTTGTTATGGTATTGTAGGCATGGCTTCCAAAAGAGCAACAGACGGCTTGGTTGAACTTCTTGGGAGTGACAACTTGTCTAGAGGGGTAAAGGTAACAACCCAAGGCAATGAAGTTGCAATTGAGTTGTTCATCATAGTAGAATACGGCATTTCCATTGCCGCAGTAGCGCAAAACATTATTGACACCGTAAAATACAATGTAGAAAATCTCACCGGAATCACGGTGAAAAAAATCAATATAAAGGTCGAAGGTGTGAGAGTATAAGCTTTGACCCAGCTATAAGGAGGTACTTGATTTGAGCCAGGAGATTTTGGATGGTGCAAAGCTGAAGCTCATGTTCCTTTCGGCCGCCCAATTCTTGGAAACCAATAAAGAAGCAGTTAATTTTTTGAATGTTTTTCCCGTACCTGATGGAGATACGGGAACAAATATGTCCCTTACCATGTTGTCTGCCGCCCGTGAGATAAAGGCTGTTCATTCTGATGAATTATCATTGGTAGCAGAAGCCCTTTCCAAGGGGTCCCTTAAGGGTGCCAGAGGAAATTCCGGGGTTATTCTGTCGCAATTGTTTCGTGGTTTTGCAAAAGTCCTGAAGAGTGAGCGGGAAGTTACAACAAAAAAATATGCGGAAGCATTGGCTGCAGGCGTAGAAACTGCCTATAAGGCTGTGATGAAGCCTGTTGAGGGCACCATGCTGACAGTTGCCCGGGTGACGGCAGAAGAGGCAAAGAAGCTGTCAGCCCGTATCAGCAATTTTGAGCTGTTTTATGATGGTCTTATTGATGCTGCTAAAGAAGCATTGGATAAAACACCTGATATGCTGCCTGTGTTAAAGCAGGCAGGTGTTGTGGATTCAGGCGGCATGGGTCTTTTATATATTATGCTGGGTCAATCCCGTGCTCTCGATGAAGACTTTGATTTGGAAGCACCTTTGGAGCAGCTGGACCTCTTTATTGATAGCAATGACAAGGGCAGCAGAGCTGCTGTATCCGGACCTGCAGGGCTATCGGGGGAATCCATTGAACACGTTTACTGTACTGAGTTTTTTATTACCAACCTTCATCCTTATATCAGGGAGGAAGATGTTGATAAATTGAAGGGTAAACTGGAACGCCTGGGCGATTCCATAGTGGTTGTAGGCGATGAGGAACTGATAAAAGTTCACTTTCATACCAATATGCCGGGTAAAGGCCTGCAACTGGCTCTTCGCTTCGGGGAATTGACTAATATTAAAATTGACAACATGAGAGAGCAGCACCATCATGTCATCGAAATGGAAGCCACTGCTGCGGCTGATCAACCGGAAAAAAACCTGGGTATTGTATCCGTTTCCATGGGGGAAGGCATTGCCAGCGTATTCAAGGATTTAAACGCAGATTATATCATTGAAGGCGGCCAGACTATGAACCCGAGCATTGAGGATATACTGAATGCGGTAGAAAAGATCAATGCCAAGGAAGTATTTGTCCTACCCAATAACAGCAATATTGTATTATCTGCACGACAGGCAGCGGATATCAGCACAAAACCCGTTCATGTCATTCCTACCAAGACCATACCCCAGGGATTGGCAGCGTTGATAGCTTTTAATCCTGAAAATGATGCTCAGGTCAATATAAATGCTATGACAACGGCTATTAAGCAGGTAAAATCCGGTCAGGTCACCTATGCAGTAAGGGATTCCCGTATTGATGAAATTGAGATTAAGCAAGGAAACATTATGGGCCTGACAGAAGGAAAGATTTCGGTTGTAGGTGATAGTATTTCTGATGTAACCAATCAATTGCTGGATCAGATGCTGGAAGACGGCGGGGAAATTGTAACCGTGCTGTATGGAAGTGATGCCAATCAGCAAGATACAAAGCTTATTCAAGCTCATCTGGAAGAAAAGCATTCCGATGTGGATGTGGAACTGCTCTCCGGCGGTCAGCCCTTGTACTACTATATTTTATCTGTAGAATAGACACCAAGCTTCTGTTAAGTAAAGACCATCTGTTGTGGGCTGCTGATCATTCTGAGGCAATTAAACCGGAGAGTTCTCCGGTTTTTCTTGTTACATCATTGATTGGTGTATGGAAGAGAAGAATTTTCGACTTTAAAACAATGATAAAGTCAGAATCAAGCAATAGAATAGGTGAAGGATGAACAGATTGAGAAACAGTATTCAAAGCATAAAGGGAATAGGACCCAAAAAGGCTGCCTTGTTCAGCAAATTAGGTGTGGAAACGATAGAAGACGCCCTTAATTTTTTCCCCAGAGAATATGAAAAACGTGGTTCAGTACAATCTGTTGACTCCATTCAGGAAGGAATGGTATTTCTTTGTTTACAATGGAAGGGCTGTCCTCGGATAAATCGAATGAAAAGAGGATTCAGCACTACTATTTGGAAAGGCACTGATGAAACAGGAGAAATAGACTGCGTTTGGTTCAATCAGCCCTATCGAGCAAATCTATATAAGTCAAATAAAAAATACTATGTATCAGGAAAGGTTGTTAAAAAATCAAAGGGCTATCAGGTCCAAAACCCGATCGTAGAGGAATATGACGAAGTTTATCACAACCAAACAAGACATCTGCCGATATATCCGTTAA